>JBNRMR010000191.1:0-12651 GCA_050309705.1 Christensenellales bacterium | reverse complement strand
GTTCCTTCTTATTTTCTTCCCTGTCATTCTGATTCCGGTTCTGATTCTGGTTCCGATTCTGGTTTTGGTTTTGGTTCTGGTTTTCTCTCTTCTTCTTGTCGTCCTTCGCCACTTTCTTTTCCGCCTTTCATTCAAGCCTCACGGCATCCGTTTTCAATCCTATTATTTGCCCCCTGCAAATAAATATTCTTTTTCTTAAACAATATTATTTTCTAAGACGGCCAAAAGATACAAAAATGCAAAAAAGATCATAATGCTTGACACATTGGCTATATTATAAGAAAATCTCAACATAGGAGGTATTTGAATATGTCTTATTATGGAAAAAGTGATATGATTGACCGCTACTGCCGGCTTTTAAAGGAATACATCGCTGAAAACTGCAAGTTGATGAAGAGGGAGCCCAGCGGCATTTTGAAACATCCCCACACCGTTCCCTGCACCCCTGACGGGCTCTATTACTCCGACGCCCTTTGGGACTGGGATAGTTGGCTCATCAGCATCGCCCTTGCTCAGGTGGAGGAGGACAGCAAAAACTACGGCGAGTTCATAGAGCATGAAAAGGGCTGCATACTGAACTTCCTTGACCATACGCCTGAAAACG
The DNA here is from genome assembly GCA_050309705.1 of Christensenellales bacterium. Lineage (GTDB taxonomy): Bacteria > Bacillota > Clostridia > Christensenellales > UBA1750 > JBNRMR01. The sequence goes on along the minus strand of JBNRMR010000191.1, from coordinate 12,047 downwards.
GCGCCATGCCCATCAACCTCACCCCCCAAGGGATGATGCGACGTTTCCCGGACAAGGAGTACGATCCCTTTGAAAGCAACATCCACAAGCCCGTCATAATGCAGCATGCCGCGGCCATCATAAAGCGCGAGGGCAACGCGCAGTGGATAAGGCCCCATCTGGACAAGATTGAAACTTTCATAAACAATTACCTCACCCATTACATGAACGAAAAGACCGGCCTTGCCGTCTGGAAGGACGACTTTGCCGTCGGCATTGATAACGATCCTTCAGTCTACTATCGGCCAAACGGAAGCTGTGGACATATTTACCTTAACTGCTTGCTCTACAGGGAGCTTTTGGCCTATGCCTTTGTGCTTGAAATTTCAGGCGATGAAAAGGGCTCAGTCAAGTGGAAAAGGCGCGCCGCAAGGCTTTCGGGCGCCATCAACGAGCACTGCTGGGATGAGCGAGACGGCACATATTATTCAGTTGACCATAATCTTTTGGAAATTGACGAAAGCGATTGGCTGCACAGAGGCGCTCCCAGAGACTGGGACTGCGTGCTGATGCGCATCGACAGTTGGTGCAGCTTCATGCCCCTTTGGGCGGGCGTGGCAACGGGCGAAAGGGCTGCTCGCATGGCTGAAAGGGCCATGGATCAGCGCACATTTGCCGCGCAGTATGGCGTGCGCACGCTTTCGCGCCTGGAGAAAATGTACAACCTTTCCGCATCCAACAATCCATCCAACTGGCTGGGGCCGGTCTGGGGCATCAGCAATTACATGGTGTTTCGCGGCCTTGAAAGATACGGCTTTTGCGACGAAGCAAAGGATCTGGCGGAAAAAACTGTGCTTCTCTTCGGAAAAGATATCGAGAAAAACGGCTGTCTGCACGAATTTTACCACCCCGATTCCGGCGAGCCCATAATGACTCCAGGCTTTCAAAACTGGAACTTCCTCGCGCTGAACATGATCGCCTGGCTGGAGGGAAGAAAGTCCTGCCGGGAGTTTTAGCTTTTCAGCTTTCCCTTTTTTCGATATAAAAAACGGTGCGGACAAAGCCCTCACCGTTTTCATTATTGCTCACAGCGCAGTAATTTGAGCGCTCCATTCCTTGTGAAAATCCTTCATGGAGCCATATCTTTCGGCTCGGTGGCAGCTGACAGCCTTCAGCGCCGTTTTATACAACGGTTCGCCTATCTGCCAGCTTTCATATTTGCATGGAAAGAAAGCCTTTTCATCATACATCTTTTGAATTTCGCCATCGGTATAGTAGCCAAAGAAGTGCATCAGCAGCGCTCCCATTGCAAACACATTCGTGACCGTGTCAACCCTTGCGCCCAGAATATATTCTTCAGGGGCCTTAAGCCGCTTTGTCCCCCAAAAGTGTTCTCCCATATCATTTATGACAGGGCTTTTTCTGAAAAAATCTATATCGCAAATTGTAACGCTGCCCTGCTGAAAATCATACATGATGCTGCCGTCATAAAAATCAACAGCCACATAGCCTTTTGACTCCGTAAAAACAAGGAAATCAAAGATAGCGTCAAATGCATCCAGCTTTTTTTCATGGGGCAATTTTGCAAACCGCACTCTTGGCGCTAACTCTGAGCTGTTCTCATACTTTTTAAAGTTCCAATGATCGAACAGGCAGTCTCCTTCGGACCATTTGAACACGGCTACATACAGGCCATCGGATGAAAAATGATCGGCCAATTGAATCAGGCGAGGGTGAGATAAGTCTGCATAGACAGGCATGGCCGCTCTCAGCGTTTCAATGGCGCTTTCTGTGCTAATGCATGACTTTTCAGTCTTTGCTCCCGCAACTTTAACAAAGTATTTTTCATTTCCGTCGCCCACACCAAAGCTGATGTTGCCTGAATCATTTTGGTCAAATATTCAGAAAACCTTCCCGTAATCACTAAGGAATGAAAAGTCATAAGAGTCTTTCATGCGGAATGGAATTCCGCCGATATTATGTGGGATCATATCAATAATCCTCCGGCCCTTGGAGATGTTAAAACAACCACCTCCAAGGGCTTATCTCTTTGCCAAAACTCCTTGCAGTTTCAGGCGGCATCCCGGCGGCCTTCATGCTGCGAAGGAAAGCCCGCCTGTGAATCGCCAGCCTGATAAGAAACCAAAGGGCAATCGCCGGGAGCAGCAGCAGGAAAATCAGCAGGAAGAGCAGCAGCTTCACCGCCGGTAAAACCATCGCCATCCCGCCCCCGGCTCGCCCATCAGTCAATGCTGACATCTCCGTCTGTGCTTCTCACGCTCTTTGCAATCTCCTTCATTGAGAGCATGTAGTCCCTGGCCATTGTGACGGCCACCTGTGTCGGGATGCCCGAATCCACCAACTCCTTGTAAAAAGAGCCTACCGCCCGGCCCATCTTCTGCCCGGCTTCGGCTGAATACATGGTGTCCATAATTCCGCCTATCATCTTTGGAATTTTTCCGGAAACCGCATCCAGAAGCTCGTTAATTTCCTTCACGGGTATATCGTTTGCCATAAACTTTTCCTCCTGTGCTAAAATACTGCGCTGGCCGCCAGCCTTAAGACGCTGCCCACCAGCTCAAGGGCATCGCACGCCGCCGCAATCGGCAATCTCTCCTGCCTTTCAGCAGCGCTGATAAGTTCGAAAGCGTTTTTTGAAATATGATCGGGAATGCTTTCAAGGGCCTGAGCCTGGGCATTTTTCAGCCTTATCATAAACGCAGCCTCTCCCCTGCACTCTTTGCAGGCTGAAAGATGCAAAACCACCTGCGCGTTGCCCCTTTGGTCCAGCCCGCAGTTCAGATAATCCGCCAGCATGTGTTGAATATCGCTGCAATTGCACATCCCTTTCACCCCTTTTCAAGCTGTGTTTTAAGCTTTGTCTTTATGGCCGACATCCGGCTTTTGACCGTTCCCAAAGGAATTTCCAGCGCTTTGGATGCCTCTGCGTAAGTCATCTGGGCGGTGAAAATCAGAAAAACCAGCTCTCTTTCATTCTCGCTCAGCTTCTTCACCGCGTTTTTGATGTCGATCGCCTCGCTTAGAGAGTCCATTCCCCCGTCTGCCGAAAGATTGTCCTCCGCATCAGAAAGCGGCAACTGGTCGGTTTTGTAGGCGTTTCTGAAATGATCGCTGATTTTCCTCCGGGAGATACCAATAAGCCATGTTTTAAAGGATGACTTCCCCTCAAAGGATCCGAGACCACGCCAGATGGCCAGCATCGTTTCCTGCAGTATATCCTGGGCGTCCTGGGGGTTGCCCACCCGGGCCAGCGCATAGCCGTATATGATGTGAATATAGCGGCTCATCAGCCTTTCAAAGGCCATCTTGCTGCCGCCGGCCGCCTTTTTGATCAACGAGCCTTCAGTGCAGATTTCATCTAAAAAACCAATGACACCACCTCGCTTTCAACGCTTTCAATTATTTAGTCGCAAGAAAGAGCATTTTGGTTCAGTTTTTATATAATTTTTGCATAAATTCTTTCAATTAATTCCCATTTTCAATATCAATGGCGCTTTTTGCCCCCTCTTTGGGTCTGCCTTTGCGCAGCGCGGCCCTTTCGTTTATAAAATCCAGAAACGGCGCCAGAGCCGCAGCAATGAACCCGCCGGAAAAGCCGTTGTTGTAAAGGTTCATTCCCCCGTGCAGGTAGCCAATGTTCATGCTGAGGGCCATGTGCAAAAACCCCGCCAGAACGCCACAGATAGGGCCGTAATGCCCCGCTATGGGCGCAAGGGTGGAGCCAAAAAGAGCTGCCAAAACTGCCGCCGGTGAATCCGCCTCGAAAATGTTCACCATCTTCGCTAAAAACACCCCTAAGACTATGGGCAAAACGTTTCTGACATGCTTACCTGCCGCCCCAAAGCCAACCACTGTAAATATTCCCCCAAGAGCAGGGCCTGAAAGCTCTGCGCCCACCGCCAAGACATAGGCCGTTGAAATCATGCCTAAAAGCGCCATGTTGATCAGCGCCGCTCCAAAGCCGAACTCCTCCAGAAAGTCCTGTCCTCCTCGCCCGCTCTGCCTTAAAAGCGCCGCCAAGCACTTTAGATTTCGCCCGCCTATTAAAAAACCAAAGGCCAGCATGGACCCAAAAAACAAGAACAGCGCGGGCGCAAAAATGGCGTTGTTGCCGCTGGAAACTACGGATATTGCCAGCACCTCTATGCCCATGCTGCGAAAAACCGCCAAAAAGAACATTCCGATTATCCCTGCTGAAAAGCCGATATTGTAAAGATTAAAGCCCATGTGGAAGCTTGCAAAATGTTGGCTTAAAGGGCTCATCACAAAGCCGACAAAAACCCCCGCCAGCATCCCCAGGAAAAGCCCCTGCCAAAGGGGCAGGCTCAAATTGAAGGCGATCTCGCTCACCAATGGGCCCAGAGCAGTGCCAAACAGCGCCTGCCGCAGATGTTCGCCCATGGGCCTTCCGTTCACCCGCGCAAACAGATATACGCCGAAAATTATCGGCAGCGAGTTCAAGAGATTCTTCCCAAAAAAAGAAAAACCGGCCACGGTAAAAATACCGGCAGCCAGCGCTCCGCTTATTCTCACTTTGCTCAGCTTTATCATCAACAGGCTCTTGAGAGTCATCACGCCCACATTCAAAAGCGCCGCCCCAGGGTTGGCCAGGGCGATATAGTCGGTCAATAGGTTCGCGGGCGAAAAGAGAATAATCTTACTTCCGCTCAAAATCTCCCCCGGAGAATTCATCGCAAACCCAAGGCACACAAAAAGCATTCCCACTACCAAGAAAAATGTCGTTTTTAGCCGTTCATTACTGATGTTTTTAATCTGTATCAGACGCACCACGCTCTTTTCATTTAATTTTCTGCGAATTTCACCCAACCTTCATAGCCGTATCCTATTTATCACAGTGTCAGCTTGGATAAAAACAAATTTATTTGAAATGACAGACATATTATACAATAAAGAGCCCATTTGTTTCAACCCGTTTTAATCTTTTCCTGTCCTTTTCCTTTCGCTGTTGGGATCTTGGAAGATTGATCATGCTCCACTGTAAAGAGTGCTGCGGGAAAGGCCCGGCCCGGGCTTTCCTGCCATCTAACTTCCAGGCGCTTTGAAGCACCGATGTCCATGACTGCGGCCGCGCTCCCATCATAGAGTCACGACCGCCAGTCTCTTTTAGACATCATTAATTAGCAGTTTAATATTATAATGCACATTTGATGTTGATAACAGCTGGAAAAGAAAGTATAATACTATCATATGGGGCAATTCTGAGCGCTTGCTGCATTGTGAACGCCAATTGAAGCATCTAAACACCGTCAAGGCATGGACAGACGAGCAAAAGAAAAGCCCGGCAAACTTCTACGGGTTCCATGGTTTAGCCCCATGGCGATGATGGGAGGTGTTTTCCAAGCTGCCGAAAAAACCCGCAAGGGTTTAAAGGCGTCCACAATGCAAAAATAACTTAGGCGCACCGAGAATTTTACCCATTGTGAAAAAAGATAAATGGAGAGGAGTTTTTGTTATGAAGGGAGATCCCAGACTTATTGACGCGTTAAATTTCTTGCTTGCTGATGAACTCACCGCAATTAACCAGTACATCGTTCATGCGGAGATGTGCGAGGATTGGGGCTATGGCAAGCTTCACCAGGGGTTTGAAAAGCGGGCCATCGACGAAATGAAGCACGCTGAAAAGCTGATTGGAAGGATACTCTTCCTCGGTGGCACGCCGATCGTCAGCAATCTAAATAATATCCACATCGGCAGTGAAGTTCCCCTTCAGATTGAATACGACCGCGTTGCCGAAGCCGGCGCAATAAAGGCGTATAACGATGCCATCGCCCTGGCAGCAGAGCTGCGGGACCATGCCACGCGGGACATTCTCGTGCAGATACTCAACGACGAAGACCGCCACATGGACGAGCTTGAGGAAATGCAGGACCAAATCGAGCAGATGTCTCTCGCCTTTTTCCTGACAACCCAGGTAGACTAATATCTTTACTGCAAAGCGCAGACGGCTCCGGTTTTGGATTCCGCCTGCGCTTTTCTATTTTGCCTTTCTTAATTATTGAATTGCTTTTAAGCAAGCAATCGCATCCCAGGAGGGTCTATATTTTCATTGGCATCTTTGGTTTTATATTTTCCATCACATTCCTCTGCGCTTTTGCTTGTATGAAGGTTTGCATTGTTTTTAATGCAGACCGGCTTATGCTCTTGACATGCGGCCCTTTCAGTGCTACTATAATATTAACTCAACATTATCGTTAATGTAGATTGGGTAAGGGTCAGCTAATGGAGGAAACAAACGTGAATTTAACCCATTGTAAAACAGCCATCAACCAAAATATTTGCAGCTTTTTGAAGGGCGGAAAGCCATGATGGGGCTGGTTTTTGACATTGAGGAATTCGCAGTCTTTGACGGCCCCGGCATCCGCAGCGTTGTGTTTTTAAAGGGCTGCCCTTTGCGCTGCGTTTGGTGTCATAATCCCGAAGGCCTTTCACCACGGCCACAGCAGGTTAAAACTCTTTCCCTTTGCATGAATTGCGGCCTTTGCGAAACCCTTTGCCCAGACCCGAACGACTGCAATGCCTGCGGGGATTGCGTACGCGCCTGCCCCGCAGGTTGTCTGCGCATTGCCGGCTCCTGGATGGACGCCCAGCAGGTTGCAAATAAGATTCAGCGCCAGGAAAGAATTTTGCGCGGCAGCGGCGGAGGAGTGACCTTTTCGGGCGGAGAAGCATTGATGCAGCCTGATTTTGTTCTCGCCGTTCGAGAAAAACTGCCCTCCCTTCACGCCTGCATTGAGACCAGCGGTTACGCCCCGCGGGAGGATTTCCTGCGCGTGGTGAAAGCGATGGATCTGGTGATCATGGACTTGAAGCTGATGGATGACAAACTGCACAGGCAATATACAGGTGCCAGCAATCGGCTGATTCTCTCGAATCTGTCCGCGCTAATTTCGCTGGGCAAGCCATTTCGCATCCGCGTGCCGCTGATCCCCACCATTTCAGACACAAGGGAAAACCTGGCGGCAATTGCGGAAAGGCTGGTTGGTGCGTCCGCTCTGGAAAAAGTGGAGTTGATGCCATACAACCAAGCTGCCGGCGCCAAATACGCCGGTTTAGGCAAAGCCTACCATGTTTCATTTCCCGAACAAATGCAACCCCAAACTCATCTGGATATATTTAAGGAGGCGAACATTCCATGCGACGTACTTTGACACAGCAACAATGGAAAGATATCAGCTCTCAGATTCAAAACCCCGCGTTGTCGCTTGCAGACCGTTCGGCATTGCGGCTGGAATTGTTTTTACAAAACGAATCCATAGTGAAAAATCCGGGAGAACGCATTTTTGCCTGGCGCACGCTGGAGAGTTTTCCGGACATCTATGCCGAAGGCGAGAAGGAAAAGCTGCAAGCAGGGAGTTTCGTCCACGAGCAGGGCAGAGTGTGCAATATTTGCAGCGATTGGCAAGGCGTTTTGGCCCAGGGCCTTCTGGCCCGCCGTGAAAAGGCGCCCCAGGCCACCAGAAAAACCATCGACTCTGTGCTGGCCTACGCAGACCGCTACGAAGACGCGGGCTTATCCGCCGCACTGCGCACCGGTGCCAAAACCTTTCTTCAGGCTTTGCAGGCATTTCGCATATTGCATTTTTGCCTATGGGCAAGCAATGTCTACCACAATACGGTCGGGCGCTTTGACCAATATATGTACCCCTATTATGACGCCGACCGGGAAAATGGAATGACCGATGAAGAAGCGTTATCGCTGATGGAGGAGTTTTTCCTTTCCTTCAACCGGGACAGCGATCTGTACACCGGCATGCAGCAGGGCGATAACGGTCAAAGCCTGATGCTGGGCGGCTGTGATCAATTCGGCAACGACGCCGTGAACAGCCTCACCTATTTATGCCTTAAAGCCAGCTTGAACAATCGGCGCATCGACCCGAAGATCAATCTTCGCGTCAGCAAGAACACCCCCCTCGAGCTGTTTGTTCTGTGCAGCGAACTGACAAAGCAAGGGCTTGGCTTTCCTCAGTATGCCAACGATGATATTGTTATACCCGCTTTGGTTGAAATGGGGTATGATCTAAAGGACGCGCGCGAATACACCGTCGCTGCTTGCTGGGAGTTCATAATCCCGGGCATAGGCATGGATATTACCAACATTGGTGCAGTTTCACTGGCCGGGGTGGTGGATAAAGCCATAAAAGAGCATCTTTTGGCCGCCGCGGATGCCGACGAGCTATTTGAAGCTGTAAGGTCAGGGCTTTTCAGCCGTGCCCAGGAACTGGAAGCGGGTCTGAAGCCGCTTTGGTTGGAGCCAGCACCATGGCAGAGCGCGCTTATGAGCGATGTGTCAAAGGATATATCGCTTGGAGCAAAGTATAACAACTATGGCATACACGGCACCGGCTTTTCAACAGCGGTTGATCAACTGGCGGCGGTAAACGAACTGGTTTTCAAGCGCAAAGTGATAAGCAAGCAAGACCTGCTTAATGCGCTTGAAACAGGGCTGGACGACAAGCCGCAGATTCGGCATCTGCTGCGGCGTGAGGCGCCCAAACTGGGCCGTGACGAAAGCTGCGAAGCCATCGCCGATGCCCTTCTTTCAGCTTTCGCAGACTCCTGGCAGGGCCGTCGCAATGAGAGAAACGGGATTTTCCGCCCGGGCACCGGTTCCGCCATGTTCTATCTTTGGCATGCAGAGGATTTGGGCACGCTGGCTGACGGGCACATGCCCGGCGAGCCGATATCTGCCAACTTTTCGCCTTCGCTGCTGCTGAATGACGCCGGCCCGCTGTCGGTTATCTCAGCGATGGCGCGCCCGGGTGTATCCCGGACTATCAACGGCGGTCCCCTCACCTTGGAAATGCACGACACGGTTTTTAGAAACAACGAAGGCCTTACAAAGGTGGCGCAACTGGTGCGCAGCTTCATTCAGTTGGGCGGGCATCAATTGCAATTGAACGCCGTCAGCCGCGAGGCCTTGCTGGAAGCCCAAAGAAATCCCGAATCGCACGAGCAGTTGATTGTGCGAGTCTGGGGCTGGAGCGGTCACTTTGTGCAGCTAGATAAGCCGTATCAAGATCAAATCATCGCCCGCACATCCTACAAAGTATAAAGCCCAGGCTGCCGGCATCAAACCACCGCAGCCCGGCATTTTCAGCCGTAAAAAGCAATCCGTTGCCGCATTGCGCAGCAGCGGATTGTTTATATTCTCTCGGTATGCCCAGCTCGCCTGCGGTAATGTTGTTTTGAACGCTGCCTTATGTTAAAATTGACCAGTAGCAATCAGCTTTTTCACATTAACAAAGACTTTCTGCGCTTTGATATTAAATCCAGGAGGGATCACCATGGCCTATGTTAGACTGCCCGAGCAGGCCGTCCGCCGCTTTTGCAATGATCTTTTTTACTGCTATGGCTTTACAACAAAGCAGAGTGAAGACATCACCGATGTGCTTTTAGCTGCCGATCTTTACGGAATCGAGTCCCATGGCATCCAGCGCCTGATCCGCTACCATGAGGGGATAATGGAGGGGCTGATTCGCCCGGACGCCGAGCCTGAAATCCTCCACGAAACCGCTCTTTCCGCCGTTATCGACGCCCATTTGGCGATGGGCCAGGTGGTGAGCATGACTGCGATGAACATGGCCATCGACAAGGCTAAAAGGCATGGCTTTGGCGCTGTGGTTGTCAACCGCTCGAATCACTATGGAATCGCGGGCTATTATTCGCTGCTTGCCGCCAGGCAGGGGCTGATCGGCATGTGCTTCACCAACACAGAGGCCATCGCCATCCCCACCTTCGGAAAAAACGCCATGCTTGGCACCAACCCCATATCCTTTGCAATGCCGGCCGAACCTGTTCCCTTCCTCTACGACGCGGCCACCAGCGTGGTGCCCCGAGGCAAGCTGGAGGTTTACACCAAGACCGGCAAGCCAATGCCAGAGGGCTGGGCGGTGGACGAAAGGGGACTTGACACCACCAACGCGGCCGCCGTTGTCTCCAACATCATCAGCAAAGCGGGGGGAGGCATTTTGCCCATAGGCGGTTCCTCTGAGGAAACAGGCTCCCACAAGGGCTACGGTCTTGGTCTTATTGTGGAAATTTTGACCTCGGTGCTGGCAGGAGGCGCGACTTCAAATCATGTGCGCCACTTTGGCAACGGCGACACCAGCGAGTCCTTCTGGGCAATTGACTATGCGCTTTTTGGGGACAAGAAGGCCATCGAGAGCCGCCTTTCCACCCTTTTAGGAGAGCTGCGCCACAGCGAAAAGGCCGAAGGCGCGGCTCGAATATACACACATGGTGAAAAAGAGATGGAGTCAATGGCCGAAAAGCTCATTTCAGGCATCCCCGCCAACGAAAAGACAGTGGCTGAAATGAAGCGGATTGGCGCCGGCTTAGGCCTTATTTTTGACAACTACTTTGACGTTTGCGCGCATTAATCTTTGCGCCCTGCCCTCACTTTTGATGTGCAGCAAATGCCAAATGATCACCGCAGCGCTTATGATAAGCAAAGCCCAAACATATTTACTTTTATAGAAATGAGCCCCCAGCATGCCTGAAAGCCCAAAAGAGATGACAATAACAAGAGCAAGCCGGAGGAAGCCGCTTTTTGGTTAATTGAACTAAAGAAAAGGTTTCCCGCAGTCTTTTGAAATTAAAGCGATTGTCGCTATTGCGGTGGCTGCGTTGAGCAATGAGACGCTTCCAGGCGACATCAAAAAAGAATGAAAATGGTGGGGTCTTTGAAACATGCTTGTTTTCGTGATACGGTGAACACCCCCGCCGACAAATCGTTAGCGAGGGTGCACACCTTTCGTTAGCGAGGGTATGATTTGGCTAATGCTGATACTGGTGAAACACGGCCCAACTTTTCAGCGTTTTTGAGCAATTCATATGAGTGGTCTTGTGAAGGAGGTCATGAGTATGGATAAGAATGTCGCAGAAAAAGAGATTGACTATCACTATCAGTTAATAAAACTGTTGCTGATTAATTTGCAGAAAGAAGGTTTGCTTAAAGCCGAAGAGGCTGAAGCAGTCCGTAAAAAAGCACAGGCTGACATTAAGCCCTTAATCGGCATTTTGGATTGAGGTCACGGAATGAAAAAGATAATACATAAAATATGTGGAAGCACGCTCCGATTTGATCTTTGTAAAATTGTATGCTGATGGAGACATGCCTTATGGACAAAACGCCAAAAGCCCGTGAACAACTGAGCAAATCAGCTGCTCACGGGCTTTTTTATGAGCAAATCAGCGTCAGCATGAAGCTTTTCCTGTCTAGTATTTTATAAACTTAGCTCCTGGAACGCCACAAATACTACATTTTTCCGGGACGAATTTTTCGATGTTTCCGCAGACAGGGCAGAGATAGTAGAAAATTTCTTCCGTCTGGTCAAGGTTGTCCAAAGCTTCCTGATAAAGTCCGGCATGAACCTCTTCCGCTTTCATTGCAAATGTAAAGGACATCTGCGCAGCTTTGTTTCCTTCCGCTTCAGCTTCTTTTACGAAATCAGGGTACATCTCCTTATATTCGTAGGTTTCTCCCTTCACCCCATCTTTAAGATTATCTGCTGTTGAACCGATTTTCCCTGCCACTTCAAAATGTTTTAGGGCATGAATGGTTTCGGCATCTGCTGCAGCTCTAAACAATTTCGCTGCATTGAGGTTCCCGTCCTTTTCGGCTTTCTTGGCATAGGCTGTATACTTTCTGTTTGCTTCGGCTTCTCCGGTAAATGCAGCCATCAAATTTTTAAGTGTCTTATTCTCACTCATTTTAGCGTCCTCCTCGTTTTTATTAAAAGCATCTAATAATTTTTCAACAGTTTCTTTTGGGAAACCTTCCGGCTGTTTTTCTCCCAGAAGTGATTGTAAGAATTCCTGAGCGTTCTCGCTCTGTGGCAGCATATATCCGCTTCACGGATAATATCCTCCGCCATAATATGATTAGATTTTTCGATGGCGACAGCCAGTTTTACGGGAAGTCCCGCGACTATATTCTCCTGTTCCGACTTGCTGCGCGTCAACGCTTTCAGCGCATCGATAACAGGCTGGGTTTTATTTTGCTGCTTCGGATACTCTTTCGGTAC
>JBNRMR010000190.1:0-11509 GCA_050309705.1 Christensenellales bacterium | reverse complement strand
GATGCAGGATGTGTGCGGGGATGCGGGACTGGATGCGGCGAGGAACGCCGACCTATTTGATGGCGTTGAAACTCTGCGCCGGGCCAGCAATGAAGACGAGGTTATATTCATTTTTAACTGGAACGATGCCGAAAAGACAATACCCCTTGATGGCGCTTATAAGGACTATCTTTCCAAAGAACATGTGGGAAAGGGCCTCACGCTTGCACCGCAGGAGTTTAGAGTTTTGCAAAAGCTGTGAAAGGTTGATAATAGCCGCGGTTCTGCTCCGGAAGCCGTAGGGAATGCTCCTTTGGCCCAGCAGAACCGGGAACAGGGTAATATTATATTGGATCACAAAGGGATGAAGCAAAAACTTTGGCGGCGGCTTTTATAATGTTTTCGGGTTCAGGTGCATTGCCCCAGAAAAGATCAAACTTCGGTGCAATAATGCGCCCTCGGCACATCCATGATTTCATAAACGCGGCCAGCGGCGAAAAAATAAATTGCGCTCTGGCCGCTTTTTTGATGAGAAAGCGCATTGTGGGCCTTCATCAGCCGGTATTAATTGGCAAGAGCCCGCAGAAGATCGCCGATTTTTTCGTGTTATGCTCCAACGTCCCCGCTCTCTTCGCTCTTTTCATTATCCTTTAGGCCGGCGCAAAAGCCGGATGTGATCGCGCCGAAATTGCAGGCGGCCTTGCAATCGCCACAGCGTATGCACTCGGGGTGGTTGGTTTCCCTGTGGGGGCTGATGTTCATGGGGCAGGCGCTGTCGCATTTTAGGCATTTTGTGCACTTGCTCTGGTCGACATGGTAGCGGTAAATTGCAACTCTGTTGAAAAGGGCGTAGATTGCGCCCAGGGGGCAGACATATTTGCAAAAGGGCCTGAAGATGATTATGGAGGCGAAAATTGTCAGCGCCAGTATCAGCATTTTCCATGCAAAAAGAAAGCTGACGATCTCCTGCAGGAAGCTGTTGGCCAGCACAAGGGGGATGCCGCCCTGGAAGGTTCCGGCAGGACAGATCCACTTGCAAAACCATGGTGAGCCTGTGCCGGCGGCGTCCACCACGAACATGGGCAGGATTATCACAAATATCAGCAAAATGACATACTTAGCGCCGCGCAAAAGCCTGTCGCCGCGAAAGGTCTTTATCTTTTTGAAGAAGGGGATTTTGTGCAGCAAATCCTGCACTAGCCCGAAGGGGCACAAGAACCCGCAGACGAAACGCCCCAAAGCCGTGCCTATCACCAGGAAAAACCCCAGCAGATAAAACGATATTTTATACTTTGCGCTGCTCAAAACCGCCTGGAGAGAGCCGATTGGGCAGGAACCCAGGCTGCCTGGACAGGAATAGCAGTTTAGCCCCGGAAGGCAAAGGCTTTTAAGCCTTCCCGAGTAGATTTTCCCCTGGAAAAAACCGGCTATGTAGCCATTGGTCAGCAAAGCCCATGCGCTTTGGACCACCAGCCTCATGTGGCGGGACATATGCCCAAAAAGCTTATCCAATGCCGATACACTCCAGGCATATGTATATTGCCTTCATTAAAACCATGGTCGCTTCCCCGCGCCAGGCGCCCAAAGCGACAAAGGCCGCGCCAAGAGCGATTAGCGCCGCCTGTGCCATACTTCTCTTGCTTTGGCCATCATTCAATGCTTTCAAGAACTTCATCAATTACCTTCTTCCACCCCTCCGTGTCCTTCGAGCCGATGACGGTCTGGATGATCTCGCCGTTTTCGTCAAGGAAGAACGTGGTGGGGAAGTACTGCATTTGGTTTATGAATGTCATCGCCAAGGCGATATCCGGCAGAAGGACGGTGTAATCCGCCCCGGCGTCTTCCATCAATGTGATGCCTTTATCGATCATGGGTGCATCGGGCTCCAGCATTTCATTCACACCATCCTGCATGACGCCCACTATCTGAACGCCCTTGTCGCTGTAATATTCACTGACCTCCTGAAGATGGGGCAGCTCGGCCACGCAGGGTGGGCACCAGGTTCCCCAGACATTCATGACGGTCAGCTTGTTTTCGCTGAAGTCCTCCTCTGTGACGGGATCGCCGGCAAGGGTGACGGTGTCAAACTTTATGGCCCAGCCGCCCTCGTCGGGAGTTTCAGAAGCGGATGGAGTGGCGGGTGCAGTGGCGGGTGCAATGGTGGGTGCAGTGGTGGGCTCGGACTGCGCTGGGGCGCAGGAGGCCGCTATCAGCAAAAGCGCCAGAAGCAAAGCGGCTACGGGAAAAAAGCTTTTTGATCTCATCTGCAATCTCCTTGTGTTATCATAACTTATTGCTATAAGTTGGCCGGGAATAGAGCTCGCCGGCGTTTTTGCCTGCCTATTCCCTGCGTCATCGTGCCCAGAGGACAATATAAAACCGGAAAGCAACTGGGAGCCGCCGGGGCCGCGAAGGAGGCGCCAGTCCGCTGCCATGGAACTTTGAAATGTCCAAAAAAGGGTGACGACTTCCCGCAGGGGAGCGCCGGAGAACACCAGACATGTTGAGTATATCATAAGCGTGAACATAATATTGAACAGCTCGAGGGTAATAAATGATTGGCGGCTATCCAAAGATAATCAAGCCAGCTTTTTTGCGTTGTTTTTCGCTTCCGATCACCTTCCCTAGGGCAGGCCTTTTCGCACTTGCCTCAACCCGTGCAGGCTTCGCATCCCTTTGCAATTTTGGCAATCTTCCTAACTCTCACCCTCCGGCTCTCCATTTTATATTAGTTTTCTATAATATAATAATATGCAAGGGTTTTGTCAACCGCTTGTCCACATGGATTTGCGCTGCCCTTGTTAAATAAATGAAGCTACTGCAAAACGGATACGGCGTCGGTGATTATGTAGTAGTAGGTAAAGCCGCTTTCTTCATAGCTGGAAAAGCTGCCCGTTAGCTCAATGATAGCGCCGTCAGGGGGATAATCCTGCGGATAGGCGGTCTCGCCGATGACGGTGAATTCAAGACCTTGCTGGCAGCAGGCGGTAGCGTCCTCGATGACGACAAAGTGGTAATACTTTTTAAAAAGCTCGTCGTAGGAGGCATAATATTGCCCGCTCATCCTGATCGTCTTGCCCATGTAGTCGTCGGGGTTTGCCATTATATTGTAGACCTCGGCAAAGACCATTGTGCTGCTAAGTGCCGTGAGATCGACATCCGGGAGCGGCGAGTGTTGGGAAAATTCAGAAGAGCCGCCGCCATTTTGCGGCGCTGAGCAGCCTGGCAGCATCGTTACTGCCAATGCAACCACCAGCAAAGATACAATGAATCTCCTCATTTTCTACCCCTTAGAAGCAGTCCTGCCAGGCTGAAAAGGCCAAAGGCAGCGATATCCACGGCGACGATGGTGGAACCAACAGGCGTTCCCGCCAGCATCGATATCAAGAGCCCCAGCGTGGAGCAGACAACCGCAAAGATAACCGAGCAAATTATGACTGAGCGAAAGCTTTTGAAAATCCGCATAGCGGAAAGGGCGGGAAAGATTATCAGCGCGGAGGTGAGCAAAGAGCCCACAAGGTTCATGGCCAGCACTACCACCAGGGCTGTCACCACGGCGATAAGCATATTGTATTGGCCCGCCTTTATGCCGGTGGCGGTGGCAAAGTTCTCGTCAAATGTTACGGCGAAAATTTTATTGTAGAACAGCAAGAACACCGATATAACCAAGACCGACATGCCTATGCAAAGCCACACATCCAAAAGGGATAGAGTGAGTATGGCAGTGGAACCAAAAAGAGTGGTGCAGACATCCCCCGACAGGTTCGTGGAGGTTGAGAATATGTTCATTATCAGATAGCCCAGGGCAAGGGCGCCCACCGACAGCATGGCGATGGCAGCATCGCCCTTTATTTTTGTGTTTTGGCCAGTGCGAAGGAGCAAAATGGCGCAAAGCACGGTGACAGGCGCCACCAGTATCAGTTCGTTTGAAAGGTTCATCACAGTCGCCACTGATATGGCGCCGAAGGCCACATGTGAAAGGCCATCGCCGATGAATGAGAACCTTTTTAGCACCAGCGTCACACCCAGAAGGGATGAACAAAGGGCGATCAGCACGCCCACCACCAGCGCATAGCGCACGAAGGGATACTGAAAATATAGAGTAAGCTTTTCAAACATGAAGCTCATTTAAGTTCACCTCCGCCGACTATGTAAAACGCTTTGCCGATATCGCTTTCAAGATAATCCTGCTTTTTGCCGAAGAAAAGAGGACTGTAACCTATGTGCAGAATGTGGCTGGCGTATTCAATGGCTGCACTCACATCGTGGGAGATCATTATGATTGTGATGCCGTCGCTTTCGTTAAGCTCCTTTATGGTCTGGTACATATCAGAAGTGGCTTTGGGGTCAAGGCCAGCAGCGGGCTCGTCCAGCAAAAGCACTTTTTCGGCCGCACAAAGGGCGCGAGCCAGCAACACCCTTTGCTGTTGGCCACCGGAAAGCTCCCGGTAGCAGCGCTTTGAAAGGTCGGATATGCCCAGCCTTTTGAGATTTTTTGCGGCAAGTTTTTTTTCTTCCCGGCTGTAAAAAGGCCTGAGACCACTCCTGCCCAAAAAGCCCGAAAGCACGATCTCAATCACGGAGGCGGGAAAGTCTCTTTGCACCTGCGTCTGCTGGGGAAGGTAACCGATGCCGCTTTGGCACAGGCCGTCCTTCAGGCTGATCTTTCCCGATATGGGCGCTATCAGCCCCAGCATCGTCTTCATGACGGTGCTCTTTCCCGAGCCGTTTTCGCCCACTATACACAGATAATCCCCCTTGCTCACTGTAAAGGACAGGCCCTCCACGACCTTCTTGCCTTCATAGCCCAATGAGACGTTTTTGATTTCGATCAATGCCATGTTTTCCTCGCTTTTCTTTAACTATTCCACACCAAGGGCCTGCTTCAGCGTTTCCAGATTGCCCTGCATTATTGAAAGGTACGTTGTGCCCGATGCGATGGCGGCATCACTCACCGACTGCATGGAATCCATGACAAGAACGCTTCGGTCTTTTGAGGAGCTGCTCTGCACAATTGTCTTGGCGATTGACTGGTCGGAGCCGTCGATGGCCAGAACACAGCTCAGGTTCAGTTCATCCGTCTTTCCGGCCAAGAATGCGATGGTTTCAAAGCTGGCTTCGGTTTCGGCGGAGCAGCCTGGAAAGGCGGCAAAGTAATCGATGCCGTAATCGTCCATCAAATAGCGGAAGGGAAAGCGGTCGCCAAAGAGCAGAGTCTTAACCTGCGCTCTGCTGGCCGCAAGCTGGTATTCTTCGTCTAAAGCGTCCAGTTCCGCCGCATAATCGGCTGCGTTCTTCAGATAGGTCTTCGCATTCGCTGAATCCAGCAGCGCAAGGGCGTTTGCAATATGGTCCAAAAGTATCCGCGCGTTTTTAAGGGAGAGCCAGACATGCTCATCAAGCTCGTTTTCGTGGTCATGTCTTTGGCTGTGGCTTTTAATGGCCTCGGCGATCTCCTGGCCGGAGACCTCGCTTTTAAAGAAGGTGGGGGACCAGTTTTCCAAGCTGGTCAGCGCCTCAAAGCTCTCATCGCCATAGCGCAGATGGAAATGGGAAGCGTGGCCATGGTCGTGGTCGTGGGAGCTTTCGGTTTCATGGTCGGAAAGGGCGATATATTTTGGAACGCCTGCGTCCTGGGCTTCGAAGCCGTACCAAACGGAAGCGCCATTGTCTCCCTCCACGATTATGCTGCCAACATAACTGTATGAAGACGAAGCGCCGCCAAATGAAAAGGAGACTCCGTCAATCGATATATGACCATAGTCGGACTTCCAGAGCTGGGCATATTTTTCTTTCGCAAGGGTGATGCCATTGCCGCTTCCGCCCTGGCTGGCGATATATTCATCCAAAAACCCACCTTCAAGGGCGGTTTCTATGCTCTGCCATTCGCCCTGCCAGTCGGAAAGGGGCCTATCCTTGATATCGTCGGGGTGAATTTCGCCATGACCGTGGGAGTGGTCATGCTCCATCCCCTCGATAATCTCCTCCTCCTTGACGGCATCGCCAAGGACTTCCATCATGTTTATCGCAACAATTTCGCGGTTGGCCGCGTTTTCAAGGGCTTTTTCAACCCACGAGTCTGATACGCCGCCGATATAGACGAACATATCGCTGGTGGATATGGTGGCGATATCGTCAACAGTGGGCTGAAAGCTGTGAATGTCCGCCCCACCCTTCGTCAGAAGTATGAGATTCACGCCGGCATTGTTTTCGCCGATTATACGGCGCAGCCAGTCATACTGGGGGAAGGTGGTGGCGATTATGTTTATTTTGCCGTCATTTTCGTTTTGACCGTTGCTGCCGAGGCCTTGGGGAAGGCCGGCGCAAGATGTGAGCAGGAGCGCCAGCGCCAGAAGCGCTGCGGTGCGGGATACAATCTTTCTATAATTCATTGCAAAACCTCCGATGAAGCGTGTGATTGTCAGCGAGAATGGAGGCTTTACTTAACTTGTCAGCTTAACCTTCAGAGTGATGGGGGTTACGGCGCAGATTTGCTGCTGGTTGGCGGGCCTGGGAGCGCCGGCCTTTTCAGAGGCAGAAGACAAGGCGCAAAGAATTGCCGCCGCAAGAAGAATGCCGCGAGCAAAGGACAGACAGCCATGCATATTGATGCAGACATGGCAGCCTTCTCCGGGACAGTCATGATAATGCTCGTGGGCGATGAAGGCAAGCGAAGCCGCCGCCATAAGACAAAGCGTGACGCATAAAACTATGTTAATGTTGAAGGTTGTCTTTTTAACCAAGCTGATCCTCCCAACTGCTTTTATTCGCAGGAAATGCAGCGGCCATATATTATCGTTGCAGCTTTGTCCACTTCGAAGCGGTTGTTTTTTTTAGCGGCGGAGATTATGGCCTGAGCGATGTTTTGGTCCATGTGCAGTATGCGCCCGCAACTGTTGCACTTAAGATGCAGGTGGCCCGCGCATTCATCGCCCGCAACGTATTGGTAGAGAAATTTTCTGCAGCCGTCCTTCTGAAAGCGGCGCACTGTGCCCTCGTCCAGCATTTTGCTGATATTCCTATATATTGCGCTGAGACTGATGCCTTCAACGCTCCGTGAAAGCTCATCTATTGTGAAATGAGTGTCGGGATGGTCCAAGAAAAATGAAAAGAGGCGCCTTCGCTGCTCGGTTTCGTATCCCTTCATAATGCGGTACCTCCTTTAAATTGTAGTTTAATGGCTTATGCAAAGGGGAATTTGCGAATCATTCGCTAATTGCAACTCAGTTTAGCACAGCTTAGGGGCACTGTCAACAGATTTGCACGGCTTAATTTTGCGCCTGCTTGCGGGCATTGACGGTTAAGACAGCAAAAGGTGCAAAGAAAATAAAAACTGTTTTGCATTGCTAATTTTTATGCTATAATCTTTAAGTAAGGCTTTGTTAAATGAGGCTATCCATGGGTGAAAAAAGGCAAAATTGTTCACCTGGGAGTGATTTGCGGCTTTATAATGGCCGGCGGATATAAAAAACCGGGAAACGGCATATTGGGCTGTTTCGTTATTATAGGGGGGAGAGTAAATATAATGCAGCGCAATGTATTTGTAAAAAGAATAATATTTGCAGGGGTCGCCGTGGCCGTGGTGGTGCTCGTGGTGCTGATTGCGGTTTTTTTAAGAAACAGGCTTTTCAGCTCCGCCCAGATAACCCAGACCGACAACCTGGCCCTTACCGGCGATATGGAGCTTTATCCCTTCGCAGGGGGCGGCTTCATCAGCGTGAAGGGCTCCGAGCTTTTGTTCTTGGACGATGAGGCGAAGCTGATAAGCAGCAAGGAGATCCCCACGGGAGATGACGTGATAATCTCCCCGGCGGGAAAGAGCGTTGCAGTTTACCATAATGAGCAAATGAGCATATATTTCCCGGCAAGTGATGCATCTGATTCGGCCAAGCCTTTAAACATAGTGATGGCGGACATGGTGTGCAGCACACAAAACGACTATGTGGCTCTTTTGGATGAGGAGCGCAGCACAATATACATACTGAATGAAAAGGGAACAAACATCGACAGGATACATTTCTCAGATCAAACAGTAATAAACATGGGCTGGTTCTACGCCCAAAGGGAGCTTTTATGGGTGGTGGCCCTGGACGCTTCCGGCTCTGCCCCTGTGAGCGTTGTGCGCATATATGAACCCAACAAAACAGAGGTGGCGCTCAAGCAGTTTACTGATGAACTTATATACGACCTGGTGATAGACAGCGAAAGCGCCAGCGCACTTGCGGTGGGGACAAGGCATATAAGCAGCGTGCCCCTGAGCACGTCATCGAATTCGGATGTTCAGGTGCTGGTCTACGGCTATCAGTTCCTTGCCGCCTCGGACAGCGGAAGTGTGATCGTGATGGCGCCCATATCGGAGATTTCCCGGGGCTATGTGACCTCGCTGCGCATAATAAAGGGCAAGGAGGCCGTGAACATGCAGCTTCCGGCGGGCTGCAGCGCCTTCAGCGTGGGCGAAAAGAACATCTACGCGGCGGACGCAGCCACGGTGTACACTCTAAGCTTTGACGGCAAAGTCAAGGAGACGAAAAACTTCGATGTTCTATACGATGAGGTGCAGGCAGTTGGAAATGGAACGATGGTGTTCTTCTCATCCTCCAGCGCGACTTTGATAAGCCTGCCGGATTGATATTGAAGCTCCCAGCGCTTTTTTGCGGGGCTTTTCAGGCAAATGTAAAATGGAAAAGAGAAAAACTCTGGGCCGGGATATGGAAGGATGTATATGGAAGGCATTAATCTGATTGATATTGCGATAATAGCCGTAATCGGGCTGAGCGTGGCCTACGGCATTTATAGCGGGCTGCTGTCGTCGGTGATGAACATCGCCGGCCTTGTTGTGGCCTGGGTTTGCGCTTTTTTGATGTATTCATCCCTCTCACAGTGGATAATCGAGAACACTCAGCTTTTGCAGCAGATTGTCCATTACACTGAGGGCGCGTCCAACATAAGCTCCCTTGAAACGGCCAGGACTCTTGTAAGCTCCGTTTCCGAGTCCTTTGTGGCCCAGGCTGTCAGGGATGCAAACTTCCCCTGGCCATTCAACAACATGCTTTACGAAAACATTATCGGGCAGGCTTATGCCCCCCAAGGCCTTTTGACATTCGAAGATTATTTCAACTACACCCTTGCCTATGCGGCCCTGAACATAATCAGCTTCCTGCTGATTCTATTCACTGTCTACCTGCTTTTCTCGATGCTCAGCGTTCTCATAAGCTATGTGATGAAGCTGCCCGTTTTGCGGCAGTTCGATTCTTTGCTGGGCGGCGGATTCGGCCTGATAAGGGGCGTGTTCGTCGTGTTCGTGATATTCATGCTGGTGCCGGTGGTGCTGGCGGTTGTGCCGGTGGACCTGGTGCAGGAGATGATAGACGAATCGCGGCTGGCCTCCTTCTTCTATGAGGGCAACTTCATACTCTCGGCCATAAAGAGCGTGCTGTGAGAGAGGGCTGATTTCTTTGCGGCCCTATACCCCGGAGCGCTGCCACGAGTTCTGGAGGGATTATGTTCCCGGTCCCGCCATGTGGGAAGGGGAATATGCTTATAGCGCTGATTGGGTAAATCTTTACTATAAAAACAAAGTGCGGGACGAGAGCCGGCGCTGTTTTGCTGTTTGCCAAGAAGGCAAAGCCGTCGCAGAGATTCAGCTTCAGTGTATTGACTTTGAAAGCCTAGGGCTTAGCGCCGTCTATGCGGACTGCCTTCACAGAAACGTGCGCAGCCGGCATGTGCTTGAGAAAGTCGGGTTTGCTTTCCTGCGGGAGGACGGCTTGCTGCTCTATTTTATCCTTCGAAGGGGGGCCTTATTATGAACAAATATGAAGTTACAGCCTGTGACAAAGAGCTGATAAAGCTGGCCATGGAAGCGCTTGAAAGAAACTTTGACGAGGGGGTGTATAATCACACCGTGGGTTGTGCCTTGCGTTGCAAAAACGGCAACGTATATACGGGCGTAAACTGCGACGGTATTCACGGCTCCTGCGCAGAGTTCATCGCCATCGGCGCGGCCATAACCGCCGGAGAGAGGGAGCTTGACGCCATCGTGGCGGTGCATGAGAAAGCGCGGAATTTTCTGCTTCCCCCCTGCGGCAACTGCCGACAGATGCTTCTTGAGTACTGCCCGGATATAAAGGTGATTTTGAACGACGAGATGGGCGATATGACAAAGGTAGAAATCAAGGACTTGCTGCCACTAGCGTATACGCACATTGTCTGCTGAAGCCCAGAGGGTTCAGGAAAGGCGTGGGGGCACGACTGATTCTGGTAAAGCACGGACTGGCGGAATAAAATACTGCACGGGCAGCGTTTAGCCATGTGCGATGAATAAAGGAGGAGATTATGCCATACTTTGAGCAAAAGCAGCTTGATTTCCTGCGCGAATTGGCCCAAAAGGTGCTTGTTCTTGCGCTCTCGCCTGAAAACGAGGCCGTAAAAAAGCGCTGGCGTGATGTAAACGCGCTAAGAAAGCCCGACCGCGCGCCCGTGTGGTGCAAGCCCGTGGGGGCTATGGGCGAGTTCTTGCCGCCCGAATCGTTTGTATGCACCGATCCGTTCCTGCGCGGAATCGAATATAGCCTTCGAGTAGACCTTTTAAAGGCCCAGATCGGAGACGACACGCCCTTTAATCCATATTTCCCCGTGTCCGTTCAGCTTGATGTGACACCCCAAAATATATGGGGATTGGACGTTGCAAAAAAGGTCACCGGCGACAAAGGCGGCTCTTGGATGTACGATTCACCGCTGAAGTCTGAAGAAGACTACGACAAGCTTGTTTTGCCGCAATTTGAGGTAAACCATGTGCGCACTCAGGAGGTGCTAGAAAAAACGCAGGAAGCGCTGGGCGACATTCTGCCTGTAAAGCAAGTATGCCAGGTGCCCCTTTCCGCCACGATGGGCGTTGTGGCAGCAGAATTGCGGGGCCTTGAGCAAATCATGCTTGATATGGCCCTGGAGCCGCATCTCATGCATAGGCTGATGGGCCACATACAAAAGGGCATACTCAAGGTTATGGACGAACTTGAAAAGACGGGTCTTCTCACGCCCAACAACGATGGCCCAATGATTTTAAGCGATCCTTTGGGCGGCACAGATGGGCCGTTTACCCTGAAAGATCAATGGGTCATGGCCAACAGCCAGGAGTTTGACCAGGTATCCCCCGCCATGTGGGAGGAATTTTGCCTGCAATATCAAAAGCCCATCATTGAGCGCTTCGGTCTGTCCGCCTATGGCTGTTGCGAAAATCTCACCCATAAGGTGGGCGGCGTGCTGAGCATAGAAAACCTGCGCATCTTCGTGTGCAGCGCCTGGAGTGACTTGCAGAAAATCGTGGATGCAGTGGGCGACAAAAAGGTGATTATGTGGCGGCAAAAGGCATCGCAGGTGGTGTTTGCAAGTTCCAACGAGGAGCTGCGCGCTCCGCTTGAGCAAGGCATGAAAACGCTCAAGGGCTGTTTCAGCCAGATAGTCATGCGCGAGCTGGAGACCATGAACGGGCATATGGACCGCCTGCATATATGGACGCGCTATGCCAAGG
>JBNRMR010000189.1:0-18515 GCA_050309705.1 Christensenellales bacterium | reverse complement strand
CATATCCTGTTTGTTCTCGGCCTTCCCTAAAGCGCCCGCCAGCCCGCTATTTTTTTCGCAAATAGCTAAACTTATAATCTCATGTTTGTTCTCGGCCTTCCCTCACGGGCCCAAGGCCTGCTATTTTTTTCAAAATGCTAAACCTATTATAGCACGATATTGCTGAAAATCACACCGCGGCAGGTTGTCTGAGCAAAAATCTTGCAGAAAGCCTTTTTGCTCTTTTACGGTTCAACCAAATGTGATATAATTGCATCAGCAAATTTCGGTGAGGTTCTTATGTATTTGGGAAGAGATGTCTCGGCATCCCTTCTGGGAAGAGTAGAGGGCTTTAATCCAAAGGAGAGTCTTTACTGCGCGCGCATTGAAGGCCTTGATGAGATCAATGCGTTGGCTTATAAGCCAGGAGAGGATACCGAAACGATAAAAGGCCGCGTCATTGCCACGTTTAAAGCGGAAAATGGCAAAAATTCATGTTTTATAGCGCCATACGGAGTGGAAAAATATCTGCCGGACATGCTGGAGCTGTTTCCAAAGGCAAGCGACATCGTTTGCTTGTTTGAAAAATCTTGCGGGGCCGTGGTCTTCATGGGCCGGGGGAGCGGGCGCCAATATCTGCTGATTGAAAACCGCCGCCACAACTGGGGCTTCCCAAAGGGCCACGTGGAGCCCGGCGAGGATGAGCACGCCACCGCCGCCAGGGAGGTCCACGAGGAGACGGGGCTGTCTCCAGCTTTTATCGACGGCTTTCGCCAGACGGTAAGCTATTATGTGAAAGACACGGTACGCAAGACAGCCGTGTATTTTGTGGCTGAAACCACCAGCGACAAGGTGAAAATCCCCGCGGGCGAGATCAGCTCATACCGCTTTGCACAACTGCGCGAGGCTCTGATGCAACTGACATATAAATCTGAAAAATCGTTGCTGCTGAAAGCGGACGCCTTTTTGCAGGGCAAGGGCTACTGATTCGTAAAGAGAATATATTAATTCTGCATGGCTTACTGAGCTAGTAAAAGCACTGTGTTGTAGCATAGTCCGCAGTTAGCCGCATCAAATATCGGCATGTTTATAACGAGTGCTTTATGAAACGAATGACAAGCAATCCATTTGTACCAGTTTCGTTTCTTGTAGCTATTAGGCGGCGCATCTTTGAAAACCCGCCGTTTCACAGCGGAAACGACGGGCTTTTTGACACTCTAACTGCGTTAAAACAATGGCGCAGTTTTTATTTGTCATTATAAAAGATTATTTCGTCATCTCAATCAGATCCTCCACCGGCGTCACCAATAGGTCCAGCTTGCCGCTGACTGTGGACGTGGAAACGATATACTTGTCGTTCCCCACGAACCTGGGATGAGGATCCGTGTGGTATATGTTTGGCCTGGACTTTGGGTTATAGGCGGGGTTCAAGCTCACGATGTCTATGGACTTGCCGGTCTGCGAGTTGAAAAACTCCACCCGCGAGGGGCAACCCCGGTAGAAGCCGTCGCTGCCAAGCACCACGTCCGCCACGAAGGCGCCCATGTCCTTAGTGCAGTGGCAGTGCCATGGCGGCACTTTGTGGAACACCTTTTCCTCGCCGGTTTCCATGTGTTTGCCACAGATGCCTATGGCTCCGTTGCAGTAAAGCATCCATTTGCCGTCGGGACTCCAAAATTCGTGGGTGGCGTAGTTGCCCATGGGCCTGTGCAGCGTGGGCTCCTTGTCGCCCCGGCGCATTGTCCAAAGCCGCATGTATACGCCATCCTCATTCGTCCGTATCCGCATTTGACGGCCGTCCACCGGATTTGTGTAGTGATCCTCCGCGAACATCACCAAGTCTTTGTCCGTGGGATGAAACTGTGCATGGTTGCGCCGGTAATCCGGCCTGTACCAGTGGGTGTACTCGCCCGTGTGGATGTTGATGGAGCCAAGGTTGAAGTTGTCACCGCCCACCAGCGAGTCAAGGAACAGTTCCTCGTTGTCGGCGGAAAGAGTCAAATGGGTGGCAAGGCTCACCGGCAAAGCGCCCATGGCGATCTCCTCCGGCACCGGGAAAAGCTTCTTAAGCGGCTCATCCGGGTTTGGGGAACGCTTATAAAGGCCCTGGGAGTTTCCAAATATGAGCTCCCCCGTTTCCTCGATAACAAGGCCGGTTTCCGTGGGCCCCGCTGTTTCCTGGAAACCGTGGACCTCATCCTTCAGAAAGTCCACCACGGCAAAATAGCGTTGATTTGCCGGCGGAAAGCTGCACATGAACCAGAGATATCTGCCATCCTCAGACATGCTTGGGTTCACGAAGTAAAACCCCTGCTGCTGGGGGGCAATCCTTGTGCTGAGCAGATAGGACTTTACTCCAGTCACCGGGTCCTTATACTCCGTGAAATGCCTTGATGTTTTTACAGTTTTCATGATCTCCACCTCTTTTTACTTTTTCCTATGTTTGCTTAAGCGAATATTCGCCTCTGTAATTGGACGCGTTGTGATTGGGATTTCGCCTGGGCATGTACTCCGGCGCGCCCTGGGGAAATTCGCCGTCCTGGGTATATACGAACATCCTCTCCTCATCCCAGACGACGATCTCGTCCCTGCCGTCGCCGCAGATGTCCAAAACCTCGGCGCAAAGGTCCGGATGGCCGTCGTCGGGCATTTTCACCAATTGCCTGCCCTTGCCGTCAAAGAGCCCGCCATATTTCACATTGCCGTTCATGAGCAGCAGCTCACTGCCGTCACCCTGCCAGTTGACCGGGGTGATAATATTTCCGTTGCAGCCACTCTCCATGCGCCAAAGCTCGTTTCCGTCGCAGTCGTAGAGATAAACAATGCCTTGATTGCCCCAGTATGTGGTGCAGGCGATCTCCAGCCCCTCCCGCTCCGGGCAGTAATTGGCCACTGAAATGCGCTGGCCATGGCCGTTGATGTCCCTTTTGAGGATGTTTCCCTCTTTGTCCAAAATCATAAAGCCTTCCCAACCGCTGACGATCAGTATCTTTTCATCCTCGCCGGGCTTAAGGCTCGCCACAACGATCTCGTCCGTGTGGTCGGTTTCGATGGGCAGCTTCCATATTAGCTCTCCCTCAGACGAAACAAGATTATAGCAGGAGATGATCTCCTCCTTGCCATCGCCGTTGATATCATGGCCGATGGGGAAATGGCCGGTGTTGAACTCGCTGAACTTCCATTTGAAGTTAAGGTTCTTATCGTACGCCCAGAGCCTTGCGTAGCGGTCTTTTATGACGATGTTGGTGGGCCTTTCGCCGCCGCTTAGGTTCATTATCATTATCGCGTCTATGTTCAGCCTGTCAAAAGCGTGCTTTTTAAACTCAATGCCGCAAAGCTCGTCTGCCGGCTCCTCATTGAAGGGCGCATGTATCCATTTTTTGACCTGACCGGTTCTTCCGTCCAGTATCTTCAGCTTGAAATCATGGCCGATTATTACCTCGTCTATGCCGTCGCCGTCGATGTCGTACACCTGCATCGGCAAATCCGCCGTCAGATATGCGTTGGCTTTGCCGGGCACAGGCGTCCCCATCTGCCAGAGGATGTCGCCCGTTTTCATGCTAACCGCTGTAAGACAGCTTATACTGCCGTAGCGGTCCTTGAACACCCGTTTTTGGTTCTGGGCCATCACGAAGAACATCTCATCGGTTCCCGTCAGGTGGCCGAAGCGGATCTGCCTGCCTGCGCCAAAGCCCTTAAGGTTTATCACCTTGTGCAGCTTCATGCCGAAATATTTCGTCCTGTCAAGGGCAAGCTGTTCCTCATCAGCCTTGCGCCTTTTCATGATAGCATCGTAGGCATCCGCGCCGCATTCCACCACGGCGCTCTTATACCTTGCAGGCATGAAGGCGGCCAGGGCGATGCAGCCGGTCTTATAATGGCTGTCGCTGGCGGTTAAAACCTTTTCACCGTCCACAAAGCAGTCAAAGGAATTTCCCCTCGCTTCGACTTTCAGCTCGTAGAGCTGATCGCAGCTTGCTTGAAAGGGCGCTTGCGCCAGAACTTCGCGCTCGTACTTATCCACCCTTACAACCTGCGCCTTACCCCCGCCGATGAAAAAACCGTAGTTTGAAAGGCTGGTCTGATACCTGAACAGCAGTCCGCAGGGCTCCGCCGTTGAAAGGAGCTGGAGTCTCACACGGGCGGTGTAATCAGTCCAGTCCTTTTCGCCGGCCACCAGCGTGGGGCAGTTGCCGTTGGGCGTGGGCCTTGAAACCGGCGCGTCCACCCGCTGCTGCTCCATGTATTTTTCGCCGCCCAGCTCGGTTATCAGCCATGTGGGGCCGCGAAAGGTATAGGAATAAATGGGGTCATACCAGTTACCCGCATAGCCCTTTGGGGGGTAGAAATGGTATTCCCCCATGGCGGAATGGTCGGGGTCATATGGGAATTCGCCTATGGAAAAGTCGGAAAAGTCCTCGTTTAAAAGACAGATGCGCTTCATAGATATCCCCCTTTTCAAATGCTTGTTTGCCCAGATTATACCATATGCCGCTCTTCTTTACCACTTAAAGCAAAGAAAAAGCTGGTCTTTCCCCTATAGAAAGGCCAGCTGTAAAAAGTTTGCTTATCCGCCGCTTTTCTCAATAAAACTGATGGTGTTTCCATCCGGATCAAGAAACCAAAAGGAAAGCGCTCCCCACGGCCTGCGCTCAGGCGGGGGAAGTTTCTTTTAGCGCGCTTACATAAAAGCCTCAAGTCCCGGCGCATCGTCGGTCATTATCCGGATAAAGCGCCTCTTTTCCTCTCTTTATTCGTCTTCGCTCAGCTTAAGGGCGTCATAGGCGGCCTGGAAGCCCAGTATATCCATCGTGGACTCCCCCGACCTTATGCGCCTTATCACTTCCGCCTCATCGGCCTCCTTCTTTTGGGCATCCTCAAGCACCTTTTCGGCAATTTCCAGCGGCACTACCACTACGCCGTCGTTGTCACCCAGTACGATATCACCGGCGTTTACAGCTACGCCGCAGACCACGACGGAGTTGTTTATCGTCCCCGGATTGGCCTTCGTGGTGCCTTTCATCGAAAGAGCCCTTGAAAACATCGGGAAGTTCATATCCTTTATGGGCATTGAATCGCGGACAGCGCCGTTTGTGATTATGCCCACAATCCCCTTTTCCTGGGCCGCGGCGGTGATGATCTCCCCCCAGATGCCCGCCTCGCAGAAGCCGTCCACATCCACCACCAGGATATCCCCCGGCTGGGCGATAGAAACCGCCTTGTGCAGCATCAGATTATCCCCCGGGCGTGATTTCACCGTCAACGCGCTGCCCACCACGAAGCTCCCCGGCCAGACAGGACGGATATCGCTGGTCATGGCTCCCTTTTTGCCCATGACCTCGTGAAGAGTGGCCGCCTGCATATTAGAATATTTCGCAAGCAACTCCGTCGATGGCCTTTGGTGGTTTTTAATGATGTTTTTCATATGCGTTCTCCTTGTAAAAATTGATTATGCATTAAATATTCTAAGCGCTCCCCGCATTTCCTGCAAGAAGCGCTTTAATTCACCATGCCATATTGTCGCTTTTCCTTTATTCTTTTAAAGAGCCGATCATCAAACCGCTGATAAAGTATTTTTGCAGCAGAGGATATATGCAAAGTATCGGCACGGTGGTGATTATGACCATCGCCGCCTTTATCGCCTCCACCAACTGCTCCTGTGAAATCCTCTCCTCGCCCAAAAGATCCAGCTCCGTGCCCTGAATCAAAAACTGGCGCAGCACCATCTGAAGGGGCCATTTCGTGTTCGTTCTAAGGTAGACCATGGCTGGAAACCAGCTGTTCCAGTGGCCCACGCCATAGTAAAGAACCATGACCATCATGGCCGGCAGCGAAAGTGGTATGACTATTTTAAACAGCGTTGTGAAGTGCCCTCCGCCGTCTATGAACACCGATTCCACCAGGCTTTCAGGAATGGAAAGAAAATAGGAGCGCAGCAGTATCACATTATATGTGCTGATGGCCCCCGGCAAAATCAGCGCCCAAAGGGAGTCGTACAGCCCAAGGTTATTGACATTAAGCCACGCTGGAACCAGGCCGCCGCTGAAATAATATGTGATCAGTATCATTATCATGACGGGCCTAAAGAGCATGGTGTTCCTTCGAGTTAGAAAATATGCCGCCAGGGATGTCAGCGTGATGTTGAACAAAAGCCCCCCTAAGAGCACTGTCAGCGTATTCCTAAAGCCGCTGGGAATCAGCCTCTGGCGAAACACCAAAGTGTAGGCATTGGTGGAAAAGCCCAAAGGCCGCCAGAGAAGCCCCCTGTGCCTTGTCAAAAGCGCGGGCTGGCTGAATGAGACGAAAACCTCATACAGCATGGGATAGAGCATTATCAGGGCAAGAACCGAGAGGATAACTATGTTAACTGCCTCACCGAAAAGCTCTGCTGTTGATCGCTTGCTTATCATATTCTTCTCCCTTCCCTAAAACAGGCTGGTTTCAGTCACCCTGCGGCTGATTGCATTGGCTGTCAGCACAAGGGCGAAGTTTATGGCTGAGTTAAAAAGATCTATTGCGGTTGAGAAGCTAAAGTTGAACTCCAAAAGCCCCCTGCGGTACATGTATGTTGATATCACGTCCGCCGTTTCATATATCGTCGGGTTATACAGAAGCAGTACCTTTTCATAGCCAACGCTCATCAACCCGCCGATTTTCATTATCAAAAGAATTACCAGCGTGTTTTTTATCCCCGGCAGAGTCACATGCCAGATGCGCCTGAGCCTGCCCGCGCCGTCAAGAGCGGCGGCCTCGTAAAGCCCGGTGTCCACCCCTGCGATGGCTGCAAGATATATGATGCTGCTCCAGCCCGCCTCCTGCCATATTCCGCTGGCCACATAGATGGTTCTGAAATAGGCCGGATTTTGCAAAAACGACGAGGGGCTTCTGCCGAAAAGTGAACCTATCTGGTTGAACAGACCATCGCTCAGGCTGAAGGAAACTATCATGCCGCAAACCACCACGGATGAAATGAAGTGGGGAAAATATGTGAGGGTTTGCAGCGTCCTTTTATATTTTATCTGGCGCACTTCGCTGAGCATTATCGCCAGCAGCACGGGCGCTGGAAAGCCGAATATTAGGCTGTAAAGGCTTATCAAAATCGTATTGCGCAAAAGGCGGGGGAAAAAGGGGTCCCTTATGAACATTATGAAATGCTCAAAGCCGTAGTAATCAGCCCAGGGGCTTCCCCAGGTTCCAAGGGCCGGCTTGTAGTTTTTAAAGCCGATGACTACACCGACTATCGGTATATAGCGAAAGACTATATAGTAGACGATGACGGGCAATACCAGCACATACAGCCAGATATTCGTCCTGAAATCCCGCTTTAAACGGTCCCAAAAGCTCTTTTTCCCGCCGAAGCCCGCCGGGTTTTGAGAAACAACCATTGAATCTGCGCTCCCTTTCGGCCTTATTATAAAGACAGGACGGGCAAGACCGCCCGCCCTGACAAAAAACTGACTATAAGCAACGAACTAACGAGCGTTGAAGCGATCGTATGCCGCCTGATACATCTCCAAAACTGTCGCTACATTGTAAGACTCAAGCTGCGCCAAAAATGCGTCGAAGTCCTCCTGGGTGTTCTTCTGCCCGGTTATGAACTGAGCAATGGACTCCTGGCAGTATGTGTTTATCGTGTTGTAATAACGCGCCACCAATGAGGATTCAACCGCCGTGAATGTGGTGGCCGGATACACATACTTTTCCATATTTTCGTTCACCCACGCTTTGTGAACATTTCTGGCATAATCATACATATGGCCGGTGAAAGCATCACGGATGGCAGGATAGTTGGCGTCCTTGGTATAGCGCCCCCGCACTGTTCCAGGGGTGCTGCCCCCGGGGTTATTCCAGAGGATATCGGTGAACTGCGCCACTCCATCGACCACCTCATAGCTTAGGCCCTCTATGCCGTAGGTGGCAAACAGCCTGCCCTCATCTGTAAAGAGATAGTCCAAGAAGCGGCAGGCCGCCTCAACCTTCTGGCTCTGGGTGCTGATGCCAATTCCAAATGAACCATCATATGTTTGGTAGAAATGGCTGAACATCGCCTCGCCTGTGGAGGGATCAACAAAGGATGGGATTCCCGTTACGGCGTAATCTGTGCCCTCGTTTGCCTCGATGCAGCCAATCACGTTGTTCAACTGTTGTATTGAAACGCCCACGTCTCCGCTGGCAAACTTGGACTGGACAGTCGCCTTGTTGATGCTTGGGAAGTCCTGATCCAGCAGTCCGTCAGAGTACCAGGCGGCCATCTGAGCCATGAAATCCCTGTAGCCCGGCTCAAGGGGCCCGAATTTCACAGAGCCGTCCACCACAAAGAAGGGATAGCAAACACCATATGCAGAGCTGAGGCCCGAACTGGCCCACTCAAGCCAGAGCCAGCGCATCTCAAATGTGAAGACACTTGCAATGTTGTGGGCTTCCTTCATTGCCCGCATGACTTCCGTCAGTTCGTCGACGCTTGCGGGAACCTGCATGTTCAGTGCGTCCAACCAGTCCTGGCGGATGACCATGCCGGTTTCAGTATGCGCATCGGGGTCGCCCCTGAGGTAAGGGAAGTTGTACAAAACGCCCTCGTCCGTTTGAACGCGCCTGTACCAGTCGGGGTTTTCCTGGTAGACCTGCATAAGGCCCGGGAAAAACTCAGTGTAGTCATTCAAGGGAATGATGTAGCCGTCGCCCATGGCAGCGTTGGGTCCGCCGGGGAAGTTGACCCAGTTGGCCATCATCAGATCCGGATAGTTGCCGGAAGCCAGCAAAAGCAAAAACTGCTCGGTGACGTCGAATGCGCCGGAGTTGCCGCCTATGGCCTCCAGCCTGACGCCCGTGCGCGCTTCGTATTCATTCCACCAAAAATTCTCATGGAAATGGGGCTCTATGTTGGAAAGATCATAGGGATCCTCCGCATAGTTGATTGTAAGAGTTGTCGGCTCCATGGGGTAGGTGAATTCATCCGCCACAGCTCCCCCGGGCGCCCCGGGTGCGGATGCTGCAGGAGTCACCGCAGGCGCCGGAGTTTGGCTCTCGGTCGGCGTTCTGTTTCCGGCACAGGCTGAAAGCGCCGCCCCCAGCATGGAGACGGCAAGTAAAATTGGCAGTAACCGTGACAAGGATATTTTTGAAGATCTGATCATTTTCTTCCCTCCGACGCGTATTGATTATTGCGGTTTAAGAGTTTCACCGACGCATACGCTTTAAGATACCTTGTCCATAATTATGCCCATATTAAAAATTGTTAATTATTTTTCAGCTCTTTTAGAGCGTGTTAATTTTCTCCAGCCTCCTTATAATCGCCTGGGATCTATTCCTCCATCATCTTCTGGACGCGGCCATATGATATTGGGTCCATTGCAAACTTCATCCTGTTGCCTTCTTCTTCGTAATTTTCCGCCAGCACATTGCCATATTTATGGATGAACGCCTGTACATTCCCCTTGTCATAGGGCACCAGCAGCTCCGCCTTCACCTGGCTTTCCAGCACAGTCTGTTCAATTACCTCCAAAAGCTGACCCAGTCCCGTTCCTTCTGCAGCCGAGATCGCCACGGCCTCTCTCTGGGAAAAGCCCGGTGTGAAGCCGCCCTTGTCAATTTTGTTGTAAGCAATTATGCGCTTTTTATCCTTAGCGCCCAGTTGGGCCAGGACATCGTCCACCACCTCCTGCTGCTCCGCTGCATTCGGGTTGGATATATCCGCCACTATCAACAGAAGGTCAGCAAACAGCGCCTCCTCCAAGGTTGATTTAAAGGCATCCACCAAGGCGTGGGGCAGCTTGCTTATGAAGCCGACAGTATCCACCAGCAAGCAAGGGCTCCCTCCGGGCAGCTCTATGGATCTTGTCATCGGGTCCAGCGTGGCGAACAGGGCGTCCTGCACAAAGGCGTCAGAGCCGCTCAATGCGTTCAGCAAAGTGGACTTGCCTGAGTTGGTGTAGCCCACCAGCGCCACCACGGGCACCTCGTTGCGCTCACGCCGGGCTCTGTTTGTGGCCCTGCGCTTTTCGATGTCCTTAATCTCCCGCTCAAGCTGGCTTATTCTCTGGCGGATATGGCGCCTGTCGGTTTCCAGCTTCGTTTCGCCCGGCCCCCTTGTGCCAATTCCTCCGCCCAGTCTTGAAAGGGCAATCCCCAGACCTGTAAGCCGCGACGAATTATACTTAAGCTGCGCCAACTCCACCTGCAGCCTGCCCTCCCGTGACTTTGCCCTACCGGCGAATATGTCCAGTATAAGCATAGTCCTATCAATTACCCGGCAGCCGATTATATTTTCCAAGTTTCTGATCTGCGCGCCGCTTAACTCATCATTGAAAATGCAAAGCTGAGCATCCTGGGATTGGGCTGCCAGCGATATCTCCTGGGCCTTGCCCTTGCCTATGTATGTTGCCGGGTCCCTTGACAGCTTCTTTTGCGTCACAAAGCCCAAGACTTCCACTCCGGCAGTCTTGGCCAGGCTCAAAAGCTCCTTCATGGACTCGCTCTCCTCGTCCTCAAGGCCTATCAATAGCGCCTTTTCAACAGTGCTTTCTTCCTGCAGCCCCTTGCCGATGATGGAGTCTGCCTCATAAATCCGCTCCATCCACTCCCGCTGTGGAATCTGGTATATTCCCACAGGATCCTCCACCTGCGCTACGGCGGCGCCGCTTTCGCTCAGCCCCAGAAACGCGCAGCTTATGGCGCTGGGCCGCCCATCCTTCACTGAAAGAGCTGCCATGGCGTCAAAGCGCATGTTCACAAGGGATTTTATGTCCACCGGCGAAAGAAGGGCAGTGCTTTCCGGGTGGGTGTGAATGCATCGCAGGCCCGAAAGCCTCTGGGCATTTCTGCGCATCCTGATGTTCTGAAGCGCAACGGTTGAAGAATCACCTATGCTTATGTCCACTACGCCGCCGGCTCTGTTCAGGTAAACGGATATCTCCCTGCCCAAAAGCCCGGTGTATTTTGCCATGGCAGCAAGCAGATCCAGAGAAACGAACTCATCCCTATCGGTTTCAATCTCGTAAAGAGATTCCATTTCCTCCAAAATCGAACTTCTTATGCCTTCAGTTCTTCCGTTTATCATAAACACGCACCTGCCTTTTCTTTTTTATTATCTCGTTAATCTTTTCTTTTATTTCACTTTTCATCACTGCATGTCTTAACCGGAGATGGCATCACTGCTTGCTGATAACTTTGGCATGGCTTTTCCTTTGAACGGCCCGCAGCAGCTGCACCAGCCATTATCATCCATCAGTTTAAACAGAAAAAGCCTGCTTTTGCATTTATAACAAATAACAAAAACAGGCTAATGCTTTTTGCAAGGGATGCTAAACCAGCTCTATGATGACCATCTCCGCGGAGTCGCCCTTACGGGGACCTTTGCGGATTATGCGGGTATATCCGCCGCCTTGGCCGGTCTTCTCCCTGCGCTCCCGGTACTTGGGGCCGTATTCGCGGAATATCTTCTCCACCAGCGGGTTTTTAATATCCTTTGTGCGCTCCACGAAGTCTTCCTTTTCCTCGTCCGGAAGCCTCATGTGGGGGATCCGGTAAAGATAGGACAGCATCGCCCTTCTTGCGGTCAGCTTCGACGGCGCGTCGTTCACAAAAGTGACTTCCACCGTCTGGCCTTTTTCGTTGTTCGTCTGCTTGGTAACTTCAACTGTTTTATCGTATTCATTCGCAGCCATGGTGATGAACTTCTCGGCTATCTTGCGAATTTCCTTTGCCCTTTCAAGGGTCGTTTCCAGCTTGCCGTACCAGAGGAAATATGTGACCTGGTTGCGAAGCAGCGCCTGGCGCTGATCTGCAGGTCTTCCCATTTTACGCTGAGCCATTGTTGTAAGTTCCTCCTTACTAATCAATCATCATTCTGATTCAACCGAAGCCCTAATGCGGCAAGCTTTTGCTCGACTTCTTCGAGGGATTTCTTGCCGAGATTGCGGACCTTCATCATCTCTTCCTCGTTGCGCTGTATCAGCTCATACACGGTGTTGATGTTCGCACGCTTAAGACAGTTGTATGCGCGCACTGAAAGATCCAGCTCCTCGATTGTCATAACCTGAACTTTTTCGAGCTTTTTGTCTTCCGGCTCGCTAAAGTCTACGGGGATCACGTTGTCAGACAGGTAGACAAACAACATGAGCTGCTCAGTCAACAGCTTTGCCGCGCTTGAGACCGCTTCGTCCGGCTTTATGGAGCCGTCCGTCCAGACCTCCAGCGTCAGCTTGTCGTAGTCCGTCACCTGGCCAACACGGGTATCCTCTATTTGGTAGTTCACCTTGAAAACAGGCGTGAATATTGAGTCAATCGGGATGACGCCTATGGGCAGGCCATTTTTCTTGTTTTTCTCGGCGCTGGCATAGCCTCTGCCGTTTTCAAGGGTCATCTCCATGGAAAGCTTCGCCCCTTCGCTTAAAGTGGCGATGATCAGATCCTTGTTGATGATCTCGACCTCTTCGTCCGCCACGATGTCGCCTGCGGTGACCACTGTGGGCCCCGATGCATTCACCGTCACGGTCTTGACGGCCTCGGAGAAAACCTTAGCCGAAAGCTGTTTGAGATTCAAAACTATCTCTGTGACGTCTTCCTTGACGCCCGGAACCGTGGAGAACTCTTTCAGCACGCCGTCTATGCGCACGGTAGAAATCGCCGCGCCGGGAAGGCTTGAAAGAAGCACCCTGCGAAGCGAGTTTCCAAGAGTTATGCCAAAGCCCCTTTCCAAAGGTTCCACCACAAACTTGCCGTAACAGCCGTCGTCCGCCATTTCTACGCACTCAATCTTAGGCTTTTCCATTTCTATCATAATATAAGACTAACCTCCTGCAAAAGTAGTGAAATAAACGGACAAGTCTTATCTGGAATACAACTCGACGATCAAATGCTCTTCAATGGTCAGGTCGATATCCTCTCTTGTGGGGAGGGCCGTGACAGTGCCCTGGAGGTTCTGCGCGTCAAGATTGAGCCACTTGGGCACAAGCTTGCCTGTGCCTTCGCGCATGGCCTTGAACTGCTCAACGTCGTAGCTGCGCTCACGAATGGCGATGACGTCGCTTAAGCCAACCTGGAAGGAAGGAATGTTGACCTTATTGCCGTTTACGCTCACATGGCCGTGGAGGATGAACTGGCGAGCCTGGGCTCTGGAATGACCAAAGCCAAGGCGGTAAACCACGTTGTCCAACCTGAGCTCCAGCATCTGAAGCAGGTTTTCGCCCGTGACGCCCTTCATGTTCTCAGCCTTCTCGAAATATCTTCTAAACTGCTTCTCCAGCACGCCATAGGCCCTTCTGACCTTCTGCTTTTCGCGCAGCTGGGAGCCGTATTCACTTACCTTGCGGGCCCTTGCCTGGCCATGTTCTCCCGGAGGGGTCGCCCTGCGGCTGACCGCGCACTTGGGGCCATAGCATCTGTCGCCCTTCAAAAACAGCTTGGTGCCTTCGCGGCGGCAAAGGCGGCAAACCGAATCAGTATATCTTGCCATTTGTTTACCTCCCTTACACTCTTCTGCGCTTAGGCGGACGGCACCCATTGTGGGGAACGGGCGTCATGTCCTTGATCATCGTCACCTCAAGGCCGGCGGCCTGAAGCGAACGTATCGCGGCTTCGCGCCCGGAACCGGGGCCCTTCACATAAACCTCAACGGTCTTAAGGCCATGCTCCATTGCGGCCTTGGCAGCGGTTTCTGCTGCCATCTGCGCGGCAAACGGGGTGGACTTCTTGCTTCCGCGGAAACCAAGGCCTCCGGCAGATGCCCAGGAAATCGCGTTGCCCTGAGTGTCTGTGATAGTTACTATTGTGTTATTGAAAGAGGAGCGGATGTGCGCCGCGCCGCGCTCGATGTTCTTGCGTTCTCTGCGGCGGCGTACCACGCGCTTGCCTTTTGTAGTTTTAGCCACGTTTCATATCCTCCTTGTCTATCTGCCTTTTTTCTTGCCGGCGGCGCTGCGTTTGGGGCCCTTGCGTGTGCGCGCATTCTGCTTCGAGGACTGGCCTCTCACGGGCAGATTGCGGCGGTGGCGGACTCCGCGGTAGCAGCCTATCTCAACAAGGCGCTTGATATTCAGCGAGACTTCCCTTCTCAGGTCGCCTTCCACCTTAACATGGTGGTCGATATAATCGCGCAGCTTTGAAATGTCGTCTTCTGTCAGGTCATTCACCCTGGTATCGGGGTTGACACCGGTCTCTTTCAATATATTCTGAGCGGTCTTTAAACCTATGCCGTAGATATATGTCAAACCGATTTCAACACGCTTTGCCCTGGGAAGGTCTACACCTGCTATTCTTGCCATTGTGCCTGAACACCTCCGGTATTTTTCGTCGCGCTTACGCGCATAAATATTGTTTTAATATATAAAAGAGAGTGAACCACCCGCGGGTAAGGCAGGTGCAGCCGCATCACACTGCTTTTATTGCATCTTATAAGTTCTTTTGTAAACTTTTTGCCAAATTAAGCCGCGTTGCTCTTCGGGCAGCATTTTCCTCATATGGAATATATTGCCCCAAAAGCCACGCTTTTACACCATCAAAAGCGAATGCACAAATGATGCGCGCTTCGCTTTTGATATCTTCTTTTCCTAGCCCTGCTTTTGCTTGTGCTTGGGATTCTCGCAGATGATCATCACATGGCCTTTGCGCCTGATAATCTTGCACTTTTCGCACATGGGCTTTACGGATGGTCTGACCTTCATTGTAAATTCCTCCAGTTGATGATTCTTCCGGTTCCCGCAAGGTACTACACTCTACTAAGAGCCCTTGCCACGCCAGGTGATCCTTCCCTTAGTCAAATCATAGGGCGAAAGCTCTATGGTGACTTTATCTCCCGGCAAAACCCTGATGAAATTCATCCTCAGTTTGCCGGAAATGTGGGCCAATATTTTGTGGCCATTGGGCAGTTCCACTTGGAAAACGGCATTTGGGTAGGCTTCGGTAACGATGCCTTCGACTTCTATAACGTCATCTTTGGACAAATTAACCCTCCTTGCCCTTAATGCTAATGTCCTGTTTGATCTCGTCAAGCGCCTTAGCGATCTCAAAATCAAACACTTTCTTTTCTCCTGAAAACTTTTCAGCTAAATCATCCAGTAAGTGGGCGGTGCCCCTGATGTGTTTAACCTTCTTCTTTTTAGGATTGCTCAACGGTCTTCTAACTCCGTCCACCAGCATGACATGGCTTTCATCCAGTGCCTTATACACCACATACAATGCGCCCTTGTCATGCCCTGCTTTGGAAACGCACACGCGACCAACTTCTATATATTCTACATTCATCCTGTAAATCCTTCTTGCAGCTCTTCAGGAAGCGTAAGAATTATCGGCCGGCCCTTGGTTACCAGCAAAGTGTGCTCATAGTGGGAAGCAATGGAGCCGTCCTTCGTGAAGACAACCCAGTCGTCCTCCCCCAGTGAGACCGCAGGGCTTCCGGCGGTTATCATGGGCTCGACTGCAATGGTCATCCCCTCGCAAAGCCTGATCCCCGTGCCCTTTATGCCATAGTTTGGAACCTCTGGGTCCTCATGCATGTTTCTGCCGATTCCGTGGCCGCAAAGTTCCCTTACCACGCCATAGCCAAATGATTCCACATAGCTTTGCACCGCGTAGCCGATGTCGTGAAGCCTGACGCCGTGGCGTATCACCTTGAATGCCTCCCAGAAGGCTTCCTCGGTTCGCTTTATCAAAAGCTGTGCCTCTTTGGATATCTTGCCCACTGGAATTGTCAGCGCACTGTCGCCGTGGTAACCGTTTACGATAGCGCCGCAGTCAATCGAGATTATCTGTCCTTCCCGCAATACTCTCTTGCGTGAGGGTATGCCATGGACCACCTCTCCGTCAACGGAGGCACAGATGCTGGCTGGAAAGCCGTTATAGCCCTTGAATGAAGGCTTGGCCCCCGCCCTTGTTATTACATCCTCGGCGATGATATCCAGCTCCATTGTGGATATCCCCGGCCTAACCGCCGCTTTCACGGCGCAAAGGGCGTCATACACCACCTTGCCCGCCAGCTTCATGTTGGCAACAGCCGCTGCCGATTTAATAGAAACCATTTTTCGCCCCTTTTTCGATCACTATACGCCCAAAGCGGCCAGTGTGTCCTCGGTTACCTTCTCAACTTCCTGATAGCCGTTGATGTTCACGAGCAATCCCTGCCTTGTGTAATACTCGATTAAGGGATAAGTGCTCTTGTTGTACACGCTCAGCCTGTTGCGCACTGTCTCGGGCTTGTCATCGTCCCTTTGCGAAAGCTCTTCGCCGCATTTTGGGCAGAGATCATTGTCATAATCCACATGCCCGGTGTAGCCGCAATTAGGACAAACTCGCCTTCCGCTCAAGCGGGCCACCAGCTTTTCATCCTCCACGGCGATGTTCACCGCCTTGTGTATGCGGGTGATTTTGCATAGAGCCTCAGCCTGATCAAGAGTGCGTGGAAAACCGTCCAGTATATAACCCTTTGTGCAGTCGCCCTGAGCAATGCGCTCTTTCACGATGCCTATGACCACGCTGTCGGGCACCAGTTCTCCCCTGTCCATAAAAGTTTTTGCCACAGCGCCCACCGGCGTTTGGCCTTGTATGGCGCTCCTGAGCATATCGCCTGTTGAAATATGAGGGATGCCCAGACGCGAGGCAATTCTCGCCGCCTGGGTTCCCTTTCCGGCCCCTGGAGGACCCAAAAACACGAGATTATAGTTCATTATACAGTTTACCCCTCATTGCAAAAGTTTCTGTAAGAACTAGTGCAAGAAGCCCTTGTAATGACGCATGAGCATCTGCGACTCGATCTTCTTTGTGGTTTCAATGGAAACTGACACCACTATCAAAATACCTGTCGCCGTAAAAGGCGCCACCATGCCGGTCAGCGCAAGGAACAGCGTTGGTATAATTGCAATGACCGCGAGGAAAACTGAGGAGAAGGACACAATCCTGTTGGATATGCGCCTGATGTAATCCGATGTCGGGCGGCCTGGACGGATGCCCGGAATGAAGCCGCCATTTTGCTGCAAATTCTTTGAAATCTCTATCGGGTTGAAAGAAACCGATGAGTAAAAGAAAGTAAATGCAACGATCAAAAGCGCGAACACGATCAAATATGTGGGGCCGGTTGAGCGGAACACCGTGTTAAACCACTGGGTGAACCTTGCTCCGGGCCAGAAGCTCGCGATGATCATCGGGAATTGAAGGATGGAGGAAGCGAATATCAGGGGGAGAACCCCGGTGGAGTTCACCTTGAGGGGCAGATGGGTGCTCTGCCCACCGTACATCTTCCTGCCCACCACACGCTTTGCATATTGCACGGGAATTCTTCTTTCACCGATATCAATGCACACTATGCCCACGATCAAAAGCGCAAATGATATAATTATGACCGGCGCAGTCCAAATTTTGCTGGGATCCTGGCTGTAGCCGACGATGATATTCCTGAACTGCGCAGGAAGCGCCGCCACAACGCCCACAAGAATCAACAGGGAAACCCCGTTGCCTATGCCGTTTTCGGTGATGCGCTCGCCCAACCACATTGCAAACGCGGTGCCGGCGGCCATCGCCACAGCGATAGTCATGTAGGTGAAAAAGCCGGGGTTGTAAACAGCCGAGGGGCCCATGCCGATGATAATGCCTATCGCCTGAATGGCTCCCAGAAGAATCGTTGCATACCTGGTGTATGTCTGAATCTTGCGGCGGCCCTCCTCGCCCTGCTTTTGCATCTCCTCCAGTTTGGGTATCGCCATAGTGAGGAGCTGCATGACAATTGACGCGGTGATGTATGGGCTTATGCCCATGGCCAGCAGCGTGAAGTTTGCAAAGTTACCGCCGTTGATTATGTTCAGCATGTTCCAAAGATCGCTTCCGGCCACTGCCTGTGCAATTATAGCGCTGTTTACGCCAGGGGTGGGAACAATGCCCACCAATCTGTATATCAGAAGCATAAACAGCGTGTAGAGAATCTTCTTGCGTAGTTCCTCGACTTTCCATGCGTTACGAAGAATTTGCAGCAAATCAGATCACCTCTACCTTCCCACCGCTAGCCTCAATCTTTTCTTTGGCGCCCTTGGAGAACTTAGCAGCCTTGACAGTCAGGCTCTTGGTGAGCTCGCCGTCGCCGAGAATCTTCACCCCGTCCAGTTCCTTGCGGATAATGCCGCTTGCCAAAAGCGCCTGGGGATCGATCACAGAACCGTTTTCAAAGAGCTCCAGATCCGAAACGTTCACCTCAGCATATCTTATCGCAAACCTGCTGTTGCTGAAGCCGCGCTTGGGCAAAATGCGGTATAAAGGCGTCTGACCACCTTCAAAACCGGGCCTCTTGCCGCCGCCGGACCTTGCCTTGGCGCCTTTGTGGCCCTTACCGGAGGTTTTTCCAAGGCCGGAACCCATGCCACGGCCAAGCCTTCTTGCAGACTTTCTGGAGCCTTCGGCAGGGGATAATTCATGTAACTTCATGGTGCACCTCCACTATTCGGCTATTTCTTCTACTTGGACCATATGTTTGACCCGAAAGATCATGCCGCGGATGCAGGGATTGTCCGCCTTGACGACGGTCTGCCCGGGCTTATGAAGGCCAAGCGCCTCCATCG
>JBNRMR010000188.1:0-3245 GCA_050309705.1 Christensenellales bacterium | reverse complement strand
CCCGCGCTCTGGCTGCTGCGCTTAAAAACACAGGGCACTCCGCCGAAGCCAGGAATTCTGCCGCCGGAGGAATAGCTGCCCTTCCAGCCCCATCTGGCACGGCCGGTGCGGGTGTCGATGTGGATATGCGTCTGTCTTTCAAGCTGGCCTGCGCGATAATAAAGGCCGATACCGCCGACTTCAGGCAGCGTTTCCGCGAACTGCGCCAGCTTAACTGCAGGAACGCCGGGTATTTCAAAGTCCACGGCCCTCCCGAAAAGATGGTATGAATTGCTTGCGCCGCTGCCTATGGCAACGCGGAAGCCCGCGCTGGAAACGGGGGCGTAGCGGGTGGTGGAAACGCCGTTATAGCGGTTTCTCAGGCGCGGCTTTTCGCCGAATTTAGTGAGGAACTTTTCAAGTATGAAGGCCAGGCTGGTGTCCAGCAAAATTTCGCTTAGAGATGCATTAGCCCAGAAATCCTCCACGGTGAAGTTTGGGGAAACTTTCTGGCGAAGATTTGCCTTGGTATATCTGTTAACTGACATTTTATCTGCTCCCTGTAAGGCCGCCCGCTTGCCGCGTTCTTCGTATATTTTTGAGCCTTGCCGGAATGGGGCGCCGAAGGATTGCTTTCAATTAACCGCGCATCAAACGAGCCGCCGGAATCATTTTACGCCCCTTAATCATTGTATTTTTATAGCAGCATGTGTGTGACAGAGTTTTCATGAAAAATAAAACAGATGCGTCAAATGGCAAAATGTGTTATTATAATTAGTGTGATGGCATTTGCTTTTAAAATAATATACCGGCCGAAAGGCCCAAATTGCATTTTTACAAAGGACAGAAAAAATGGACAGAGAGTTTTTAGCGAAATTCAAGCGAAAAAGAAACGCGCCTTTGGCGGTGGAAAAACTGGCGTTTCAGAACTTTGACTTTATCGAGGGCAGAGCGCTGTTGCTTTGCGATGAGCTTCAGATAAGCGACAGGGCGGCAGCCATATCGGCGGCGCAGTTGGCCTTCCACGAAGCGGCGGACAGCCATGAGAAAGGCGGCTTTTTGGAGTACGCCTCCGGGCAGATCACCCAAAGGCTTAAGGAGCTTGCGCAGAGGCTGAACGAAGGCGGTTTTTCGAAGGTCATAGTTCATTCCAACCAGGAAATGGTGGCGGAGATAAGCGACTTGGGTTCCGCTTTGGACAAGTTCAATTTGCGCTACATTGAAGCTGCCCTTGCCTGCCCCCAGGCGGGCGCGGATATGGAGCTTTGCGGCGTTGTTGTGGCCAAGATGATGGCCGACACCGCTCTTTTCAACGACTTTCTCTATAAGCGCAACGACTTTCTAAAAAGGCTTTCAAAGGCGGCCAGCGCCAGCGAGAAGTTCCTTAAAAAACACAGAAGCTATATTCTGGCGGTGCTGTTCATGCGCGCGGGGGACTTCCCCGCCATGCAGGAGCATATGGACCCAACGGTGCTGGAAAGGGGCTACCTGATCGTCAGCAACTATGAGAGCTTTTCAATCGCTCTGGGAAGAGACAGCCGGTTTTTGATTGTAGCCAACATGAACTGCCGAATTGGCGACACCGTGGGTGATGTCATTGCAAAGCGGCCTGCTCCCCAGCGAGCATTCTTCCCCAGGAGGGTATATCTGGCCTCGGGAGCGGTCATCATTTTGGCGGCGGCTGTTATATTTGTGGTTTTGGCCGCGCAAAAAGGAAGAGACGCCGAGCCTGTCGGTCCTGTCGAAAATGGCGCCGCCATAAGCGCAGATGCAAGCGCATCACCTGCGCCGACCCCGACTCCGACTCCGACCCCGACTCCGACGCCGACCCCAACGCCGACGCCGACCCCGACTCCGACTCCGACACCGACCCCGTCGCCCACGCCGACGGCGTCGCCGACACCG
The DNA here is from genome assembly GCA_050309705.1 of Christensenellales bacterium. GTDB lineage: Bacteria > Bacillota > Clostridia > Christensenellales > UBA1750 > JBNRMR01. The sequence goes on along the minus strand of JBNRMR010000188.1, from coordinate 1,361 downwards.
ACCCCGTCACCGGAGCCCACGCCATCGCCGTCGCCGTCAGCGACGCCCAGGAGAACCACTTCCGTCAATGAGAAGCAGTTCTATGTGCAGACCAGCAGCGGCGAGCTTGCGATTTCCGCCACTGTCAGCACTGGCGATGCTCAAAGAGTATTTGAGTTGGTGAATGCTGAAAGGGAAAGCGCCGGAGTTGCGGGGCTCAGTTATGACGAGGACATGGTGGCGGCGGCCCAGCAAAGGGCGGCTGAGATCAGCGTGGAGATGTCACACACAAGGCCCAACGGCCTGCCTTGGTATTTTATCAGCGAAAAGGCCAACGGCGAGAACATTGCCTACGGGCATAGCAGCGCGTCTTCGGTGATAAGGGCTTTAATGGGCTCTGAGGGCCACAAGGCGAACATATTAAATGGTGAATTTACCAGGATTGCTGTGGCCTGCCTTGAAATCGGGGGAGAAAAGTACTGGGTGCAGCTGTTTGGAAAGTAGCGAAACTATGCTTGTAAGTGAAAAATGAATGCAAAACGCGAAAGAGCGGTCAGGCTTTACTCTGGCCGCTTTTTTTCTTTCTTTCATTGCAGAATACTGAAGCGAGCATGAATCGTCTTCACTTAGGGCAAGTTAAAGACGGGCTGGTTGCGATGATTATAGGTTTGGATTAAGTTAGTGTAAACAAATTTTTTATTTCTAAAAAGAGCTTGCAAAAAGCGACAAAGAAGTCTATAATCAGCATTGATAAAAAATCTACAAAGTACTAAGAGAGGTAAAACAATGCGTCTAAAAGGAAAAGTCTCAATAGTAACCGGCTCCACTTCGGGAATGGGAAGGGCCACGGCTGTTTTGTTTGCAAGGGAAGGCTCCAAGGTGGTTGTAACCGGCCGCAATGAAGAAAGAGCCAAGGAAGTTGTCGCCCAGATAAAGGCTGAGGGCAACGAGGCCATCTACGTCGTGGCGGACATGGCGAAGACGGAAGATATCAAGAAAATTTTTGACGTGACCATGGAAACCTATGGCACGGTCGACATTTTATTCAATAACGCAGGCATTTTGAGCACAACCCCCATCCAGCAGCTCACACTGGAGGAATGGAACAATGTGATGATGGTCAACGTGACCGCTCCATTGTACCTGGCGCAGTTGGTCGCGCCCGTCATGAAGGCAAAGGGGAAGGGCGTCATCATAAACAACGGTTCCGTCGCGGGGGCGCACGCCCACCACGGCCCGGCTGCCTATGTCACCTCCAAGCATGCGGTTTCAGGTCTTACCAAGTCCATGGCTTGGGAACTCGGCCCTGAAATTCGCACTAATGCCATTTTGCCCGGTGCAATCATGACCGCCATGGTGGATAGCGTCGGCGGCATGGCTGC
>JBNRMR010000187.1:0-17571 GCA_050309705.1 Christensenellales bacterium | reverse complement strand
GGGCGGGCCCGCCGGCGAAACATTAGCCCTGCGCCCTTGAATGGCGGCCCGAGCTAATGTATAATATAATAAAGAACGTTTCAATTACAGTATTCATGAAAATATAGGAGTGATCATAATGGCCAATTTATCCGGCAAACCAAAGAAGTATCTCGCCTTTGATTTCGGCGCCTCCTCTGGCAGAGCGATAATCGGCGAGCTTGATGGCGGCAAGCTGAATATGCGGGAAATCCACCGTTTTTCAAACGACCCCGTGATGATGAATGGACGCTTCGTCTGGGATCTTCCCAGGCTCTATTTTGACGTCGTCAGCGCTCTTAAGATTGCCGCCAGGGAAGGCGGTGTCGACTCCATAGGCATAAACACATGGGGGGTTGACTATGGCCTTCTGGACAGGAATGGGCGCATAATCGGCAACCCTGTCCATTATCGGGATATCCGCACCCAAAACGTCATGGAAAAAGCCTTTGAAATTGTGCCTAAGGACAGAATATACGAAAAAACGGGGCTGGCGTTTTTGGAATTCAACACCCTTTACCAGCTCCTTGCGGCAAGGCTTGAGAATGATCCCTCCATGGAAATTGCTCAGAGCCTGTTGTTTATGCCTGATCTTTTCGCATATTTTCTAACGGGTGTGAAAGGCACGGAATATACCATCGCCTCCACTTCCCAGATGGTCGATCCCCACACCCGCGGCTGGGCGGAAGACCTCATCGGTGAAATGGGGCTTGACAAAAAAATTCTGGGCGAAATCACCGAGCCGGGCAATGTTCGCGGCATTCTTTCAAAGCAAATTCAGGAGGAGACCGGCCTGGGGGATGTGCCTGTGATTGCCGTGGGTGGCCATGACACGGCGTCAGCCGTTGCGGCTGTGCCCACCGACAGCGATGACTTCGCATATATATCCTCCGGAACATGGTCGTTGGTAGGGGGTGAGAGCAGGACTCCGGTTATAAACGAAGAGGCAAAGGCGGCCAACTTCACAAACGAGGGCGGCGTTTTTGGCACCATTCGCGTTTTGAAGAATGTGATGGGCCTTTGGATCATCCAGGAGTGCAAGCGCGCCTGGGATGACGAAGGCCGCAAGCATTCCTTTGCAGAGCTGGTCAATCTGGCGGAAAAAGCCCCTGCCCTTGCCGCATTTTTTGATCCCGACGACTCCGCTTTTCTGAGGCCCGGCGCCATGCCGGAGAGGATTGTGGCCCATATAAACGAAAGCGGCCAAAAGGCGCCCGTCGATATCGGCGGCATCACCAGGAGCGTGTACGAGTCGCTGGCGCTTAAATACCGCTGGTGCATCCAGCGCTATGAGGAGTTCACCGGCAAGAGCGTGAAGGCCCTTTACATCGTGGGGGGAGGCAGCAACAACGCCTTGCTGAACCAGTTCACCGCCGACGCTCTGGGCATCCCCGTGTACGCCGGGCCGGACGAGGCCACCGCCATCGGCAATCTGATGATGCAGTCGGCTGTCCTGGGGGATGTGGAAGGCCTTACGGGCATCAGAAAGGTTGTCAGAAAGTCTTTTGCGCCAAAGGCCATAATGCCCGGCGGCGACAAGGCTCTTTGGGACAGCGCATATGAAAAGTTCACCACGGTTTTTGATATCACCTAGTTTTTGGGGGCTAAAGCTTGGGCTGCAAAACGGACGGGAGCCGGACGGGTAGCTTTGGGAAGTCTTGAAAATGATGATGGCGCACAGCTTTGACGGATTGGAGAAATGCGGGCTTGAAAAAATGTCAATGAAGCTGCATCCCTGTCAGCAGGCCTAAGACAATACATGGGAGGAAGGCCACTATATCAACAGGCCCAATACCCTTTCCGAGAGGAAGGGGTATTTTTATGCGATCAAAATGGAAAAAACAAAAACTTGCATGAATCATATTATGAAGAGATGAGAGCTGATTAGGGCGTGTTGACGCTACCGCTTATCGCCCATTATCCGCGCTGTTTTTGCCTAGGGCGATGCTTCCCATTGAAGCACCACCGGCATTTCTGAGGTAAAGCGCCGTGTCAGGCACAAAAACAGCAGCAGTTCTGGGTGTTTCGGACAATATCAACACGCCCCAGGCGCAAGCGAAAAGAGGTGGGCTATGAAAGGCAGAGAGACCAGCAAGTTCGTTCTGGGCTGTGTGCTGGGCGTCTGCGGGCTGTTCGCGCTGGCCATACTGGTGGGTTGGTTCATGGGCAAGGAGGATGCCACAGGCCTTATGGCGGCCATATGTGCGCCGGCAGGGACCGCTCTGGGCTATTATTACTGGAAGGCGAAGAACGAGAACTTGTCCAAATATGGCGGCGGGCATCACAAGGACGAGGATGAGGAGACCAGACATTATTGAAGGCAAGAGAAAAGCGGCCTGTGTTAAGCGCAGGCCGCTTTTTATCCTTTGTTGCTTTACTATGCAAAAACTGCAACTAAAGCTGTGGAAAAAATTAGTTTCCGCTTCTCTCGTAAACGATCTTGTTAAGCTCCTCGTATTCACGCAGGCCCAGCTTCTCCATGTCGGAGATGTACCTGTTCCAGTGCTCATCGTTGGAGGGATCAAGCTCGTTTGAGAAGAACCTTGCGAGGTATTCATCGCGGCAGTCGTTAAGCTGTGTGAGGACGTCAACAAACTGCTTGTTTTCTTCCTCGGTGTAGCTCATGATGGGCGCCTGTGTGAACACATACTTGTCGTCGCCCATGAAAGCGGCTTCAACCTCGGCTATAACAGGCAGGTAGGTCCTAAGGTAATCGCCGTGCATCTTTGTGACCGCGCCCACCTGGTACTGGCCAAGAGCGATTCCCTCCGGCTTAAGCTGGGTTGCGAAGTCGTCCTTGATGGTCTTAACGCCGTCGATCACTTCGTAGGTCACGCCTTCAACGCCGTAGCTGTGGAAAAGCCTGCCTTCGTCTGTCATGGCCCAGTTAAGCCAATCGCACATGCGCTCAACCTGCTGGTCGGTAACCTGATAGGTGAAGGACCACATGTTTGCATTGTGGTAGGGCTCGCGCTTGTAAACCTGCTTGCTGGGGTCGATGGAGGGGGAGACGGGCGTCCATGTCCAGTCGACATCGGGGGTATTGGCGACCTGCAGGTTGTTGTTTTTTGCGGAGTCTGCGGGATAGCCATATGCCAGAACCTTATTGCCCTCGGCGATGAAAGCGTTCATCTGCTCGGAGGTGCCGGTGATGGCCTCATTCCAGAAAAGACCGTCTTTATACATGTTGGCGCCGTATTTCACAACTTCGCGGAAATCGTCTGTGGCGCAGGCATAGTAGTATACATTGCCGTTGATGGGGTTTTCAAAAGCGGGCATTCTGGGCAGAAGATCCGGGAATCCCCATGCGCTGCCCCACTTCATCAGCCAGATGACGGCGTCGCTGCGGTCAACCCACGGCACCAGGCCGGTTTCGTTCTTGATCTTGAGCATAACGTCGTAAAGCTCGTCGGGAGTGGCGGGGAATTCTTCAATGCCGACCTTATCGAATACATCCTGCCTGTATGTCCACGCCATGTTGGCGTTGTTGTCGCGGGCATAGGGAAGCATGTAGAGGAGATCGCCATGCTTGAGATAATTAAAAAGGTAGTCAAAGGCGCCCTCGTCGTCCCAGAGGATGGAGTAGTTGGGCAGGTACTGGTTGAGCAGCTCGTCCTTGGTGAAGCCCTTCAGATAGCCGGCCTCGGCGAACTCGGTGCCGCCCCACTCGGTGCGCACTGTCCAGATGAAGTCAGGCTCCATGCCGGCGGCAAAGAGGGTGCTCATCTTGGTGGTGAAGTCGCTGCCGGGGATGTTGGACTCTTGGATGACAAGATTGAACTTTTCCTTCAGCATGTCGTCTCTGAGAGGCTCAATGACCTCGGTGAGACTGTCAGAGCGGCGCATGGAGGTGATGACCACCTCTTCTTCGTAGTTGTTTTCAGGTTCCTGCGGTGCAGGCTGAGAGCCGCCGGCCGCCTGTGTGGGGGCGGCAGTTCCCGGCGCAGGAGCAGTTGTTGCGCTGCCCGATGGAGCGCCGCCGTTACAGCCGGTGAGTATCGTCATCGCGGCCATAATCAGCATGAGCGCAGCTGCTAGAATACGCTTTTTCATTTTCTTTCCTCCTTGTTTGTATATATCAAGCCCTAAGGCCTTGATAGCTATTTACTCTTTTTGCCGTTTGCTCTGTGCTATCCCTTCAAAGAGCCGATCATTACGCCCTTGACAAAGTGCTTTTGCACGAAGGGATATATCACCAGCATCGGTACCATTGAAACCACCAAAGTGGCGTACTTAACGGCAATGTAGTTTTGGAAGTACAAGCCGTCGGTGGACATGGCCTGGCCTTCGCGGGTGGCTTCCTCCAGGGCCTGCGAAAGCAGAACAATCTGGCGCAGGAGCATCTGAAGGGGGTATTTAGTCTGGTCGTTGAGGTATATGAGTGACGGGAACCAGGCGTTCCAGTGGCCCACCAGATAATAAAGCCCGATGGTGAAAAGCACCGCCTGGGAAAGGGGTATCATTATCTTCCAGAAAACCAGAAGGTCGCTTGCGCCGTCCAAATAGGCGGATTCCTCCAGTTCGGCAGGCAGACCCACAAAGAAGGAGCGCATTATGATCAGGTTGCCGGTGGAGATCGCTCCGGGAAGAATCAGCGCCCACATGGTGTCGTAAAGGTTCAGATTTCTTGCTACCACCAAAAATGTGGGGATCAGGCCGCCGCTGAAATACATGGGGATCATGGCTATTAGCGTGTACAGGCCTCGGAAGGTGAGCTTTTTGCGGGAAAGTCCGTAAGCGTATGTGGTCGTCAAGATCATGTTTATGGCGGTACCCAAAGATGTGTATATGACCGAGTTCACAAACGAAAGGGGAATGGTCCTTTGCCGGAAAATGCCGATGTACGCGCTAAAGTTAAAGCCTATGGGAAAGAAGGTCACAAGACCCGCGTCGTTTGCATAGGTGCTTGAGAAGGAGGCGGACACCACATATAAAACGGGGTAAAGCGTTATTACCAGCACTGTCAGGCAGAATACATGTACGACAACGTCCAAGACTTTTGACGAAAGCGATTTATCTCTTATCATTGTTAAGCCCCCTTACCACAAGCTGCTTTCGGTAAACTTGCGCGAAAGAGCGTTTGCTACCACCAGCAGAATGATGTTTATTACGGAGTTGAACACATCAACTGCCGTTGCGAAGCTGTATTCAAAGTAGGTGAGTCCGCGCCGGTAAACATAGGTGCTGATGACGTCCGCGGTTTCGTATGTGAGGGTGTTGTACAGCAAAAGCACCCGTTCGGATCCCACGCTCATCATTCCACCAAGCCGCAATATGAGAAGGACTATTATGGTTGTTTTAATGGAAGGGATTGACACGTGGATCATCTGCTTGACGCGGGTGGCGCCGTCGATGGCGGCGGCCTCGTAAAGCTCCATATCGACGCCGGAAAGGGCGGCGATGTAAATGATGGCGCTCCAGCCAAGGCCGGTCCACACTTCACTGGTGATGTAAAGGGTTCTAAACCACTTTGCCTCAGCCAGGAAGTGTATGGGCTCAATCCCAAAGACGGCCTGGAGGAGTTTGTTAATTATTCCCTGGCTGGGCGAAACGAACATGACAATCATGCCTATGACCGCCGTCAGGGATATGAAGTGGGGCAGATAGCTTATCGTCTGAACGAATCTTCTATACCAGAGGGGGCGCAGCTCGTTCAGCAAAAGGGCGAATATTATCGGTAGGGGAAATGTGAAAACCAGCGAATAAACGCTGATTATCAGCGTGTTGCGGATAAGCCTTCCCGCATAGGGGTTGTTGAAAAAGGCAATGAAATGCTTAAGGCCCACCCATTCGCTTCCAAATATACCGTCAACAATGCGATAGTCCTTGAAGGCTATGACGACGCCATACATGGGTATGTATTTGAATATAATGAAGTAAATGAGACCGGGAAGCATCAAAAGCTGAAGCCAGGCGCTGCCCTTCAATGATATTAAAAGCCTTTTTATACCCGTGGGCCTCACATACCTTTTGGGCATCAAATCAGTTTTGGCAGACGAAACGCTCAAACCATATTCCTCCTTGAATACTTTTTCATGCTTAGTCATTGCTTGCGCACAAAGGGCGAAGAATGATATATAATTTATATACAGCGTATATATTTTCTATCAATGCGGAGCATTTGTAAACTGGAAAAAGAAGAAAGGCATTGACAAATCGGCAAGCACCATGAAAAATGCCCGTAGATCAGCTTTATTTTTGGAATGAAAAATGGAGGCGAAAAGGCTGGATAAAAAACCGCCCTCCATATATGAAGGGCGATAAACAATTGAGCCTCACTTGTATGCTTGCGTTTTATTATCAACAAGACCTATAGTCGCTTTATATGCCAAGAAGCCTTTTTGCATTCTTGCTGTAGATATGCTCCCTTTCATCGTCGCTGAGCTTTTCATACTCCACGCCAGCCACCTGCATCAGCGGGTTGCAGATGGGGTAGTCGGTTCCAAAGAGAAGCTTTTCTTTGCTGGAATGATCGATGAGATACCGCAAAATGCCATAGCGGAAAAGGCCTGTGCCGCAGATGTCCAGGTATACATTGTCAAACTCGTGAAGCCGCTGAGCATGCTTTATGCAAGCCTCGTAATTGCCGGGGTGAGCATAGACGATATTGAGCTTCGGGAAAAGCCTGGCAAAGCGGCTCATGTCATCGTCGTCGGAAGGGTGGGCGCTGACGACCATGCCGAGTTCCTGGGCCAGGGTGAAAATCTCCAGACAGCCGGGCGAGGTGTAGCCATGCCAACCCATCATGTATGGCACCAGCTCGCCGATGAGGTTCACCCCAAGGGAGTGCATTCGCTCGATCTCCTCGCAGCTTTCTTTGGGGAAATCGGGGTGGATATGGAAGCCGGGGATAAATTTTCCAGGAAGAAGTTTTTGAATCCCAAGGGCTTGGTCATTCAGGCGCTTGATTTCGGCCCAATCGCTTCCGACGCCGCGCTTTATGACGCTGCCGGAAAAAAGGCCGACGCCCGCTCTTTCCATATCGAGGACCATTTCGTCAAAGCTGCCTACGGGGTCATAGATAGTGGCATATCGTTCATCCGCGCTCAGAAAAGGATGCATGTGAAAATCGATGATTTCCGTTTTTGCCTTTAACATATTCCACCTGCCTAATGTCAATATGCTTTCATTATAGACCTATTCATTTGCATTTTCAACTAAACAAAAAAGCGCGGGAAACCCTGCATTTTGGAGAACCCGCGCAAAATATAATTTGGTTTTGCTCAAGTTTATTGAAGGATTGCCGGCGCTTGGAAATGGCCCTATTTACCGCCTTCTGACGGCCCTTTTTTCAAGCCATGCAACGCCGAAGTACATGCCCGCCGCCAAAACGCACAGTATGACAGTCGCCGTCATGACAAGGTCCAGCTTGAAGACCTGGCCGCCGTAGACGATAAGATAGCCAAGGCCCGCCCTTGAAACGAGAAATTCTCCCACTATGACACCCACCCAGGAAAGGCCTATGTTCAGCTTCAGCGCCGCCAGCATGGAGGGAACAGACGCGGGCAATATTACCATGGTCAATATCTGCCATTTCGTCGCGCCAAAGGAGCGCATCAGGAATATTTTCTCCTGGGGCACCTCCTTAAAGCCTGTGAGGGTGGTCATCAGCGTGGCGACTATGCTTATCAGCACAGCCATGGCCACTATGGCCGGCATCCCCGCGCCGATCCAGACTATCAGTATCGGTCCCAGGGCAATTTTTGGCAGTGAGTTTAAAACTACGATATAGACGTCCATGACCCTGCTTAGATACTGAGACCACCAAAGGGCAATGGCCAGCAATGTTCCGGCAACTCCCCCTATCATAAAGCCCAGCAGCGTTTCCCAGAGGGTAACCCCCACATGTATGAAAAGATCCCCCTGATTGAAAAGGTTAACGGTTGTTTTGATTATCCTGGAAGGTGAAGAAAGCAGGAACACATCGATGAAACCGAAGATATTACCCAGCTCCCATATGATCAAAAGACTGATTAATATGGCCCAGCGGCCTATGATAACGCTGCGTCTGCCGCGCTTGATATTTTTCAAATAGACATCTCGGTCGCCTGTGGTTTTATTTTGCACTTACATCCAGCTCCTTCCAAATTATATCAAAGTATTCGTTCAAGGCGCTGCCGCCCGCTCGCCTCTCGATGGGCGTGCCATGTATATCTATCCTGTGAACGGCCTTTATCGTTCCTGGGCGCGGGCTCATGACAATTACGCAATCCGCCATAGACACGGCCTCGACGATGTCATGGGTGACCAAAATGGCCGTTTTCTTACTTTTTTTGATGATGCTGTGAACGTCCTGGGCAAGAGTCATGCGGGTTTGATAGTCGATGGCGGAAAACGGCTCGTCAAGGAGCAATATGTCTGGCTTCATCACCAGTGTGCGCACAAGGGCCGCCCGCTGGCGCATACCCCCGCTCAGTTCTCGGGGGAAGCTCTTTTTGAAATCGCTCAGGCCGCATTGCTCCAGCAGCTTGTGGGAAAGCTCGATGCTTTCCTCGCTTAAAATACCCCTCACCTTAAGCCCCACAAGCACATTCTTTTCTATTGTCAGCCAGTCGAAAAGATGGTCCGTTTGCAGCATATAGCCGACCTGGGGAAGCGCGCCCGTAATGGCGTGGTCATCGATGGTGATGTTGCCGCTGTCAGGCAAAAGAAGGCCTGCAGCTAAATGCAAAAGTGTGGATTTCCCGCATCCGCTGGGGCCAACTACAGCGGTAAACTCACCATCTTCGAATACATGGGTGACGTTTTCCACGGCGCTTGTTTCGCCCTCTGGCGTGTTATATTTCAGTGATACATTATCAAATGCAAGAAAAGGCATTGACTTCGCCTCGAATTCTATATATTTTTCCGCCAACAAGCGGATACTTCAGTCTATTCAGGGTCTATGCGGGGCGTGATTAATGTGGTATCATGGTTTTCTATAAGGCTGATTGGACCGCTGTGAACAAAATGAAAGGAAGTGGCTTGTTTATGAAAGAGATCACCCGCCAGGCAGCGGAGGCGCTTGCACAATTGCTGGACCAGGCGAACATGAAAAAAGGGCAGATTCTCGTGGTGGGCTGCTCCACCAGCGAGGTCAGGGGAAAGAGAATAGGATCAGACGGAGCTATGGATGTGGCTGAAGCCATTTTGGACGGACTTTTGCCATTGCTTGAAGAAAGGGGAATATTTTTGGCGGCCCAGTGCTGCGAGCATCTGAACAGGGCCATAGTTTTGCCGGAAAGCTGCGCGGAAAAATATTTCTTGGACGAGGTCTCCGTGAGGCCGGTGATAAACGCCGGGGGGGCTTTGGCGACGGCGTACTACGAAAGGCTTGAAGATCCCTGCGTTGTGGAGGGCGTTAAGGCCCATGCAGGCATTGACATTGGCGGCACGCTGATAGGCATGCACCTAAGGCCGGTGGTAGTTCCTGTGCGGATAGATGAGCCAAAGATAGGCGAGGCGCCTCTGATACTGGCGAGGACAAGGCCAAAGCTCATCGGTGGCACTAGGGCGCAATATAAATAGTCTGAAGAAAAGCAAGCGGCTTCTGTGGAGGGTTTCTCTAAGAGCCGCTTTTTTCTTTCTTCATTTTATCAAAATTGTTGTCGAGCAGCCATGAGAAATTATTTATGCACATCGCAGTCGCTAAGGCGGATGACGCCGTTTTCCATTCTGGCCCTGAAGCTAACGGGAAATTCCCGCGAGCCTAAATAGGGGCTTTTGAAGTGCCGGCCGCTCCTCAGGCAGCGCAAGTGTGAAGCCCCGTTCTGAAAAAGTGCTTTCATAGCTAAAGAGCTTGACGAAGTTTACTTTGCTTATCACATGTATGCGGTCAATCACATGTTTAATTGCGGGCTTCCACAGGATTGCCTCAAATATACCCCCTGCCGCACAGGGAGTGATGCAATCATAGCTGATTTTTTCGTATTTTAACTTCGGTCTGGAAAAGAGAGCGTATTTGCCCCAAATTTGGTAGTGGGGCCCTGCAAAATGCGTCGTCAATTGTGTTGAATGGCAAAAAATGAATGAAGGCCCAGGCGGCGCGTATTTATTATAAAAAAGCCCGGTTCATTCAATGAATCGGGCCTTTGATTTGCTTTGTTTCTTAAAGACTATACTAAAACAGCTTCATAAAATCGAATGTGGCAAAATAATCGGCGGACGTTTCTGCGCGGCGGATCAGCTCCACCGTACCGTCCTCGCGAAGCAGCAGTTCCGCAGAGCGCAGCTTGCCGTTATAGTTGTAGCCCATTGAAAAGCCGTGGGCTCCGGTGTCATGCAGAACAAGATAGTCTCCCATGTCGATTTTGGGCAGCATCCTGTCCAGGGCAAACTTGTCGTTGTTCTCGCACAGGGAACCGGTGATGTCATACTTGTGATCCCGGGGTGCATCCTCCTTGCCCAACACCGATATATGGTGGTAAGCGCCGTACATGGCGGGGCGCATCAGGTTGGCGGCGCAGGCGTCCAGTCCGATATATTCCTTATAAATATGTTTTTCGTGGATGGCCTGAGAGACAAGATGGCCGTATGGGGCCAGCATATATCTGCCAAGCTCGGCGTACACCGCCAAATCGCCCATGCCGGCGGGAGTAAGCACTTCCTCATAGGCCTTCCGCACGCCCTCGCCGATGACCATTATGTCGTTTTCTGGCTCGTTTTCCCTGTAGGGCACGCCTATGCCCCCTGAAAGGTTCACGAAGGCGAAGTGAGCGCCGGTGGTGGCCGCGATATCCCTTGCGACTTTAAAGAGGATTTTTGCAAGGGCGGGGTAATATTCGTTGGTTACTGTGTTGCTGGCCAGGAATGCGTGAATTCCAAAATGCTTCGCCCCCAGGGACATCAGCTTTCTGACGCCTTCCTCCAATTGCTCTCGGGTCATGCCATATTTGGCCTCGCCCGGGGTGTCCATTATGGCGTTGCTTATCTGGAAGGCCCCTCCGGGGTTGTAGCGCAGGCTGATGGTCTCGGGAATGCCCGTTAGCTTGTCTAGGAAGTCGATATGGGTGAAATCGTCCAGGTTGATGGTGGCGCCCAGCTCTTTGGCGTATATGAAGTCCTCGGCAGGGGTGGCGTTGGAGGAGAACATTATCTCCTCGCCGGTTACGCCAATGGCCTTTGAAAGCATCAGCTCGGTCATGCTGGAGCAGTCCATTCCGCAGCCTTCTTCTTTTAATATCTGCATTATTGCGGGGTTGGGCGTGGCCTTAACGGCAAAAAACTCCTTGAAGCCCTCATTCCATTTGAAAGCCTCGTGAAGGCGGCGGGCGTTTTTGCGTATGCCCGCTTCATCATATATGTGAAAAGGCGTGGGATGCTCCTTCACGATATCATTCACCTGTTCAAGTGTCACAAAAGGCTTTTTCATTGGCGTTACCCCCATTGGTTTCTCTCCAAAAAGCCGCGGCAGTCCGCGGACTTTTTGGCATTATAGCGAATTATAGCATAGATGCGAAAGTTATGAAAGGGTTGATTTCACTGGGCACATTGCAGCCTAGAGCAGGCGCTGGCCGTTCATGGTTAGCTGAAAGCTCAGATTAAGCGTCTCGGCGGCCTTGCGGCAAAGTATCATGCGGTTAAGAAATATCTCGAAATAGTCCATGACGGAGCAATATGCGGTGTCGATTTCCAAGCGCAGCTCAATGACGGTAAGATCATCTGAAACTTCAAGATCGGCCTTGCGCACTGAGAAGTTCACCCTATCGTGGATGTCGAAGCTGGCGACGTCCTGGTTGCGCACGCGGCTCCTGCGCACATCGGTCTTGTCGGCCAGTATCAGCGCGGCTGCGATGTGGTTTACCGTCACGGCAGTGGCCTCATCGTGGTTGCCGATTGCGGTTATGATGGTGGCTATCTCGTCAGGGTCGCCGCCCATTTTGTCCAGCAGGCGAAAGGCCATCACGGCGCCGCTTTGAGCGTGGTCCACCCGGTTGACCAGATTTCCTATATCATGGAGAAAGCCGGCGATCTTGGCCAGCTCCTGATCGCGCTGGGAATAGCCCAGCTTTTCAAGTATGCTCCCCGCGCTTTCAGCCACTTTTGCCACATGTGCAAAGCTGTGCTCGGTGTATCCAAGGGCGACGAGCGATTCATCGGCCCGCTGTATGTATGTCCTTATGGACTTGTCCTTTTTAATTTCAGAGTAGCTAAGCAATAGCGCTCCCTCCGTATCCTGACTTTCATTTTTAGTGATGCCGCCATAAAAAACATGGGGGAATCAGAGCTTTTTCCCGATGTATCTCGCGTCCTCGTCCTTGCGCCTCTTGTAGCGCTCCGCGGGCCAGGCCGCAACCATGCCGATTATCGCGTAGGCCACTGCGTAGACAAAAACGGCCGTCCAGCCGATGGCAAAGTAGGTGGTGGCGGCAAAGATCAGCGCGCATGGCATTGTAAGGATGGCCACAAACCAGCGCATGCCCAGCCAGGCGCAGATGAAGGATAAAATTAGGCTGAGGGCTGGAAAGACGATGTATAGCGCCAGCCCTTCAGTAAAGAGGAAAAGCTCCTCGTTCATGGGTTCGCCTACCATGCCAGGGGTCAGCCACAGCAGCAACAACGGCACCAGCGACATTATTATGGCCAAAACTTCCACAATTAAAAAATCTCTCACGTTCTTATTCAATGGCTTTTCCCCTTTTCAATTTCTTTCTTCAGCCTTGATTTAATCCAGGCCTATGACGGTGCAGGGGACATTACCCTGCAAAAGATCATCCAGCCGATATTTCCCGTTGCCGATTATCACCCTGCTGCCCTCCATCGCCGGGCGGATCATGTATTCAAGCTTGGCGTAAGCGCCGCTGGCGCCGGCCCGGCTTGCCCCCACGCAGGACTCCTGGGCCTTGCGTATGTTGGCCAGTAGTTCCTGAGAATTCTTGCCGCCTATGTGGCGGATGAGGGACGAAGGATCCTTGGGGTCGCGGTATATGCCCTCTGTGCTGGTTAGTATCAGCAGAATGCGCGCGCCAACCAGCCCTGCCACCACCGCGGCGGTCTCGTCGTTGTCCACGCATTCCACCACATTATCTCCCCCCATGTCATGGCGAAGGGCGGTCAGCTCCATCTTCCGGTTTTCAAGGGCAGAGACAGCATCATTATAGTTAATGATGGGAATTGTTCCCTGCACTGCGCTTCTTATGAGAAGTTTTCGGATATGCTCTCTTTTTTCAGGGTCATTGAAGTGCATATGCTCCACCAGAAGCTGTCTCACGCCATATGAGGGGTTTATGAACTGGCGGTATTGCTGCATTAAAATGGTCTGGCCCTGGGCGGCGTAATCGGTCTTGATTTCCTCCTGGTCGCCGGTGAGCTCTTTGCCCGTTCTTTTGATGTGGTCTATCCGGCCGATTTCCGTCGCTCCGGAGGTGACCCATATCATACCGGGCTTAAGCTGCGCGCCAATGCGGGAGAATATGTTGTAGTCGATATCCGCATCTTCTTTGCGTATTAGGGCCATGGAGCCAATTTTGCCCACAAGGTCGAACCTGAAATCCTGCATGATGTACCTCGCCTGCCGTAATAAAAGTATTTACATTGTATCATTGGAAAAATCTTTTTGCAATTTTTTTCGCAATCGATGAAATAACAGGGAAAAAGGCTTGAAAAAGAATGTCAATAGTGCTATACTTCCATATGGAATTTGCGGCGTGCAAGCCGCCTTTCCGGGGAATTGGCTCAGCTGGTAGAGCGTCGCGTTCGCAATGCGAAGGTCAGGGGTTCGACTCCCCTATTCTCCACCACTACAATGAGAAACCGCTGTTTGCAGCGGTTTTTCTTATGCTGTTTTTAGCTGTACACGATTTTATGCGACGGCGTTTAAAATCTTAATGACTCGCTCTTCCTCGCGGGGATAAATATGTTTGCCTCTGGTTTTACCCATTCAATTCCGTCCACCGTCCACTATGATTTTTTCAATCGGGTCAATTTTGTCGGGAGTAAAATCTGAATACCCAAAGTAATCCGCGTAGCGCATCATAATAAACCAGTATTGGGGAGCATCAATGCCGTTTGGCATATTGAACAATATTCTTTATGTGAAATAATCTAACAGATATAGCTGCTATGCATTTTGTTCTCTGGCCATGTCACCATTTTTTCTCCTGTGATTTTAGGGGAGCAAGTCTGATCGCAGTTGCGCCGAGTGCGGGTATGCGCACTTCTCCACCCGTCTGCGGCATCGCTTTTTCAGCTGTGATCACGCTGGAAAATGCGACCTCCGGCTCAATGACAATATCCCGCTCCCGAAAATTTGCAAACACCTGCACTCGTTCTCCCTCCGGGTTGCGCCAGCAGGACGAGAGCACCTCGGGCGTGTGAATCTCCGTTCCATCCATACTATTATCATCTTGCGATTGGCTGGGAGGACGGTATATGGGAAATACCTAACATTCAATCAAAATTAGCAGAGTTTCAGAGCATAAGTTTAAGCAGTTTCAGATTCCCTGAAACTCCAGAAGTTTTGTCTGCAATTTGCAGCTTGCTTATTTCAGCAACTGAAGAAAATCAGATAGTGTGGATTGACAAGGACTAATAAAGGAATGTCTTGAACGCCCGGCTAAGCAAGGGCGCGGGGATTAGTCTTAAGAGGCTTCCAAAAACCACGGCAGAGAATGTTAGTAACAAATTGGATACAGATCTGCTTGAATCAAATCATCCCGCGGGTGGCAGTAAGGCAAAATGTATTAAAGAAGCATTAGGTATTACTAAAGATAATTCTGCCGATCTTGCAAAACAAATAGTGTTTGATCCTAAAAAAGCTGCTCAAACAGCAACAAACGCATAGTTATGATTTATAATGATCCTTCATTGGCTTATGAAGGGTGTCGTCCCCAGGCCCCCTTAGGAGATGGCGAAGCAGCGTAATGCTACTCGTTTTCTGTTACGTTGAGCGCTTTTCTTCACTTAGGATTCTCGCCACGTTGGGGCGGGCATTAAAGACGCCACATTTCCTCCCATGCTTTTCGGTGTTCGCCATATGTCGCTTTGCTCAGAATGAATTCCTCCGGCTGCTCTTTGCAGGTGCTCTATCAGGTTCTCTCGCTCCAATGGGCTTATGGGGTCTAAGTATTGTTTTAGAATCTTTTCGCAAGACATGGCGTTAACCAGCGAAGCTTCCAAGCCCGACAGCGCGACCGGCGGCCTGCTCAGCTCTATGCCGAAGGTTGCGCAAGTCATTGCCCTTCGGTTTGGTAATGGCTGTCGCATGCTTCATTCAAGTTCACCTGCAAAACAAAAGCTCCGACCATAAGGCCGGAGCTGGCTGAAAATTTCCTTTTGTTTAAGAAGGATGCGCATCAGCAAAACGGGATTTTTGCCATTTCTGAATGATAGATGAACTTGTTTGAGTCGCATTTTCTTCACAGTATCAAATACCACATCTCCAAACCGCTTAGGGGCATAAGGTGAAATATAGATTGCCATTTTTCTCCGTATTCTTCGAAGGACATAGGACGCCAAAGCTATTGTTTTTATTTATCAATTCTTAATGTAACCACCTTTTTTGAGCTGACTTCCAATTTATCAGTTATTTTCTTAGAACTCTTTTCCGACATATCCGATAAATATACGTTTCCCAAGCCTTCAACGCTCAGCACTTTATTGCTATCGTGAGGATTTAAAAGCCGTATTATATATGAATTGCCATCCTCTGAAAGCTTTGATGCGGTAACAAAGAAGTCTGAAGTATCCAGTGCTAAAACCGGCTCGTTAAGACTGATTGAAGCGCTGCCGTATTTCTTTGCCTTGTAAAAGAACTCCTTAAGCCGCGTATCCTGGACGGCGGTCCTCCCTCCCATAAACTTCTTACTATCGCAAGAAGTGCTATAGGTGAGGGGAGGGCATCTGAAGGCCAAGGCTTTGCTGAGCAGCTGGTTTTCAGTATAGCTGTTGAAACAGACGCCCAGTCTGCCCGTTATCTCTCTCAGGCATTGATTGTCCGGCACTATCCAATTTTCTCCGCCTATTGTTCTACCGTTACTCTTGTTTATTGCTCCTGTCGCTCTTAAAACTGTAAAAAGCATGTTCCCGCCGGTTTCTTTTTCATATTCATGGATTCCCTCGGTGAAAAATGCAAGGTCACCCGAGGCGGCAAATGTAGAGCAGAAATGCGTCTTGCTGTCGGTAAGAAAATATCCTTCATCCCGATGGCGTGATACAGTGTCAAAAGGTATATCGGAAATGGATGTAAGGCTGTCATCTGCGCAATTAATCGATAGACGCAGACGATGGTCGCGGCTACGGTTTTGCACGCTGTAGCCTATCTGCGCGGTTTCCTCTCCTTTTTTCAGTGTAATCTCTATAATCGCTTTATTGTTGATAATCTTTTTGCTGCGTTGCTTTTTATCAAACAAATATTCGGCGGGTAAGGTCAAGCTATATTCCACTTTCAGTTTTTTTGTCAATCCTTCCGATGACAGAACTTTAACCTTATCGGGCTTAAAAACAGAGATGGGTTTGTCTCCGCCTTTGCGGTACACATATGAGTCGCCATAGTCAGCGGTATCCTCAAAGCCTATTAAGTAGCTTTTGCCTGTATTCAAATTATGGATATTCAAGCCGCTATCATCGCAGAATATTTTGATAAATTCATTTTGAATGGCGCTGATGCCCTCAACCGCGGAGGGCGCTTTTTTAACGACAGCATTGTTTGAATTTTTGACTAGGAAACAGACTAATGAATAGGGCGAAATGTTTTTCAAGTACAAATCAACCGTATATACAGTCACGTTCATTACGCCGGGCAGGTTAAGCGGGCTGAATATGTCCTTCTCCCGGCTTTTAACCGAAATTATTTCATACTCCGCTTTTTGGAGATTGCCATCAAATATCTCTATGTTTTTAAAATTATCTCCCTCGGCTATCTCAATCTCTACGCGCACCACAGTTGTCACCGTGTTTTGTGTAGTGTTTGCCACCATTATCTTGTAATCGTTTAATGTCTCCTGGGAAACCTGCGTATAAACCGATGCTTCGTGCAGAGCGCGTCTTATCATTTCTCGAGATTCCAAGCCCATGCTTTTAAACTCCCATTCCATCCGTTGGTGGACAGAGTCTGTCGAACAGCCGCATATGTTATCATGTGGCTGCATTTGAAGCAAGCGTCTCCACATCTGCCTTAAGGTAGACAGCGGGTAAACCCCTTTGAGCCCAGACATTTCCAGCATTGTATACAGCGGCTCGAGACGGTTAATAAGAGCAATTTCCGCCAAAACATTCTCCCGCTTTAAGTACGCACGAGATGACCAGCAACCCCTTAAAAGTTCATAATCATGCCCAAGATTAAGTTCGCCCTTATGGGTTGTAAGTTCCACGCCATTGCTTTTCACATGCTCTTTAAATTCTTTTACATATCTGTCAAGCGTATAGACCTCCACATCGTAGCCCATTTTTTTGGACTTGTCTATAACCTGAATAACATCATCCTGCGGCTCTAAGTGGTCAACTCCGTTCATGAGCAGCAGGTTGGGAGTTGCGGACAAAGGTCCATGCAGATTCAAAATCATATTATAAAAAACTTTTATTTTTTCATCATCTAAGGGCAGGCGCTGAGCATTGTTATACCAAAATGCCATAAAA
>JBNRMR010000186.1:0-9453 GCA_050309705.1 Christensenellales bacterium | reverse complement strand
GATATGAAATGTTGACGCTCCAGGGCTCATCCAGCCTGGAAATATGCTTTTCCTTCACGCCCAGATATGCCCCCACCAGATCCTTGCGCTTTTCAAGGGGCAGTGTCGCCGAGAGAACTATCACCGGAACGCCATAAACTCCAAGCCAGTTAAGCGCCATCTTCAAATATTGGTTCATGTAGACATCAAATGAATGGCATTCATCGACTATGAGCACCTTGCCCGCAAGGCCAAGATGACGGAGCATCAGATGCCTTTGCTTAAGGGCCATAAGCAAGAGCTGGTCCACCGTTCCCACAACAAAATCCGCCAGCATGGACTTCTTGCTCCCCTCAAACCAACTGTGCACAACCACGCTGCCGTCATCATGAGAATCCGCCGCAATATTGACATCGCCAAAGCCTTCGAAAGGCCCCAAGGTTTTCAGCTCGTTGTACAGCTCATTAAACTGGGCCTTTCCGTGTGCCAGCCTAAGGCTGTGCGCTTTGAATTCGTCCAGTTTTTTAATCCAGCTAAGAATTCTGGGGAATATTCCGTCTGATGTCGCCTGTGTGGGCAGGGCAAAGAACACGCCCGCCCGGCCTGACTTTTTAGCATATATTTCAGCCGCCAACAGCGCCGCCTCTGTCTTTCCCACACCCATCGGCGCTTCCACCACCATAAGCCCACCGTTTTTGCAGCCCCGCGCCGCGCTGATTACAGCGTTTTGAAGGGAGTTGGCCTCAAAGGGAAACCTTCTGCTGCAAAAGTCTTCCATGAAAAAGTCATCCTTGGGCTGCCACGGCTCGGTGAGGCCCAGCTTTTCCTCTGCTTCTTCGCAGCGCATCATCATGTCAATATCTGAGCCGTCCCGATCAAGGGGGATGTATGGAAAAAGGCTTTCGTTGCTTGCAATCCAGTCGATCATAATCAAAAGCCCGCAAAGCAGAACCTGTGCGGACTGGGAAATGATCGGTATGTCGCTAATACTGTCATATTCTGCAAGGTTAAGGGCAAACTCCAAAAGCTCCCGCTGTAGCCGGCCCCAGATATTCCCTTCAGCGCTTTTCATATTGTAGATGTCTGGATGGGCGCCCGGGGTCCTTTTGAGCATGTTTACGTCCGATGGCTTTCCATGGTGGGCGCCTACAATCGAAGCAATCCTGTTATCGCAGCCGAATTCTCTCAGCAAAACTTCGCCTGCCAGTGCATGGGGAACCTTGCTTGCATCAAGAAAGGACTTATATTCACTGATGGGGATTCCTGCGTCCATAAGCTTGTCCATAAGAAGGACGTCAATAAGGGCCTCGGCGTAAAGGCTCGGCTTAGACTGAAAAGAGGGAGTGGCTTTGCCGATATCATGAACGGCGGCAAGGAAGATCAGCAGAGAAAGGGCCGCCGCCTCGCTACCCACTTCCTGCACAAGCAGGTTTTTGATGCCATCAGGCAGCCAACGCTCCCAAAGCATCCGGGCCACCAATGCGCTGTCCTCAATGTGAACGGGCAACGGCAACCAAAGAAGGTCATCTTTTGCATTTTTCTTTGCCCACAGAGCCTTCAATTCCGGCGAAAGCATACTATACACCACCCTTTTCAGTTCATTTCTTAGACTGAATGGTATCGCAAAAAAGCCTTTGAAAAATAGATATGTTTTATTTTGTCAGTTGGTAATACTATTTGTCACATTATACCAAACCCGCCGAGCTAAAGCAATAGAAAAGCATGCTTGTTTTTGCTTTTTTATAAGTATTTATTAACTGTAAGATTTTTTGTCAGATTATAAAAGCCGGCAGACCCAGGCCGCGAATATCCCTCCCGCAAGGCAGGATGCCAAAGCCACCGCCACCGCCCAGCCGCTGCCCTTTGCCTTGACGCCGCTGAGATAAACAGCCATCGTGTAAAAGACCGTTTCGGTGGAGCCCATCAGCGATGCGGCCGTCCTGGCGATATAGCTGTCGGGACCGTGCTGGTCAAAAAGCTGCTGCAAAAGTGAGAGGCTGGCGCCCCCGGAGAGAGGCCGAAGCAGAACCAGAGGCATTATTTCTCCAGGCATACCGAGAGCTTCGAAGACCCCTGCAAAGGCCCCTGCTGCCAGGTCCATCAGCCCGCAGCGCCGAAATAGGCCAATGCAGATGACTGCGGCGCAGATGTTGGGCGCGGCGGCGAGGATGGCTCGAAGGCCGTCCATTGCTCCGGCGGCGAACTCGTCATAGGTTTTTACGCCTTTTAAGAAGCTGTAGACAACTCCGGCCAGCAGCATCAGCGGAAGGGCCCAGCTCATGGTTTGAGCATCCTTTCATTTCTCCTTTGTTTTGCCTTAATTGCCGCAAAAGCAAGGACAATGCTTAAAACAGTAGTCATGAAAGTCGTCACCAGCGAGGGCAGAAAGATATCGCCCGCCGCCAAAGAACCGGCCTGGGCGCGCAGCGATATGACCGTGGTGGGAATAATCTGCAGGGAGGAGCAGTTCACCACGATAAACATGCCCATGGCATCGGTGAACACTCCCCCGCTTTTTTTCGCCATGGCCTTGACGGCCTCCATGCCGGCGGGGGTTGCCGCGTTGCCAAGGCCCATCATGTTGGCGGCAAAGTTGGTGGCGATATGCCCCTGTATATCCTGGTCATGCTTGTGGTCGGGGAAAAGCCATCTTATAGCGGGAGAGAGCAGCCTGGTAAGGCCGCTCACAGCGCCGCAGCTTTTGAATATCCTCAGCACCCCGCACCAAAGGGTGTAGACTCCCGCCAAAGTAAATATCAGAGCAATTGCCTCCGCCGCGCTCTGTGCCAGATAGCCGATTATATTCTCCCCGTCGCCGGATAAAAGCGCGTAAATTATTGCGCCGCAAAAAAGCAAGGGCCAAGCGATATTCACTGCGCCACCTCCTCCCTTTTAATGGTATGCGCATCAAGTGAAATATAGCTTAGCCCCATTTTTTTAGGACAGTATAGCTTTTCGGCCTTTGCGGGGCCTGATATCAGGTTTTAGCCGGCAGCTTTTTCATCCGCCGAAGAACTTCCCGCGCCAGATTTCCCACGAAGAATATCATGGCGGCCTCCAGCGCAAGGGCGCCCGCGTTTTTGACTATCCGCATCCCCACTATGGCGATGAAGGCGTTGCCGTACATTATCGAAAGCCAGAGAGTGCCAAGGAGTATGTTAACGAAAAGGTTCACAAGGCCCTTGGCCAAAAGCGCCCGCAAAAATGTGACCTTTTTGCCGTATAACATAAGGCCGTATATCAGCCCGCCTATAAGCGCACCGAGTGTCCAGCCGGGGAAGTAGGCACCCCTGGGGATGAGAACGGCGCATAATATGTCGCTCAGAGCGCCGCAAGCCATGGACGCCACGGGGCCATACAGCATTCCCGCCAGGGCTATGGTTATGAAAGAAATGCCTATTCTTAAAAGGTTACCAACCGGTATGCTGAAGCTATCCAAAATGATGTTCAGCGCTATCAGCATCGCGCAGGCGGCCAGGGTTCTTATCTTTTTAAACTCCAGCGCCGAAGAGCGAAAGGCCGCGCCCATGGCGATTAACGGTGATTGACTCTGCCTTGCTGTTTTCATTGGGAACCCCTCCATAGCTGTTTCGCGCTGATTGTTAAGGCTTTTTTTGATACTGCCCATTATACATAATCCGCCAATTTATTTCAAGCCCGAAGACTTTTTTCACCTTCTTTCCTCATGTTTTTCTGCTTTTGTAAAAATTGCCTGCAACAATCCTGCATGCACCGCGGTTGACACTTCTTTGATTTAATATATAATTATGATAATAAACAATAAGGGGGAAGGCCATGCTTAAGGACATTGCAGGAAAAGTGAAAAACGCCTCCGTTGCTCTTAAAACATCGGGCATAAACCAGAGAAACTCAGCGCTTTTCAGCATGGCGAAGGCCATCCGCGAAGGCGCCGCAACCATACTTTCCGCCAACGAAAAGGACCTGAAAAACGCCAGAGAAAGCGACCTTCAGGAGTATTTTATCGAAAGGCTCACGCTAAACCCCACCCGCATTGAGGCCATCGCCGCCGGCATTGAGGATGTCTGCGCCCTGCCGGACCCCATTGGCGAGGTCATCTCCATGTGGACGCGCCCAAACGGCCTTAAAATCGGCCAAAAGCGGGTGCCTTTGGGCGTCATCGGCATCATATTCGAGTCCAGGCCGAATGTCACCGCAGACGCTGCCGCCCTTTGTATAAAGTCCGGCAATGCCTGCATTCTTCGCGGCGGCTCGGACGCCATCCATTCAAACACCGCCCTTGTGGACATAATGCAAGGCGCCCTTGCCCAGGCGGGGCTTGATCCCTTCTGCGTGGAACTGGTGCGCGATACCTCCCGCGAGACCGCAAGGGAGCTGATGTCCCTTCGCGGCTATATTGACGTGCTCATACCAAGAGGCGGCGCGGGTCTTATAAAAAGCGTGGTTGAGAACGCAAAAATTCCCGTGATTGAAACCGGCACAGGCAACTGCCATGTCTATGTGGACGGCATCTGCGATATGTCCATGGCCCTTGACATCGCCGTTTCTGCCAAGATCAGCCGGCCTTCGGTGTGCAACAGCGCCGAAACTTTGCTGGTGGATGAAGCCATCGCCGACGCCTTCCTTCCCAAGTGCCTTGACCTTCTTAGAGAAAAGGGGGTTGAAGTCCGGGGCTGCGAAAGAACCATGTCATATGCAGATTGGGCGAAGGCCGCCACCGAGGATGACTATTTCACCGAGTTCAACGACATGATATATGCCGTTAAGGTGGTCAAGGGTATAGGCGAAGCCATAGCCCACATCGAAAAGCATTCATCCGGCCATAGCGACGCCATAATTACCAGCGATTACGCAAGGGCGCAAAGGTTCCTGGACGAGGTTGACAGCGCGGCGGTATATGTAAACGCCTCCACCCGCTTCACCGACGGCGGCGAGTTCGGTTTCGGCGCGGAGATCGGCATCTCCAACCAGAAGCTCCACGCCAGGGGGCCAATGGGGCTTAAGGAACTGACGACTATAAAGTACATTATCTATGGCGATGGTCAGACCCGGTAATCAAGCACTTTATATAGTTTATCCCCCCTTTAACCAGGGGTTTTAATCACAGAGCGGTAAAAATCTTGTACATTTAGTAAATTTTTTTCGAACCAGTTGGAACAAATTTGTAATCTTGGTCGTTTTTGGAGGTGAGAGTATGTCAGAGGAAGCAAAGCAGAATCAGAACTGCGACATAGACCGGCTTGTCCAGGACTATGGCAATCTTATGCTTCGCCAGGCGTACTTCTACCTTAAGGACAGGCAAAAAGCCGAGGATGCTTGCCAGGAGGTCTTCCTACGCATATACAACAAGCAGCCCATCCTGCCAGATGCGGGAAGCGAAAAGGCTTACCTCCTTAAGGTCACCATAAACGTCTGCAAGGATTACCTAAAAAGCGCGTGGAACAGAAAAGTGTCCTATATGCCGGAAAATTATGACGCTCCGGCCATCGGTGGCAGCCCTGAGGGGGAGGTCATCGACGCGGAGGAAAAGCAGCTTCTGCTGGAAAGCGTGATGGAGCTACCGCAGATATATAAGGACGTGGTCTTGCTGTTTTACTACCAGGATATGCCGACAGAGCAAATCGCCAAGATTTTGGGCATACCCGGCGTTACCGTACGCACCAGGCTGATGCGCGCAAGGGAAAAGCTGCAGGTTATAATTAAAAGGAGGCTCAAGCCTTGAAGTATGACCTTAGCGATTTTAAAAAAATAGCCGATGAGCTTCTGAGCGGCCTTACGGTTGACCACTACATGGCTGCACGCATCAAAAACAGCGGCAAGGCCCGGAGCAAACAAGCGCCCAGAAAGCGTTGGCTGGCATATGCCTCCGCCAGTCTGGCGACCTGCGCGGCGGCGGCAGTGTTCATCATAGCCGCGTCTCTTGGGCATTTGAATATATCGGGGGGTGGTGGGGAAGCCACGGGCGGCCTGCGGAGCGAAGGCGCCGTTCAGTCCGCTCAGACCACACCCCTTTCGATGCAAATGGCGGCCGATACGGGAAAGGCATCGCCCTCCCCAGCGGCTGATTTCGCGCAGAGCGCCGCGATGAGCAACAAGGTGGAAGCGTCCGCGCTGCCAAAAGCCACCTTCAACCCCCAGGCCAAGTATGAAGTCTTCTATCTTGAAAACGGCCTTTGCGGAATTAAGTCCAGCGACAATGGCGAGGCCTGGCTTATTGAGCCGATATATGAATCAGGTCGCATAGAAGACGACGTCGCCATAATGCAAAGCGGCTCCAACATATTCGAAATTCCGCTGAAGGATGAGTAGTCCGCTGGGTTCCTTCGAGGGCTCTGCCCTCGAGCTTCCGCCAAAGGGGATAAGTCCCCTTGCGCGGGGGTGGAGCGGAACCCTGCATCCCCCGTATCTCTCCCCTGCTCCCAGCACCGGTTCAGCCGGTGTTTTTTTGACCAAACATGCTATACTGATATGGAATTATTATTCGCAAGAAAGTGAGCTGCACCATGAAAGTTGAAACCTTTGCTTTGCCCGTCCTTGCCGAGGGCCACCTGGAAGGCAAGACCGCCGTGGTTATCGACGCGCTGAGGGCCACCTCCTCCATCGTAAGGGCGATGGAAAACGGCTGCCGCGAGATAATACCCGTGGTGGAGATCACCCAGGCCCTTCAGATTGCCGAAAAGCTTGGCCGCGAAAACACTCTGCTTTGCGGCGAGCGTGGCGGTCTTCCGATAGACGGCTTTGACCTTTCCAACTCACCGGCTGATTATTCCCGCGAGACGGTAGAGGGAAAGACCGCCGTTATGACCACCACCAATGGCACAAGGGCCATAAACGCAGCAAAGGGTGCAAGGCGGGTGCTGATATCGGCCTTCACGAATGCCTTGCAAACGGCAAGGGCAATCCAAGACCTGGGCAGCGACCTGGCGATAATCTGCGCCGGTTCCGACGGCAAGTTTTCCGCCGAGGACAGCCTTGCGGCCGGCTGCATCATTCACTACCTGCAAAGTTGGCAAAAGAAAGCCGCCCTGGAGCTTTGCGACCTTTCACTTCTGGCAGCAATGCTCTATGAGCGGCATAAGGACGACCTTCACGCGCCCCTTTCAAAGATCAGGCACTACAGGCATTTGCAGTCACTGGGCCTTAAGGCAGATCTGGAATATTGCCTGGAGGCGAACAGCGCTTTTTGTGTGCCGATATTTTCAGACGGTTCCATAAAGCTGGTTTAGTTTTCAGTCCTTTGTCTTGGGGGAAAATATTACGGCATTTAAATATCCGAAGATAACCGCCGCGGCGATCCCTGCAGCGGCAGCTACTGTTCCGCCCATCAGCGCGCCCATCAGCCCATCCTCACGCACGGCTTCGATTGCGCCCTTGGCCAATGTGTAGCCAAAGCCGGTGAGGGGAATTGTGGCGCCGGCCTGAGCAAACTCCACAAGGGGTTCATACAGCCCCAAGGCCGTTAAAATGACGCCCGCCGTCACGAAGGCCACCAAGATTTTGGGCGACGTCATGTTGGTTTTAAGCAGCAATATCTGGCCTATCATGCAGATGAAGCCGCCCACAAGAAAAGCTTTCACAAATTCCATGTCTATCCTCCTTCCAGTACCACGGCATGGGCAATGCCGGGAATGGAGTCCCCCTGCATGCTGGAGGTGGGGCTCAAAAGTGCGCCCGTGGCCATGAACAGCACCTTTTTTATCTCTCGTCTTATGAACTTTTCCATTATGTAGCCGTTGAGCACAACCGCGCTGCTGGCGCAGCCGCTGCCCCCGGCGTGGACATCCTGGTTTTCGGCGAATATCTCCCGGCCGCAGTCGATATAGTTTTCGCCAAGGGTGATGCCCTCCTGCTTCATAAGCTCTATCAAAATGCCGTGGCCCAGGTGGCCCAGGTCGCCGGTTACGATCAGATCATAGTCATCGGGGGAGCAGGCCATGTCCTCCAGGTGGGTCTTAAGGCAGATGGCAGCGGCGGGGGCCATGGCGGCGCCCATGTTGTTGGCGTCGGTCACACCGTAATCAACCACCGTGCCGATAGTGCCGTGGGTTATTGCTATCCCTGCGGGATCGTTGCAAATGATGGTGCAGCCAGCGCCGGTCACTGTCCACTGCTGGGTGGGTGTGCGCTGACTTCCCAGCTCCAGGGGTGAGCGGTACTGCCTTTCCGCGGTGGAGAAATGGCTGGAAACAGCACAAGCCGCGCAGTCCACATAGCCGCCGTCCACCAACGCGGCTGCCACCAGCATGGACTCTGACATGGTGGAGCAGGCGTTATACATCCCCAAAAACGGCAGCCCCAAATCTCTTGCGGCAAAGGATGCGGTGATTATCTGGTTTAAAAGATCACCGCCCAAAAGGGCCTGAACCTCATCTGGGTGCTTGCCGCCCTTGTGCATCGCCAGCTTGACGGCCTCCTTGTACATCTTCCTTTCAGCTTTCTCCCAGCTTTTTTCGCCAAGAGTGTCATCCTTGTCCAAGACGATATCGAAAGTGTGGGCCAAAGGCCCCTGCCCTTCCTTGTAGCCCACTATGGACGACCAGGAATGCACACGGGGCTTGTTGTTAAAGACCAAAGTCGATTTGCCGATTCTGTTCGCTCCCATGATCTCAGCCTCCCATCAGGCCAACCAGATAATAGATCAGCCCCACAGCGATGGACGACGATATGCCGTAGACCAGCACCGGACCCGCCAGCGAGAACAGCTTCGCGCCAACGCCCATCACATAGCCTTCCCGCTTGAACTCCATCGCCGGGGCCACAACCGAGTTGGCAAAACCGGTGATGGGAACTATTGAGCCCGCCCCGGCAAACTTGCCAATCTTGTCATAAACCCCAAGGCCCGTTAGAGTCGCGCCGATGAACACCATTACAGCGCTCACAAACGCGCCCACTTCCTCCTCGGATATGCTAAGGACCTCTGTTCCCAGCATTCTTACGAGCTGGCCTGCCACGCAGATCAGCCCACCCACAACGAAGGCCCTTGCGAGGCTCATCGTCATCTCGCTGCTGGGTGACATCTTTTCCACCAGCTTTTTGTATTCACGCTGTTTCTGTTGCATTTGCTGATCCATTTCTCTTCTCCTCTCCTCTAGTCAGATAATATTGTTCCCTTTCCCCCGGCCTTGGCGAGGTAACGAGGGGACATTCCGGCAGCACGCAAAAGCCGCCTTTTCTTTCGATTGTCATATCTTCATCCCTTCATACAGTTGAAATGCGCAAAAAATCGCTTTGCCCGCAGCGATGAAAAATGCCAGCCATTTAAACTCGCTCAGATGTAAAAAATCAAACGGCCCGGTGAACAGATCCATCATCTCCGCGAGGCTGACGGCGTTCATCCCCAGCCAGACGCCCATTAAAAGCATGGACGCCGCCCCGGCGGAGTTTGGCAGGGCAAGGGTTAGACCAGGCAGCAAATAGGCCATTGAAAAGACCACAGCCCCTGCCGCACAAAGCCAGGGCGCCCATTTTATGAAGCCCTTACAGGCGCTGTAGTAG
>JBNRMR010000185.1:0-6139 GCA_050309705.1 Christensenellales bacterium | reverse complement strand
ATCCGCAATAAATCTCGCCAGCTCCCGCATGGCCCTCCTGCGTTTTTTGGCCTCGCGACCAGCGCCGCCTTCATTCGCCCTGGGTTTAACTGTGCTGCCATCTGCCAAATCAAATCTCCCTTCCCGCTTTGATAAAATTTGCGCCGGCGAGACACCCGCTCATCGGCGCAAAACATTTCCCTGTCCATTTTCATTGACATATTAGCATATTATCATTATCCCAAGCGGGGTAGCGGGGGATGATTTTCTCTCCTGCTTCCAACCCGCCATCCCTGATCGTTTGCAACCCTATACACCTTTGCATCTGCTGCATAGAATGACAACGCTATCGCCAGGGCGGCTTTCTCCCACAGACATATAAGCCTCCAGAGCTGCGCTGTGCAGCTCTTTTTTCACATAGTCATAGCTGTAGTTCATCTTTATGGCGATCTTTTCCCAGCTCCAAAGGTTTATATACCTGTGAACCATCAGCGTGCGGTAGCGCGGATCATCAATCCTGTCTATCTCCTCTTGAACCTCATGCTTTATCTCATACAGCTTAAGAATCCTGCTCTCAATAATATCCTCATACTCATACACTCTGGCCAGCGCATCCGTATAATCACGCCTCATGCCCCCGGATTTCGCCGCCGCCAAGGAATATCCGCGCCCGGTGATCCTCGTCGCGTCGCTGTAAGCCCTCTCCTTCGCATCAATCAACGCCTTTATCTCATTATCCAAATCCCGCACCCTGCTTAGCCACTGTTTTTTGTTCATAAGCCCTCTCCCAACTCTGTTTTTTATCCATTCGTTCCCTGCATGTCCATATAATAAATGGCTTTTTCAAGCCCGGCCACTGAAATCCGTTTGTTGACGCGCACGTTTGTGCGTGTTATTATGTACTTGCATAAAGACTGCACCAATATGCCTTGCTCTGCATCCAAACAAATGCACAGCAAAAATAATGACATAAAGGCTGCAATATCGCCTTTAAAACAGTCGTAGATGTATTAACGGAAGAACTCACCGCTTATGATTAACGCACAAATGTAATTTTACAACGCCCATAGCACACGTTTGTATGTGTACAACAATATCACACACATTCGTGCGTGTCAACTGGTTATGGAGGATTTTATGGAAAAAATTAGTCAAAGGCTGAAAGCTCTGCGCGCCTTAAAAAAACTCACTCAGGCCCAGGCTGCAGCGGCGCTGAAAATGAGCGAAAGCGGGCTTCAAAACTATGAGCGCGGCATAAGGAAGCCCCCCTGCGATGTCCTTATGGCGATGGCGGACTTCTACGAAGTTTCTGTCGATTACATCCTTGGCCGCGTGGACGACCCCGCCCAATATTACCGTTTTGAGTCTGAAATAACTAAAATGGAAGAAAGAGAGCCTGCCCTTGACATAGCCGAGCAGGCCTACAGATTAATGCAGTCCAACGAGGATTTGAGCGCCATCTACCGGGTTTTATCCGGCATGAGCGAAGAAAAGCGCGCTCAGCTCAGAAGCTACGCCCATTTTCTTCTGGTGCAGGACAAGATTCCCGAGAAATAGTCATCTTTCCCACATTTTCTGTCTGTGCAATAGCTTCGAACTCTGTTCTGATTCGTGTTAGAAGCTCTTTGTCGGTCTTGGATAAAACAATTATAAGGTAAGCTGTCCATTTGTCCATGATTACTCTCCTCCTAAAGGCAACGGTAAGAATCTTTTTGTTGTGCCTTTGCTAATCTAAATTCCAATATACCGCTGGCGGAAGTAACATATTTTACTTTGATATAAACAATATATCATGCGGACATAGGTTTAAGCAAACAATTCTTATGGTACATGTGCGTTGGAAGAAAAGCCTTTGCGTTTTTCTTGTCAGAATTGATCACATAATAATTACAAAATTACCCTCAAAAGCGCATCTGCGCAAAACAGACCAAAGTCTGTAAAAAACCGACCGTTGCCATAAATTATGTTGACATTTTTCCAAAAATGGTATATTATACAATCCTAGTAACTATAAGGAGGAGTGTCATTTTCGGATGAATGTTTCCGGCCATTTAGTAGATATTAAAAATATAAGCGTAAAACAATTAAAATATCAAGAAGATAAATTTTGCTAAAATTTTAAAAAAATGAAACTTTTTGGATTTTTACAGCGTTTATATTATGAGTTGATGGGGTGGCGGCAGTCACTTCGCATCTCCCACTGTTGGCGGCTTGCTACAAAAGCCACAAAACAGGCTACTTCTGGATGGTATTTACATTCGCAATATGCATATACTACATATTGTGGCAAAGTCCGGATGGGCACGTCCAGCTTGGCATTATAAGGCGGAGAGCCGGCAAATGTTAAGAGGACATTACAACAGGCGCACAAACCGCGCCGCATGACAAAAGGAGGAAAAAACAAGATGAAACGCAGAATCATTTCCCTGCTGGTATCATTGGTGCTGATACTCTCCATGGTACCCATGACCGCAATGGCTGCTACTCCCCCAGATCCGCTGATCACAAACGTTGCTGCGACAATAACTGCCGAGGGCAAACTGGCAATAACCTTTGATGCTGATGCTGCCGCGACTGTTGACAGCGTAGCAGTGACTGTTGACAGCGTAGCAGTCAGCGGCGTTACCGGCACAGGAACCACTTCGTGGACATCCGACGCCGCAGTTACAACTGGTGACTATACGCTCACCATCAACGCTTCCCAGGGCACGGGCCTTGAAACCTACGCCGGGACATACACCGCCGATATTACCGTAGCCATAACCACGGCTGCGGCGCCCGCCTCGGTTGAGATATCCGCACAAAGTGCAGGCGAAGTTGTCGAATCGGTTGCGGCTGCCTTGAATGCTGGCAGATTGCAGTTGACGGTTACCCTTGTTGACGAAGCTGTCATAGAAGATGCAGGCGCTGTAAAATTAGCCGCTGATGGCACTGTTTCGGGAAGTTTTGATGGAAATGTCTGGATAGGCGACAATGCTGACTTCCACACTTATAACTCCACTTATCCTCTCTCCTTCTCGGAAGATTCTTATTATTCAGCAACCCTCAAGATTACTCCCGCCGTTGCTGCCGTTGGCACCGCTACTCCATCTACTGGGACTTGGGCAGTAACGCAAGAGCCCATCACCGAACTCACCCTCGAAGGCCTCGGCCTGGATCGTGTCGGCGACGATCTGGTGTTCAACGGCATCCCCACTAATCCCGCCGGCACCAAATATAAGATTGAAGTCGGCTCCAACACCCACACCACAGAGGATCTTACAGATTGGGATTTCGACATTTCCGGCAAGGACATCGGCGACAAAATCACCGTGAAGGTCACCGCTTCCCATACCGATACGGCCATCACCAACAATCCCGTTTCCACGACCCTTGATGAATATATCGTCACCCTCGCTGATTACATCGCAATGAACATGAACGAGCTCGGAGAAGCTAACGTCCTCAAGGTCGTTACGGATTCTGGCGTAAACAGCTACAGCTTCGTAAACCCCAACTATTTTGATGAAAGCGGCGGCTACTACTTCTTCAACGACGATGTGACCACCGTTAAAATCAAAACCGTGCTTCACTACCACGTTTCTTCCGCCACTGTGGACAATGGAAGCACCGAGTATAAGGGCACAGCCAGCGGCGTAGCTACTTACGATATTGCGTTCCCGACTCCCTCTGCTACTCCCGTTAACAATAACCCTTACACCACTCTCACCATTAAGACCAGCTACACCACCATCGGAGAGACCGCTCCCACCCACTACTACACCATCAAGGCGTATGCTGGCACCGGCGGAACCATCACCCCCTCGGGCACTGTCTCCGTTCCCAACGGCGGCAACCAGAGCTTCGTCATCGTTCCCAACAGCGGCTATGAAGTCGAGTCCGTGGTTGTGGATGGCGTGAACAGGGGCGCTCTCAATGCCTTCACCTTCACCGACGTGGACGCTGATCACTCCATAATCGCTTCCTTCAAGAAGGTTTCCGGCACTGTCACACCCACCGTTCCCGGCACAACCCTCCCGCCAATCGTGACTCCTCCCACCACCATCCCCGCCACCGGCGCTACCACCATGGTGCTCCCGGGCGTGGCTCTGTTGCTGGCAGGTATCGCTCTGCTCCCCAAGCGCAGAAGCAAATAAGGTATATGATAGCGCTGCAAAGCGTTAAATAAGAGGTATTTCCTAAGACCAAAGCAACTTCTTAAGAGGAGATCCGCAACTGCGGATTTCCTCTTTTTTTGTTGACAGAAACAGAAGTGGATATTATAATATCGATAACAAAATATCGATAAGGGGGCGCGCTCATGCACAACAAAGTAAACCTCACCGCTCAGGCTCTTCAAAGAATGCCCTATTACCTGCAATATTTGAAAGACGCAAGGGACAGCGGAATGGAGATTGCTTCCGCCACCACCATAGCAAGCGATCTAAAGTTGAACGATGTCCTGGTGCGCAAGGATATGTCGGCCATCTGCACCACCAAAGGCAGGCCCAAAGCCGGCTTTATTGTGGGCGAACTAATCGAAAACATAGAAAATTATCTGGGCTATAATAACACCATGGACTCAATTCTCGTTGGAGTTGGTTCTTTGGGTAAGGCGCTTTTGGGTAACAGCGAGTTCGAGAGATACGGCCTTAATATTGTCGCCGCCTTCGACGTCGATCAGGAAATAATCGACCATGAAGTCTATGGCAAAAAAGTTTTTTCTCTTGATGCGCTCGGCGAAATCAGCCGAAGGATGCACATTCACATAGGCATAATCGCCGTTCCTTGCGAATTTGCCCAGGACATCGCCGACAGGCTCGTTGCCAGCGGCATAAGGGCCATTTGGAACTTTTCACTGATTAAGTTAAACGTGCCCGACAATGTTCTGGTGCAAAACGAAAATTTGGCTGCGTCGCTTGCGGCGCTATCTTTGCATCTTAGAAACGAGATGAGCGAGTGGCAGGGGAGCGGCGATAGATGAACACATTGCATTTTAAATACGCAGTCGAGGTGGAAAGGACGGGCTCCATTTCCCAGGCGGCGGACAATCTTTTCATGGCGCAGCCAAATCTGAGCAAGGCCATAAAGGAGCTGGAGGACAATCTTGGCATAGCCATATTCGAGAGAAGCTCAAAGGGCGTCATACCCACCCGTCAGGGCAAGGAGTTCCTGGGCTATGCAAAGCGCATTTTGGTAGAATTGGAAAAAATGGAATCCATATATATTTCCCAGAAGGAAAATGAGCAAAGACAGACGCTTAAAGTATCAATTCCCCGGGGGAGCTATATCTCCGCCGGATTCGCAAACTTTATCTACGAGCTGGACATCGAAAAGGGCATCGATATAATCATCCAGGAAACAAATTCCCTCCAGACCATATCCAGCGTGGCCGATAACGGCTATAATCTTGGCGTGGTTAGATATCAAACCATATATGAGAGCTATTTTGCGGATTATATTGAGGAAAAGGGTCTGGAAAGCACCACCATATGGGAGTTTAGTTGCTTGATATTGATGTCAAAAAACCATCCGATGGCGGAGGCCGAAAGCATAGACTATAAGGCTTTGAAGGACATGTCAATAGAGATAGTCCATGGCGACAACTCCATTCCCTATATTCTCACCCCCCAGATCAAAAGAGCCGCTTCTCAGGAAGACTCCAGCCCCAAAAGCGTGACAGTCTATGAAAGCGGCAACCAGATAGAGCTGCTCTCTCGCGTTCCAAGGAGCTTCATGTGGGCTTCTCCATTGCCTCAGGAGCATCTGAAGCGCCACGATCTTGTTCAGCGTCCCTGCGAAATCAGCCACAATGTCCATAAGGATGTCATGGTATACCCGAAGGGCTACAAGCTTTCCGCAATAGACAAGCTTTTTTTGAATAAGATTTACGAAATGAAGAACGAAGTCGCATTTGGTGACTACAAATAGTCCATAACACTTACTGCCCATATATCGATATTGGAATATCAATATATGAAATTTATATCCTTTCGCTTTTGAGCAAACGGACAAAAACCTTCTTCCTCACTCTGTTCTTCATATGACATTTTTTATTTCCACTTAAAAAGCAGGCAGGTTGCCATTTATGGCTCGCCTGCTTTTTTTGCTTGAATATCAAAATATATATTGGCATATTTACATAAAAAGTGTTATAATTACTGATAATGCAATATAGTAC
>JBNRMR010000184.1:0-3530 GCA_050309705.1 Christensenellales bacterium | reverse complement strand
ACCGTATACCCAAAAACAAAAGCAGCAGCCGATTCTGCGGCCGCCGCTAAAGGTAAACTCTATTTTAAATAGATATACTCCATGATCCAATCATGCAGCCAAACAGTGTCGAACACCCAGTGGTTTTCACCGGCGAAGACCCTGTCAATACCGGAGGGGAATACCATGCTGCCGCTTATAATTGCGCTATCGTATCCGCAAAGCCTTTCCATCAGGTGTTGCCCGCCGTCGTGGTATAACAGCTCGGAGGGATCCATGCAGGTTCTTCCGCCATTTTCTTTTGTGCTTTGCAAAATCCATTCGAAGGCCTTCTGAAGCCTTCGCACCTGCAGGATATCTGTGCCGGTGTTGTTTGGGAATATTGTAAACCCGAGAAATATGACGGCTTGATCCCCTGAAAGAACGAGGGAAGTCGTGTCCGGGTTTGAAAGCATGTTTGGGTTTAGATCTGCGATGCTCTTTGCGACGTCGATATCATAGTCCGCATTTTTCCCTTGAACGGAAAGGCTTCGTTTCAGCCATGTAGCAAGAGCGTCGTTGTTGCTGTCGGCCGGGTAGGTGTGGGATTCTCCGGGCGATTGCACTATCGCCGTGGGTGGCAGGTCTGAAACATCAACGCGCATTCCCCCTGACTCATCCAGAATTTCCCTCACATTTTCCGGAGAGACAGCAATCACCCTGTCCAAGGGTGCGCCCCCCAAAAGAATCTGCACCGATTCGGCCAGCCTTGCGATCTTGCTGTCACTATTTCCCTCCTGCGCGTACGCGGTCCTGATGGGTGCGTAATGCGCCAAGCCTGAGTTTACAACCGTGCGTGAGTTCACGGGAATGGATAAAACCGAAAGCAAGCCCTCGTCCGGGCTGTCGGCCACAAGGAAAAGCGCCAGAAGCTTGTTTTGCTCATGGTCGGCATAGACTATCAAAGTGGTGTTGCTCGTCTTTGTGCCGGCATTTGTTTGAGTTTCTTCAGCGAGGGCGGAAGGCTGAAAGGGCGCTGCTGCAAGGAATATCAACAGCAAGGCCGCCAGAAGAAGCAGCGCAGTCCTACTGCTTTTGACTGAGTGTACCGCCATTTTAGGCCTCCCTTCTTCTAATTAAGGTTTATGATGCTAAAAGCTACATGCTCAGATAGCTGCCCCCGCGCCGATATTCGAATATCGCGTCACCTAGGGCGTCGATGTCCTCCAGTGCGCGCCCTGTGCCGATGGCCACGCAGGATTGAGCGTTTTCCGCCACCCTGCAAGGCACTCTCATGTGGTCGCTGGCAAGAACATCCAGCCCGTAAAGCAATGCGCCCCCGCCCGTGAAGACGATGCCACTTTCATAGATGTCGGCGGCAAGCTCTGGTGGGATGCGCTCAAGAACCTGATGGATGGCATCCAGCAGGCTGATGGCGGGCTCGTAAAGTGCTTCGGCAAGCTCGTCTG
The DNA here is from genome assembly GCA_050309705.1 of Christensenellales bacterium. Lineage (GTDB taxonomy): Bacteria > Bacillota > Clostridia > Christensenellales > UBA1750 > JBNRMR01. The sequence goes on along the minus strand of JBNRMR010000184.1, from coordinate 2,103 downwards.
AGGAGACGCTCACCGTGCGCGGCATTCCTGAAACCAGGCTTCTTCCGCTTATGTCCATGTATTGGGTCTGTTCGCGCAAAACTGCGCCGCCCAGTCGTATTTTAAGATCCTCAGCCGCGCTCTCTCCGATCAGGAGATTATGCTGCCTGCGCATGTGGCGCACTATGGCCTCGTCGAAGGAATCGCCCGCGGTCTTTGCGCAGGAGGAGGCCACTGCTTTTCCCATGGAAATTACGGCGACGTCGCAGGTGCCGCCACCAATATCCACAACCATCGAGCCCTGGGGCAAAGATATATCTATGCCTGCGCCTATGGCCGCCGCGATGGGTTCCTCGATAAGGCGCACGCTGCTGGCGCCTGCGTCCATGGAGGCATCCACCACAGAGCGCTTTTCAACCTCGGTCACACCTGATGGCACGCAAACAACAACCCTGGGCTTTAAAAACAGCCGCCTGCCAAATATCCTCTTCAGGAAATGCTGAAGCATTTTTTCGGTCACGTCATAGTCGGAGATGACGCCGTCTCGCAGAGGGCGGATCACCGCTATGCTCTCCGGTGCGCGGCCGATCATTCGCCGGGCCTGTTCGCCCACGGCGATGATGCCGCCGGAGTTCCTGTCGAGCGCAACTACAGAGGGCTCCCTCAGCACGATGCCCTTTCCTTTAACATATATGATGACCGAGGATGTGCCAAGGTCTATGCCGATGTCCGCTCGTCCAAACAAGAACGCACTTTCCTTTCGCGCGGTAAAAAATTGGGTGGGTGTTCCCTTTGTCACAGCGCTTGATATGGTCAAAATATCCCCTAGAATAATTTGACAGATAATGTATTCTTCGTCAATGGTAGCAAATCCTTCTTATCGGCAATTTTATTTGGGAGCAAGGCCTCATAATTGTCTAATAATTTGTTAAAATTTGGGAATAGGTCCTTTTATAGGGCGGTTTTCACTTTGTGCGATGCCTTTGAGGGACTGTGGGAGCAATCGCCGCCCTTTTGTCTTTCTATTTAATTTTCCTCGCTTCAAGATAATAGCGCTTGTCCCTGGCATTGCCTATGGAGAAGGTTTTTCTGGGGAGGGGGCCGCTGAGAAGAATGCTTTTGAATAGCTGCGGCTTTTCAATGGCGTCGCATAGAAAGCCCAAAGAACCTTCCGCTTTAGCAAGGCTAAACAGGGCGTCATCATCGTGGATGTAGTCTAATAAAACGCGGCTGTTTGCGCTGATGTATTCATCCAGAAAAAGCTGAAGGGTGCCGACCGGCAGGCTGTGGGGCGCGCTTTCAACAATGAGCTCACCTGTGGCTTCGCCGCAAACATAGCGGATGATCTGTCCGCCATAGCTGCCCTTTTGCTCCTTCGCCCAGCTTTCAAGGGCCGATAAAACGGCGTCCGGATGGCAGTTTTCCAGCAATCTGTGTATGGGCTCGAACTGAAGGCTTTCCTCATGCAGATTGTTCAGCTCCACCAGAGCGTATCTGGCGGGGCAGCTTTCCCATTGCTCCAATGGAAGATCTTTCTTCACACCTTCCCAGATGGTCTTGGCCGTTGCCAGGGAATGGTTGCCGTCGCCCATTGCAAAGGTCATCCTGCCCAGGCGGGCGCTTTCCTGGGCCGTGAAGCCATACTTTTCCGCCTGAACCTCGGGCAATGAAAGCTCTGCGACGGCGTTTGCTATGTCGTCTGTAATGCTGCTTTCCCTGCCTATGCCAAAGCCGGTAATATTGCCTCCGCCAAGCATCAATTCAAAGCCGTAGAGCTTTTCCATCTCATCCGTTCGGCTTAAAAGTGGCTCGATCACCGTTTTTTCAGGATCGTCAATAAGCACCAGAATGTGCGGCAGCTCCAGCGGCGCATTCTCGCGGATCTTAACCCTGGGGGGAAGGCGGGAGATGATGGTGCCCTCTGTCGCCCTTATCGGGCTTTTTGAGTTCTGGGAAAAGTCGTAGGCTTCCAAGTCAAGCAGGGCCAAAAGCCCAGTCCTTATGCCGGCGCCTATCTGCCTTTTCACCAGCACGAAGCCGGAAAACTCCCTTGAACGCAGATTCTGTGACATATAGCTTTCCATTTAGGCGTTGATTTTTGGCACAAGCTCGTCAGCTTGATCA
>JBNRMR010000183.1:0-13067 GCA_050309705.1 Christensenellales bacterium | reverse complement strand
GGTACCACCTAAATTGATATAAATATCATCTTTGCCGGCACGGGAGCAAAACTCCTATGCCTCTCCCCTTTAACGCTGGGAATGCGTTGACGCCTACTCGTGCGAAGCCATATAAAAGCAATGCGCTTTCGGATCACAGCTCCGGGGCTACTTCATCGGATTCATCATAGGGCAATCTCACCAACGCGCCCTTCTCTTTGATGATGAGGAGCCGACTACTCCTCCCCTTCACAGCCTTTAAAATCTGCTACTGGCACAAAGTATATCACCAGCAAAAAACCTTGTCAACCTCTTTATGGAGATTTTTCAATTTATAAAGCGCAAAACACAAGACTATTATGCAGCCCTCTCTTGTTTACTCGGCAGTTTTAAACTATACTATAATCATTAAATCCACAAAAAAATATCTGGAGGTGTAATGATGATCTATAGAAGCTTTGGAAAGCTTGGCTACCAAGTATCAGCCGTTGCTATGGGCTGCTGGAACATCGGCAACCAATGGGGCCACATGAGCGATAAAGAGGCCGGCGATATAATCAAAGCGGCTTTGGACAGCGGAATAAACCTTTTCGACACCGCCGAGTCCTATGGCGATCCCCACGGCATATCCGAAATCCGCGTGGGCAACACCATCAAGTCCCTGGGAATTGCACGCGACAAGCTATTTTACGTTTCAAAGATCGGCTCCTGGGGCTTCCGCCAGGGCGAACAGCTCCCCAATAAGACCGCCGATAGCATCCGCCTGAGCGGACACGCCATTTGCGGCAGGCTTAGGACGGATTATATCGATGTGTTGCTCTGCCACAAAGCCAACATTGAGGATCCTTCCGCGTTCATCGAAGGCTTTAACGCCCTTGAAAGGGAGGGCTTCATCCGCTCATACGGTATATCCACCAACAGCCTCGAAGTTCTAAAGCGCTTTTACGACATGTCCGGCGGAAAGTGCGCTGTGCTGGAGGCCGATTACTCCCTCATCAACAAGCAGCCCGAGGAAGACTTGCTTCCCTTCTGCCAGGAGCATGGCGTCGCCGTTTTGGTCAGAGGCCCTCTTGCCCAGGGCATACTCTCCGGTAAGTTCAACGAGAGCACCGTTTTCACCGACGACGTTCGCAGCAAGTGGAACGAAGGCCAGTCCGGCCGCCAGGATTTCCTGGAAAAGCTGGCTCTTGCTCGCAAGGCGGAAAAGACTGTCGCTTCCTTTGGCGGTTGCATGCCCATGGCAGAGGCAGCCATACGCTACACCATCTCCCATCCCGCGGCGCCCGTGGCTATTCCCGGCATGACATCTCCCCTGCAGGCCAGGCAGAACGCCGCCGTGGGAAACAAATTATTCACCCCTGAGGAATGGGGAAAGCTGTAAGAAAACGCACGAGGATGCTCCCGCAAAGGGTGGGGGCATGCGATGTCTGCGAGTGAAGCACGAGCAGATATCGCCTGCGTGGGCGGGTGGGGCCCGCTGCAGGTCTTACTTATGCGCGCAAAGCAAGGCAGAGCCATCTGCCTTGCTTTTTAACCCTCCCTTTGTTGACTCCCCTCACCTTAGGTGGTATATTCCATATAGACATATTAACCATAGGAGATTAACCGGATGCCTCCACTGCATATTCTTATAAAACCGGCCTCCGGGCTGTGCAATATGCGCTGCAGCTACTGTTTCTACCATGACATCAGCCAAAAGCGCAACCAGGCGTCATATGGCATCATGAGCGGGGAGACCCAAGAAAACATGTTGCGCAGGGCCTTTGAGTTTGCTGACCGCCAGCTCACCATCGCCTATCAGGGCGGCGAGCCCACATTGGCAGGGCTGGACTATTTTGTGCGCGCCCAGGAGCTTCAGTCTAAATATAACTTTAAAAAAATACCGATACACAACGCCATCCAGACAAACGGCCTTGATCTGGACGAAAGTTGGGCCCGCTTTTTTGCCGATAACAATTTCCTCGTGGGCCTTTCAATCGACGGCATCAAGGACAGCCACGACCGCTACCGCATCGACCCTTCCGGAAAGGGCACTTTCAACCGTATAATGAAAACCGCCCGGCTTTTCGACAAATTCGGCGTCCAATACAATATACTCACCGTCGCAAATTCCTTCTCAGCCCGCCGCATCCAATCCATTTATTCTTTTTTCAAAAAAAGCGGCTTTCAATATCTTCAGTTCATCCCCTGCCTTGATCCCCTTGGCGAAAAACCCGGTTTCACCGAATATTCCCTCACCAGTGACATGTTTGCCGATTTCATGATCCGCCTTTTCGACGCCTGGTATCGCGATGTGGAAGCGGGCTGCGGCATATCCATAAGGACATTCGATAATTATGTCTCAATGTTGATGGGCCATCCCCCCGAAAGCTGCGGCATGAGTGGCATCTGCTCGGCGCAAAACGTCGTGGAGGCCGACGGCTCCGTCTACCCCTGCGACTTTTACGTCCTTGATCAATACAATCTCGGCAACCTTAACGATATTGGCTTTGAGGAAATCAACAAAAGGCGCGCCGAGACTGGTTTCATCGAGGAGTCCGCCCGGCTTCCTCTTAAGTGCCGGGAGTGCGAATATTTTTTCATATGCCGCGGCGGCTGCAAGAGGATGCGTGCACTGCCTGAAGAAGGCGCTGTCCCCCATTGTTATTTCTGCCAGGGGTATAAGGCCTTTTTCAACCACAGCCTTGAAAGAATGAATAGCCTGGCCCATCGCCTGTCGCTGAGGCGATAAAGTGCCCCTCTTGCACGCTCCCTTGGGAAATATTTCCCATAGGACAATTTATCATAAAATCATTTGGCAAACATACATAAATATGTTATTATATATCATAAATAAGTGTGCTTGTATCGCAATTCTTAGCGGGAGGAGCCATTGATGGATTACCGTGAGTATTACGAATCAAGGAGCCGCGAAAGGAAGAAAAACCGACGCTTCAGGATGAAGCCGCGATTTTTTGTGTTTATAGCCGTTCTTCTGGCTGTGATCATTTTGCCCATCGCCCTCCTTTCCAGACCAAGTGAATACCTTGTCGGCTACGGTGCATATGACGCTGTAGGCGAGGGTTTTGATGCCCTCATAATCCGCAGCGAGGTTTCTTTTTACAGCGAAACTTACGGGCAAGCCTCCTACAAAGTCGTTGAGGGGCAAAATGTCCGTCAGGGTGACACCGTTTTGGACATGTTTGCATCCGACTACACCAGCCAACTTTTGGCAGACCTTCAAACAGTGCGCCAAAACATAAAAACCCAGCAGGAAGACAGCCTTCTCAGCAAGATAGTCGACCCCCAGCTTGACCAATTTAATGCCGATATACAGGCCCAGGTGGACATCATCTCCGGCTATAAAAACCAGCCCTCACACAATATCGCCAGTGCAGAGCTCAAGCTCCACGAGCTTATGACCCAACGCCAGAATTATTTGAAGAGTACCAGCGTAGCCCAGGCGGACAGCGCCCTGACAGAGCTTTATTCAAACGAAACCCAGCTCATGGGCAGAATTGAAAACTGGCGCACTGCATATCTTGCTCCGGGGGACGGCAGGGTAAGCGTCTACTTTGACGGCCTTGAGCCCGCCCTGGGCGAAGATGTGATTGAAGCGCTTAATGTCCAGCATGTGCAAAACTTTTTAAGCGGTCAAAGACCACAAATGCCGGCTACCGGTCAGCCACTATACCGCCTTGTGGATCCTTATAATTGGTATGTGGCGTTTACCGCTCCCTCCAACAAGTGGCAGGCGGGCATAGGGCAGGAGGTTCTGATAAATATCGAGGGCTATAACGGGCTTAATGCCACGGCCACGGTTCTGAGAATTGAAACCGATGAAAAAAACACCACGACTTTGGTAATTTTGAACGTCGCCAAGGACATCGGCTCTCTCATTGGCGAGCGCTTTGCCTTCATAACTGTGGGCAGCAACACCGAGGGGCTGATGGTTCCCAGGAAGTCCGTCAAACAGGTGGAGTCTGAGTTTGGAGTGTATCTCACGGACGGCACATTTGTCCCTGTTGATATACTGGCCTCCGATCCCAGCCACTACATTGTCTCGCCCACCGTCCCGGGCGCTCTGGAAAAAGGGATGACCATAAAGCCCCGTTAGCAAGCAAAGGGCTCATGAAAAGGAAAAAGCAGGAGACACGCAATGAACTTATCGGCTAACATCGCCCGGATAAGGGATGTTATAGCAAAAAATGCCCCCAGCGGCCCCCAGGCCGTGACGATAGTGGCGGTGACGAAAACCCGCCCTCCCCAGGAGATAAACGAGCTTAAAAGCCACGGCATACTTGACATCGGCGAAAACCGCGTGCAGGAATGGCTGCAAAAGAAGGACGATATCGACCCTGCCTACAGGCTTCACCACATCGGACAGCTTCAGACTAACAAGGTGAAGCATCTGATGGGCCGCGTCCACCTTATTCACTCCGTGGACAGGCTCTCACTGCTGGGTGAAATATCAAAGCGCAGCCCCTCCCCCACAGCGATACTCCTTCAGGTGAACACCGCGCGGGAAGAGGGCAAGGCCGGGGCGCTGCCGGAGGATCTTCCCCAGCTTTTCGATGCGGCCATGAGGGCGAAGAACATCTCCCTTAGGGGGCTTATGTGCATGGCGCCGCTGGATGGCGGCAAAGAGGCCGCAGGCGAAGCTTTTACAGCGGCAAAGAAGCTTTTTGATGAGTGCTGCAAAATTGCCTCGTCGCCGGAGTTTGAAACTCTTTCGATGGGCATGAGCGGCGACTATGACATCGCCCTTAAATGCGGCGCAAACATGATTAGAATAGGTTCAACCCTTTTCATATAACACCGGAGGTTGGCAAGCATATGGCAGAATTTTTTAGCAAATTCCTTAGGTTTATAGGCGTTGAGGAAGATGACGACGACGATCAGATGGATTTTGAGGAGACAACCCAATATCCATCCGACAGCGCCCGCGTGGCCCGGTATCCGGAGCCGCAGCCTTACAGGCAGCAAGCAGGCGGCTACGGCCAAACGCAATATTCCCAGCAGCAAATGGGCAAGCAGCAGTACCAGCCCGAAACAGCAAGCGCAAGAAATAAGGGGGGCAAAGTCGTGCAGCATCCTTCATATGAAAACAGCAATGTGAAGCACCAGACGACCATATACCAGATAAGCGAGCACACCGAGGCCAAGGCCGTCATCGACGACCTTCTCACAGGCAAATCCGTGCTTTTGAACCTGGAAAATCTGGACGCCGTTGAAAGCCAGCGGGTTATTGACACTCTGAGCGGCGCGGCCTACGCCATTTCAGCTAAACTGCGCAAGGTGGCCCACCAGACCTACTTGATCGCTCCGGTGAATGTTGAGATCGGCGGCAATTACGCGGACGAGGGCAACAGGGCCGCTGCCTCCGGCTCCGGATCAATCTTTAGGAGCCGCAGCGAATAGTGAGCAGAACCATTTACATAATAATAACATCGCTGATCACACTGCTTAGACTATACTCATACATGATTGTGATCGCCGCCATATGCAGCTGGTTTTTAAAACCCAACAACAAGTTTTTGGTGCTGGTTCGTTCTTTGACTGAGCCGATAATTTACCCCTTCAGAAGGATATCGATGAAGCTGATGGAAAGAATGCGCATGCCGCTGGACTTTTCACCGATGATGGCCTATCTTGCCCTGCAGATAATGATAGGCATGCTTCAAAGGCTCCTGTTTTAGCAGTGTAAGACCATGCAAAAGGACGCAGCTTTTTCAGCCGGCAGAATTGACGACCTTATATTCCGGGCGCAAAGGACGGGCATCACCCAATTCACCCCCTTTCTGGATCCTACGGCCGCCTGGGAAATAGCGCGCATATGCAGGAGCGTTGGTCTGCCCTGCCACAGTTTTGGTGGCTATGACGAGGCCGAGCGCCGGGTGCTGGCGGTTGGCGATGGCGCGAATGAGGCGGTCTTTCCTGTGCAGGCGCTGGTGATCACCTGGGATAAAAGGTTTGAAGGGCCGGCCCATCACGATATTTTGGGGGCGATAATGGCCCTTGGCATAAAGCGGGAAACCTTTGGTGACATTTTGTCCGGCGAAGGATCGGCCTATGTGTTCGTCCTTTCAGCCATGGCGCAGGCGATCTCATCACTGGCCAGCGCAGGCCGTGCCAGTGTGCAAGTTGATCGCTGTGAGCCAAAGGACATAATAAAGCCCCAGGGAAGGACGGTTTCGGCCACATTCAAATCCTTCCGGCTGGACGCCATTGTGGCCGAGGCAATGCGGATTTCAAGGCCCTCTGCTTCCCAGCTCATTTCCCAGGGCAGGGTTTTTTTGAACTTCGTCCCCTGCCTTAAGCCGGACGAGAGAATAAAAGAAGGCGATATAATCAGCGTTCGGGGCATGGGACGCATAAAGATAGGTGAAGCCGGCGGCAAAAGCCGCAAGGATCGCACATATCTTTCAATGGAGGTTTTCTCCAGATCCTAGTTGCTTTGAAGGATTTTTTATAGCATATTATGGTGATTAAGGGCAATCAGACCGTAGGAGGACATCATGAATTCAAGAGATATCCATGAAAAGAGATTTAAGAACAGGCTCAACGGCTACAGCATCATAGAGGTTGACGACTTCATGGCCCAGCTTGCCGACACTCTTGATAACCTGATCTCTGAAAAGGACCAGCTTAAGACTAAAAATGAGGCTCTCATTAAGCAGCTTGATGAATTTAAGGACATGGAGCGTGCTCTTCGCGAGTCCATGGTGACGGCGCAAAAAACTTCTATTGCCATCACCGACGAGGCCCGCACAAGGGCAAGCGCCATAACAGAAGCTGCCCAGGAGCAGGCAAAGAGTCTCCTCGATGAGGCGAGCGCTTCCTCCGAGGAGATCATCAGTGACGCCCAGGAAAAAGCAGCGCAGATGCGCGAAAGCCAAAAACGCCTGAGCGCAGTCATCGAGGAGTATAAAAAGCAGATCCGCACGGTGATGAGCACCCAGCTTGCCGCAATGGAGGACATCTTCATCCCTTCGGACGATGATTTCACTGACGATTCATCCGAGTTCGAAAAATCTGAAGACGTTGAGCAAACCGCGTAAATCCAACCGCACTTCCCTTGCCCCGGCGCATTTTTCCGCAGCATTGTGAGATAATATGGCAGAGGTGCTGCGCAGTGAATGATACCAACTGGGAGAGGATATGCAAAGAGCTTGTATACGCGCTGGAAAGGACGAACATACGCGAATATTCGTCTCTTTTGTGCAACACGCGAAAGTTCATGCTCACAAGCTTTATTGCGGGGATATTCCGCGGCCTTGGAACCGCCATCGGCTTCAGCGTGCTGGGCGCCATCGCCTTGATGATACTAGGCAAAGTCTTTGGGATAACATTTTGATATCTCCCGCAAGCATGATCTCGCAAAAGCAAAAGAAAAAACAAAACATCTGGAGGAAAACTATGAGGCGCTGGCACACAGCCATAATCATCTTTGTTATAGCCATCGACAGGCTGGTGAAACTTTGGACCGTCAAAACCCTTGCACTTTATGAAACCCTGCCGATATGGGAGGGTGTTTTTCATTTCACATATGTAGAGAACAGGGGCGCGGCATTCGGAATGCTCCAGGGTCAGTTCCTGTTTTTTTACATAACCACAACGGTGACTATCTTGGCGCTGATCTGGATTTTATACTTCCGCCTGCCGAAAGCAAAGGGCTGCGGCGTTGGCCTGGCGATGCTTTTGGGCGGCGCATTGGGCAATTTCTACGACAGGGCCGTATACGGCTTCGTTGTGGACACATTCGATTTCCGCCTGATCAACTTCGCTGTGTTCAACGTGGCGGACAGCGCCATCTGCGTGGGCGCGGCCATATTTCTTCTGTTCTACATAATAAATGATATGAAGGCCGCGAAGCAGGCGAAAATGAGCGATGGAAGCCCGGAGGCCGCCGAAAAATGAATGTTATTGTGAGTGCGGAGCAGGCGGGCGAAAGGCTTGACAAGTTCCTTGCGCAGATAACCGGCGAAACCCGCGCCAGAATTCAAAGCCTGGTCGCAGAGGGCTGTGTCACTGTGAACGGTTTTTCACCTCACAAAAACGGCCAGGTACTGCGCGAAGGCGATGCGGTAGGGCTTGACATGCCGAAGCCGCAGGAATATGGCGCCTTCCCCCAGGACATTCCGCTGGACATCATCCACGAGGACGCCTCCATCATCGTCATAAACAAGCAAAGGGGCATGGTGGTTCACCCTGCGGCCGGCAACCCCGACGGCACCTTGGTAAACGCGCTGCTTTTCCATTGCCGCGACCTTTCCGGCATAGGAGGCCAGCTTCGCCCGGGCATAGTTCACCGGTTGGACAAGATGACCACGGGGCTTATTGTGGCCGCGAAGAACGACGAGGCCCATCTCTCTCTTTCCCGGCAGCTAAAGGAGCGCAGCGCGGGGCGGATGTATGCTGCGCTGCTTTTGGGCAGCCTCAAGGAGCAGCATGTTTTCGTGGACGCACCCATTGCCCGCCACAAAAACGACCGTAAAAAAATGGGGGTTTCCCCCGACGGAAGACCTGCCCAGACTGATTTTTACGCCATGCAGAGCCTTCGCTCCTCCACTTTGGTCAAGTGCAGGCTGCACACAGGCAGAACCCACCAGATAAGAGTTCATGCCGCCTCAATCGGCCACCCGGTGATGGGCGACGATGTCTACGGCCCCAAAATAAAAAGCGATGCGAAGGTGATGATGCTCCACGCGTATTCCCTTTCGTTCACCCATCCCGCAAGCGGAGAAGCCATTTCCTTCAGCGCTCCCCCGCCGGAAGACTTTCTTTCAGAGCTTAAAAGGTTCGGCTGGCAGGGCGAATCTTTCTGGTAGCTCCCTGAAAAACATCAGCAAATGACATCTCGCAACCCCCGGCCGCATATAATGCGTTACGGGGGTGCTGTTTATGCGCATGAGGCATTGTAGCAAGCGTAAGCTTCTGGCGGTGATCGCCATACTGGCGGGGGCCTTGATATTGCTTTTCATAGTGCCGTTTTGGATATGGCTGGCGCTGCTGGGCTTCGCGCTGATAATCACGGGCTTGTTCCTTTTTTTAAAACCATGCTAATTCAAATTTCTTACTCATATAGTTCAATACGAGGTGATATATATGAGGATGATATGCATTAAATGCCCCAGATTTCTGCGCCCCCTGCTCAGGCTGTTCGTGAAGGACAAAAAAGGCGAGCAAAAAAGAGCCGGCTGATTACTTTTTCCGCAAAGGTCGAAATACAGCGCAAAAAAGACGCTCAGGCCCAATCGCACGTGCGTCTTGTTTTGCTACCCCCGCTCTGCGGATTAATCAACCAACTGCGCGGAGCTCAAGCTGTAAAGGAATATCGGCTGACTGATGCCCCCGCATAGGGGTTCCATGATAAACTCTATGACTTCCTTGGGCTCCTTCTGCCCTGTGTAAAGCCACACCCTTGCAGCAATGGAGCCGTCGGCTTTGATTGTCACGGGCTCAATGACGGTTGTTTGCTCGCCTTTGTTGGACATGTCAAGCCTGTACGCATCCGGCGATTCATCATATTGTATCGAGCCGCTGAGGTTTTCCGGAACGGGCAGAAGGTCATCCTAGTCCAGAAACGCGGCGGATGCAAACTCTTGCATCACCCGCCGGGGAACCAATACCTGCCCGCAGCGTTAAGCGCCTTGGGGCAAGCCCTTCTTTTCAAAACTCCGTAATAACGCAGAGCCTTTATGAAAGCCTGCACTCGATCACATGCTCCCCGCTATGTAGTTCCTTGACCGCCACGCCCCCAGAAACCGGCATCTCCTCGCCATTTAGCGCTGCTTCCTTGCAGGCGAAGCTAAAGCTGGCGCTTGCGTTAAAGGGCACTTTGATCACAAAGCGGATATTAGATTCGTCCATATACTCCCACTTGACGCCATATGGCCCCGATGCGGAGATGTATTCCGCCTGAGCAAACCGAAGCCGCCTGTCAGGATGGGGCTCTATCACCGCGCGCTTAAAGCCCGGGGCGCTTTCGCAGGGTCTAAGCCCGCACATCTGCCTGTACATCCACCCGGCGATAGCGCCATAGGCATAGTGGTTCATGCTGTTCATGCCCGTGCCGCTGATTGTGCCGTCGGGCAATATCGAGTTCCACCGTTCCCATATGGTGGTTGCCCCCATGTTGACGGCATAGAGCCAACTGGGATAATCCTCGTTTAAAAGCAGCGTGTAGGCATATTCCGCCAGGCCGCAGTTCACAAGGGTTTCGCAGATATAGCCCGTGCCCACAAAGCCCGTTGTCAGATGGACTCCGTGGTCATCCAGGTTGGCTTTTAGGTCATTTATCACCCTCTCCTTAAACTGTGGCGGCGTCAGATCAAAATGGAGGGCCAAAACATAGGCGGTCTGGGTGTTGATGGCAAGGCGGCCCGTCGTTGTGAAATATTCCTTCTGAATGGCTGCTTTGATTTCCTGCGACAGCCTAAGATATCTTTCGTGGTCCTCATCATAGCCCAATTCGGCAGCAGCCTTTGATGTCAGCAGGGCGGAATAATAGTAATAGCAGGAAGCCACAAAGTATTTATCGGTGCCGCCAAAGCTCTCCTGCTTGTAATTATCAAGGGCGAGCCAGTCGGCGTAATGATTTCCGTGGGTCCAAAGGCGTGAGCCGCCGCACTTCGTTTCGTCGATGCGGTAAACATACTCCGTCCACAGCTTCATGCTCTCATACTGCTGCCTGAGAAGACCAATGTCGCCGTACTGAACATATACGGTCCAGGGGATTATCGTCGCTGCGTCCGCCCAGGCGCAAGATGCAGAGCTTTCCTGCGAAATATTGAGCTTGTTATAAATAACCCCCAAAACATTGGGAACCACATGGGGCACCGCGCCATTCAGTTTCTTTTGCTCGGCAAGCATGTCGTACATGAACTTCGCAAAGAACGCCGGCGTGTGCATGTTGTAGCTGGCAGTGGCGGCGAATACCTGAGCATCACCCGTCCAGCCCATGCGCTCGTCCCGCTGTGGGCAGTCCGTCGGCACATCCAAAAAATTACCTCTCTGGCCCCAGAAGGCGTTTTGAAAGAGCTTGTTCACCTTTTCATTGGAGGTTTTAATGCTTCCCGTCACAGCCAGATCGGAATGGATGACCTTGGCGGAAAAATCCTCGGGGCGGATGTTTTTAAGCCCCTGTATCTTTGCGTAGCGGAATCCGTAAAATGTGAACCGGGGGCGAACATGGGCCTTGCTTCCTGCCAAAATATAGCGGTATTCCTGCTTTGCCGTCCGCAGATTTTCATTGTAGAAATTATCCTGCTGCAATAGCTCGCCGAACTGGATGAACACCTCTGTGCCCTCCGGCGCGCTCAATTCAAACTCAAGCCACCCGGTCAACACCTGGCCAAAATCCAGCACATCTTCTCCCGCCGGCGTTTTGAGCAGTGCGATTGGCTTTACCGTTTCGGTTATCCTCACCGGCGGGCTCAGCCTGGCGACAAGGTTTTTGTCGGCGCAGTCCGCCAAGACCGCCGCGGTTCCTGCCTCGCCCAGCCTTTCAAAGGGCTTCTCCAATCTTGCGTCATATTCCTCGCCGTCATATATGCTGCTGGACAGCACCGCAGACTTTTCGCTGGCCCAATCCCCATTCGTGCCTATAGTTTCGCTCGTGCCGTCGCTATATTTCACTCGCAGCTCAGCGATCAAAAGAAACCTATCCCCGTATAATTCGTCCATACCATGCTGAAAACCAAAGCGCCCCTTATACCAGCCGTTTCCCAGCATGAAGGCCATCAGGTTTTCGCCCTGGCGCAGGCTTTCAGTCACGTCATATGTCTGATATTGGATAAAGCTCTCATAGTCGTTGAAAAAAGGCGCCAGGATTTCGTCGCCCGCCTTGCCGCCGTTCACAAAAAGCTCATACACACCCAGGCCCGTAGCATAAACCCTTGCCGATTCCACCGGCTTATCAATTTTGAAGCGCTTGATAAACCAGGGATGTACATCCTTTTCAAATGGCGAAGTGATCCATTTTGCCTGCCATGGGTCGCGCATCTTCGCAGTTTCAAACCAGGCTGTCTCGCTCTTTGCAAAGTCGCCGTTGTCGGCCCACACCGTAACTTTCCACCAGTAACGCGTGTATGGCTCAAGCTTGATATCCGGCGTGAACGCGGCGCTGTTTATGTTCTCCCGCTTGCCGCTGTCAAAAAGAGGGTTGGTGAAGCTTTCGTCTGTCGAAACAAGCAACTGCGCCGCCAACTGCCTGCGGGCGGATGTTTCAGTCACAGTCCATGAAAAGGTGGGTTGTTCCATCTCATATCCCAGGGGATTTTCAATGTGGTTGGTATAAAGCCTTTGGATCTTCATAACGTCCTCCCTCTTTCCCGCGCCATCCTATATTTTTCCACGCTTAAGCGCTCACAATTGCGCCTTGCCTATCATACCATCAATAATTCGCCTTTCCGCCACTTTCTTCCTGCCGTTGCCCATAATATCCAGATAAACCCGGCCAACACTATGCCAGCCCGGCACATTCACCGCCCCATTCAGCTCTGCCGGGCTCTTTGTGAATGCAACTAATTATACGGCCATTTGAAATAGCAATAAGATGCTTGATAAGGCGCTCAAAACTTCAGCGTATGCATAAAAATATCGCACACCATCGAAGGATGGCGCGCGATATTGTCGGCGGCAACTTGCCGCTTGGCGTGCCTGGAGGGGTTCGAACCCCCGACCTACTGGTTCGTAGCCAGTCACTCTATCCGGCTGAGCTACAGGCACATGCGACTTTGATAATATAGCATAACTGACCGGCAAAGTCAATCCCCTGCAGGAAATTGTGTCACCGATGATTTTATCGGCTTTTTCAGCCATGACCAGTTCCCCGGTAAAAAGACAAGCGAACTATCCTTTACGGCTGCCGGAAAGGATGCTATAATAGCTGCAAGATAGCCACATTTATATTGCTTTATTCTATCAGCCCCGCCACTTGCCACACAAGCGTCGGGGCTGACGACAAAATTTGCGGGAACTCCGCATAGCACCACACATGTTTTGATGAGTTCACGCTGCCGGCTATCTGAATCATTTATACCTTTAAAGGGAGGAATGTTCAAATGGGCCTGTTTCAAAAATGTTCTGACTTCACGCTCTTGGAC
>JBNRMR010000182.1:0-16978 GCA_050309705.1 Christensenellales bacterium | reverse complement strand
TGATGGTCCTGGACAGCCTCGTGGGAGGAAAAGCTCCTTGCCGGAAGGAAAGGGGTTTTCCTTGGGCGGGTGGGGCCCCCAGGCGATCTTAAAGCAGCCGCCCCGTCTTTTGCTAAGCCAGCTCCAGCGCTTTTGATAGCGCCGCAAGCCCCCTGTCGATCTCCTCATAAGTTATCGTCAGCGGCGGCAAAAGCCTCACTTTCGCCTTCGCTGTCAGCAAAAGCACACCATAACCGATCCCCCTGTTCACGATATCCGCCGCAGTCGCTGCAAAGCCATCATCGAGCTCCACGCCGATCATAAGCCCCATGCCGGAAACAGACTTCACGTTCTTCATCCCGTTTATCTTCTGCGAAATATATGCTCCCTTTTCCCTCACTTCCGCCAAAAAACCATCGTCCATTGTGGAAAGCACCTGGACAGCCCCCGCGCAGGCGATTGGATTTCCTCCAAATGTGGTGGCATGGTCTCCCGCCGTCAGAGCGCCGCTTGCTTTTTCGTTAAACAAAATCGCTCCCAAAGGCAGCCCCCCGCCGATTCCCTTTGCGGAAGTTACAATGTCCGGGTTTATGCCAGCTTGCATGAAGCAAAACAGTTCGCCAGTCCTTCCTGCGCCGGTCTGCACCTCGTCTATTATCAGCAGTATATCACGTTTTGCGCACTCATCGGCAAGTGCCTTCACAAAGCCGCCTTCAAGGGGCAGAACGCCGCCTTCGCCCTGAATCAGCTCTATCATAACCGCGCAGACGCTTCCATCCATCTTCGTCTTCACATCATCGATATCGTTCGCATCCGCAAATATAAAACCTTCAGTGAACGGGAAAAAGTAGTTATGGAAAACATCCTGCCCTGTGGCGGAAAGAGTGGTCACAGTCCTGCCGTGAAAGGAATTGTTCAGCGATATCACATCGCTCCTGCCCTTGCCATATTTCATGAAGCTATATTTTCTTGCCGCCTTGATGGCGCCCTCATTGGCCTCAGCGCCGCTGTTGCAAAAGAAAACCTTGCTCATGCCCGTCTTTTCGCAGAGAATCTGCGCCGCGTCAATGCAGGGCTTCGTGTAGTACAGGTTGGACATGTGCTGAACCTTGCCCAGCTGGTCAATAACCGCTTTTTGCCAGTTTTCATTGGCAAAGCCCAGGCTGTTTACGCCTATGCCGCTTGTGAAGTCGATGTACTCCTTGCCGTCAAAATCCCAAAGGGTGGCATTTTTACCGTGGGAAACGGCAACCGGAAAGCGGTTGTATGTGTGAAGGACATATTCGTCGTCCCGCTGTTTTATGGAATCAAAAACTGTTGCCAAAACAAACCCTCCTTATAGAGTCAACATGGTGCCTATGCCTTCGTTTGAAAACATTTCAATCAAAATGGAGTGAGGCACCCTGCCGTCGATCATAACCGCCTTTTTAACGCCTTCGCGCAAAGCCTTCTCAAGGCCCTTTACCTTGGGGATCATCCCCCCGCTGATGACGCCGCTTTCGATCAGTCCTTCCAGTTCATTCACCTTCACCGCCGGGATCAGCGTCTTTTCATCGCTCACATCCCTCATCAGTCCCCTTATATCCGTTAGAGTGATTATATTTTCCGCCTTCAGCGCAGAGGCAATCTCCGTGGCGGCGGTGTCGGCGTTTATGTTATAGGCAGTGCCCCCGCAGCCTGCGCCCACCGTGGCTATCACCGGTATATAGCCGTTTTTAAGGGCGTTTTCAATCACGTCGATTTCAATTTTCGTGATATCCCCCACAAAGCCCAGATCGTTTTCCCCCTCCAGCTTCTTTGCCTTTATCATGCCGCCGTCGATTCCGCAAAGGCCCACTGCCTTGCCTCCCAGCCTTCCTATCAGCGAAACCAGATCCTTGTTTGTCTTACCGGAAAGGACCATCTGAACAATCTCCATTGTCTTTTCATCGGTGTAGCGCAGCCCGCCAATGAAGCGGGACTCTATGCCCAGCCGCTTCAGCATGTTGCTTATCTCCGGCCCGCCGCCATGCACCAGCACCACCTTTATCCCCACCAGAGAAAGCAGAACGATGTCGCTCATCACCGCTTCCTTAAGCTCTTCATTCACCATGGCATTGCCGCCGTATTTGACCACGACCACCTTCCCCGCATATTTTTGTATATAGGGCAGGGCCGCCGTCAGCACCTGGGCGCGAATGTCATCGCTTATCTGTTTATAGTTCATGGCCGTTCCTCCGTTTTTCTCCCGTTAAGTCCTATAATCGCCGTTTATCTTCACATAATCATATGTGAGGTCGCAGCCCCAGGCAGTGGCTGAAAAGTTCCCCTGCCCCATGTCGATGTCTATCCTTATCTCATCGGCAGCAAGCACCTTTGCGGCCATTTCCTCGCTGAAGGGAACGCCCGCGCCACTTTTGCAGACTGTTACCCTTCCCCCCGCTGACGAAAGGCTGACGCCTATTTTGTCCACGTCAAAATCCCCCGGGGCGTAGCCAATGGCGCAGAGTATCCTGCCCCAGTTGGCGTCCTGGCCGAACATGGCGGTTTTCACAAGGCTGGAGGTTATGACCGACTTTGAAATGCCAACAGCCACATCTTTTGAAGGCGCGTTAATAACTGCGCATTCCAGCAGCTTCGTCGCACCTTCGCCGTCGGCGGCGATCATCCTTGAAAGCTCCTTTGAGGCTTCAAACAACATCTCCTTAAAGGCTTCAAAGTCCGCGCCATCGCTTTCGATAATGGGATTTCCCGCCAGTCCGCTTGCCATTATCGAAACCATGTCATTTGTGGATGTATCCCCGTCCACGCTGATCATGTTAAAGGTGTCGCAAACAACTTCGGACAGGGCCTTTTGCAGCATCTGTGGCGATATGTCTATATCGCTGGTGATGAAGCAAAGCATGGTCGCCATGTTGGGGTGGATCATCCCCGAACCCTTGGCCATAGCCCCCAGCTTCACTGTTTTACCGCCGATCTGCCGGCTCAGCGCCACTTCTTTTGGCGCAAGGTCCGTGGTCATTATGGCCGTAGCCGCATCATTTCCGCCCTTTGCGCTCAAATTCCCCTTGAGCATTTCAATGCCCTTTTCGATGGGGCTTATATCAAGGCTTTGGCCGATCACACCCGTTGAAGCTACGATTATGTCAGTGGGCTCTATGGCGAAAGCCTGCGCCGCCATCTGGCACATGGCCTGTGCCTTTTCGATGCCGTCTGCATTGCAGGTGTTGGCGTTGCCGCTGTTGCAGATTACCGCCTTCGCCCTTCCATCCATGATATTTTGCCGCGTCACCGTTATCGGCGCGCCATAGACCTTGTTCTTTGTGTACACAGCCGCCGCAGCGCATTCCACTTCGCTCAATATCACCGCCAGATCCTTCTTGTGTTGGTTCTTGCGAATGCCGCAGTGGACGCCGCCGGACACAAATCCCTTTGGCGCGCAAATGCCGCCGCCTATTTTCTTCGTATTACTCATAACTTCCCCCTCCATCATAAAAGGGACTTATATTCCTCCAGGCCCAGGGCGATGTTCATGCACTGCACCGCCGCACCGGAAGCGCCCTTGCCCAGATTGTCAAACACGCTGATCAATGTCATCTGCTCGCTGTTTCCGCAGACATATATCTTCATTCGGCATGTGTTTTCAACCTCGTTTGCCGCGATGAGTCCCTCGCCGTTGCCCTCATGAACGGATATCAGCCCATGGCCGGCATAGCGGCCTGAAAAGACGTCCAGCAATTCCTGCAGGGATGCCTTCTTTTGCATCAGCGAAACGTGGATGGGTATGCTCACCGCCATGCCGCTGAAAAAGTCGCAGACGATGGGGTTAAAAAGCGGCTTTTGCGATATCCCCGTCACATGCTTCATTTCCGGCAGGTGCTTGTGGGAAAGAGTCAGACCATACTGCCTGGGGCTTTTGAGCAATGGGCTGCGGCTGTCGCCTTCATACTCGGCGATCATGTTCTTGCCGCCGCCGCTATAGCCGGTGATGCTGTGGCAAACAAGGGGATAATCCTTGGCGATATAGCCCAGCTTCACCAAGGGGTATACCAGTGCGCTAAAACCCGTGGCATGGCAGCCGGGAACGGATATCCGCTTAGATGAGGCGATATTCTCCCTGTGGGCCTTTGAAAGCTCCGGAAAGCCATAGGCCCAGCCCTCGCTTGTCCTGTGGGCGGTGGATGCGTCGATGATGATCACATCTTCGCTTTCCACCAGAGCAACAGATTCCCTTGCAGCATCGTCCGGCAAGCATAGGAAAACCGCATCGGCGCTGTTGATCAACCTTTTGCGCTCTGGAATATCCCTGCGCTTTTCTTCGTCTATCAAAATAAGCTCTATATCTTCCCTGGGCTGGAGCCTTTCGCGCAGCTTAAGGCCCGTTGTTCCTTCCTGCCCATCGATGAATACTTTATACTTTTTCAGCATCTGTGCTCCTCCCCTTCATTTCTTTGCATTTTCTTCGCTTGTTTTCCCCAGGCTTTTTCTTGCCTGAACAATCTGCTCCATAACGGACTCGGGCGCAGGCCCGCCCTGTACGCCCCTTTGCCGCACACATTCCATCAGCGAAATGGCAGCAAATATGTCTTCATCAAACAGCGGGCTTGCTTTTTTATATTCCTCAATTGGCAGAGCTTCAAGGGTGAGACCTTTTTCAATGCAAAGGCTCACAAGGCGGCCTGTGACGGCGTATGCGTCCCTGAACGCGGCGCCTTTTTTCACAAGATAATCGGCGCAGTCTGTGGCGTTTATGAAGCCCTCCGCAGCGGCCTTCGCCATGTTCTGAGGGTAAAAAACGGCTTCTTTCAGCATGGGGGTCAGAACATTTAGGCAAAGGAGAGCCGTGTCCACAGCGTCGAATATCGCCTCCTTATCCTCCTGCATGTCCTTATTGTAGCACATGGGCAGGCCCTTCATCATCGTAAGGAGCGCCACATTGCTGCCGAAGACCCTGGCCGCCTTGCCCCGTATAAGCTCCGCGCCGTCGGGGTTTTTCTTCTGGGGCATTATGGACGAGCCCGTTGAAAAGCCGTCGGAAAGGCCCATGAAGCGGAACTCCCAGCTGCACCAGAGGATCATATCCTCCGCCAGGCGGGACATGTGCATGGCCAAAATGGAAAGACATGATGAAAGCTCGATGACGAAATCCCTGTCGCTGACGGCGTCCATGCTGTTTTGAGTGACACCATTAAAGCCAAGCTTCTCGCAGACGGACTGCCTGTCGATTGGGTAAGTCGTCCCCGCCAGAGCGCCGCTGCCAAGGGGCATCATAAGAGTGCGCTTTTTGCAGTCGGCAAGCCTTTCAATGTCCCGCAAAAGCATCCAGGCGTAGGCCATCAGGTGGTGGGCAAGGGTTACGGGCTGTCCCCTTTGGAGGTGCGTGTAGCCGGGCATCACCGTTTCCAGATGCATTTCGGACACATCGCACAGGGCCGAAACTGCTTCCGCTGCCGCCAGGCTTATATCCTCCATACTCTTTGAAAGATACATGCGAATGTCCAGGGCCACTTGGTCGTTCCTGCTTCTTGCTGTGTGCAGCCTTTTTCCCGCCGTGCCTATTCGCTCTGTCAAAACCTGCTCCACGAATGTGTGAATATCCTCGGCTCCCATGTCGATCTCAAGCTTGCCGCTTTTTATGTCAGCCAAGATCCCTTCAAGCCCCTTCGCTATGGCCTTGCTTTCCTCCAGGGCAATTATGCCCCTTTCCCCCAGCATCCGGGCATGGGCGAGCGAGCCTAAGATATCCTCTTCGTACATCCTGCTGTCAAAGCTGATGGAGGAATTCAGCGCATTCAGCCTTCCGTCCACATCCCCTGCCAGCCGGCCGGACCATAGTTTCTTGTTATCCGCCATTTTGCCTTCTCCTTGCAAGCCCCTTTATTTGTTCATCCTCTCATCCAAAAGCGCCTTTATCTTAATCGGCAAACCGTAAAGGCTGATGAAACCCTGGCTGTCCATCTGGTCGAAAACCTCGTCCTCGCCGAATGTTGCGATGTCCTCGTCATACAGGGAATAGGGGCTGGTCATGCCCGCTCCCATTATATTGCCCTTGTAAAGCTTCATTTTCACGCTGCCGGTGACAGACTTTTGGGTCTCGTCCACGAAGGCGGAAAGGGCCTTACGAAGGGGCGTGTACCAAAGGCCGTTGTATACAAGGTCAGCGAATTCCAGCGCCATCTTCTGCTTGTAGTGAAGTGTCGCCTTGTCCAGGCATAGCTGCTCCAGCATCTCATGGGCGTGGTAGAGTATCGTGCCGCCGGGGGTCTCGTAAACGCCTCTGCTCTTCATGCCCACCAGCCTGTTTTCCACCATGTCCAAAATGCCCACGCCGTGCTTGCCGCCGATATCGTTCAGCTTTTTGATAAGCTCCACACCGCTTAGCTTTTCGCCGTTCACCGCCACAGGCACTCCCTGTTCAAAGTCCACGCAGACATACTCCGCCTTGTCGGGCGCTTCCTCGGGGGTCACGCACATCTCCATGTTGCCTTCATACTTGGGCTCGTTAGCGGGGTCCTCCAACTCCAGCCCCTCGTGGGAAAGATGCCAGAGGTTCTTGTCCTTGGAGTAGTTGGTCTCCCTGGTGATGTTTAAGGGCACATTGTGCTTTTCCGCGTAGTCGATCTCGTCATCACGGCTCTTAAGCTCCCAGACCCTCCATGGGGCGATGACCGGCATGTTGGGCGCAAATGCCTTTATGGCCAGCTCGAAGCGCACCTGGTCATTGCCCTTGCCCGTGCAGCCGTGGGCGATGGCGTCGGCGTTTTCTTTCTTGGCGATCTCCGTTATCCTCTTGGCGATTATCGGCCTTGCAAAGGAAGTCCCCAGCAGATATTTGTTTTCGTAAACAGCGCCTGCCTTAAGGGTGGGAAAAATATATTCGTCCACGAATTCTTCCTGTAAGTCCTCAATGTAAAGCTTGCTTGCGCCGGTCTTGATTGCCTTTTCATTCAGGCCCGAAAGCTCCTTGCCCTGGCCCACGTCCGCCGCCACGGCGATAATCTCGCAGCCCTCATAGTTTTCCTTAAGCCATGGGATGATTATCGACGTATCCAGCCCGCCGGAATATGCCAGCACTATCTTCTTGTAATTGTTCTCCTTTTTCATCTGAGATTCCCTCCGCAATTGTATGTTGTTGTATATTATACGCTTTTCATTTAAAATGTCAACATCTTTTTGCATATTTATTCATCTTCTTTGTATTTGTCCGAAAATCTTTTTGCGCCTTTCCACTGGCTTTACGTCGACATCAGGATTAACCGCTCCCTGTTCCTGGTTCTTTCTCAGGAGCAAGTGATTTGCGCAAAAAATGCCCCTTGCCTTCCCGAAGGCCCCTTAGGGAAAATAAAAAGCCTTTCCGAGAAAGGAAAGGCTTTTTATTTGTGGGCGGGCGGGCGCGCCGCAGATGCAAGTAGCACGCTTTTCGCCCCCGCGTAGATTTTATTCCTCCAGAGCGCCGAAGCTGATCCGCTTTGTGGCGTATTCATAGGCGCACTTGTAGTCCTCCATCTCCTTGCAGCAGTCCTCCAGAGCAAGGCAGATCATATTCTTATCTTCCACAGGAAGTGAGTCGTCATATATTTTCTCCAGTCGCTGCTTGGCCTCCTCCGCTTTGCCTCCAATAATCAGGACATAGCCCTGTATGCACACCGCCGCCGAAATCGAGGCGTGGCTCCCTTCTTCTATCTTTTGGGCAAGGCGGTAAACTTTCTCACCATATCCGCTTATATCCTGCCCCTTTGCAGGCAGCATTTTCATCTCCTCGCCGCTGACAAAATAGCTCATGGGCACGCCAAGGGCCTGCGAAATATGCTCCAATGTCCTTATCGAAGGTGTAGCGCTGCCGTTTTCGATCTTTGAAAGCATATTCCTCGTCATATATCCTTCAACAACCTCACTTTGGGTCATCTTCCTGTGAAGGCGCAATTCGCGTATTTTCCCACCAATGTTCACTCATACCACCGCTTTCGGAACGTAGAGTACAAAACGCCTATAGTAACTTAAATTTACTATAGCATATAAGCGCTCCCTTTTCAATACTATATAATATGAAAAAGCTTATTGTCAAACATTTTTTATAGGAATATTTGTTCAATATAATCCACATAATTCATTGACAAACGCCCCCTGGGGTATTAAAATAATAGTGAATACAAATTACCCTGTTGCAGAAAAAGGTGGGATGAATATGTTTACCTGGTTCGATGCCCTTCCTCTGTTGGAGAAAATCTTCTATTATATGGCTCTCCCCGCGACGGCAATCATCATCATACAAACCGTAATGCTCATTTTCAGCGGTTTCGGCGCCGATCAGGACATGCTGGACGCCGATTCATCAGGGATGGATGGCGATATCGACATCGACTTTGACGACAGCGGCATGGACCTCGCAGACGACATCTCCGACATGGATCTGCCGGACGGCAACGAATCCACCGAGCGCGCCACGGGCGATAGCGGCATCAAGTTTGTCACGGTTCGCGGCATCATCACCTTTTTTGCAATAACCGGCTGGACCGGAATTCTCTTCATGGAGTTCAATCTCCCGGAAATCTTCTCCATAATCCTCGCCCTAGTCTTTGGCATCGGCGCCATGGTCACCGTGGCATACCTTGTTCGCGCCCTCATGCGCTTGGATGCCAGCGGCAGAAGAAACTACAAGGCCGCTCTTGGCCAGGTCTGCGACGTCTACCTCACCATACCCGCCAGCGGCAAGGGCTCCGGCAAGGTCACCATGAACCTGGGCGGCAGGTTCTCCGAGTATGAAGCAGTTACTACCTGCGAATATCCTATAAAAACCGGTGAGGTCGCCCGGGTGGTGGACATTGTCGGCGTGAATGTGATGGTGGTTGAGCCGGAAAACATCAAAACCGGCGAAACTGCATAGCAAAATTTATAACTAACATATTTGAGAAAGGTGGAATAAACAAACATGCCATACCTGATTATCTGGATATCGGTTATCCTCCTCGTCTTCTTCGGCCTTGTCGCGGCCATTTTGTCCCGCTATCGCAAATGCCCCTCCGACAAGATCATGGTCATATACGGTCGCGTAGGAGAAACCACCAGCGGCCAAAGCCATGCCGCGGCCAAGTGTCTCCACGGCGGAGCCACCTTCATCTGGCCCATCATTCAGGCCTTTGAATACCTGGATCTCAGGCCCATCTCCATCGGTGTGGATCTTAAAAGCGCTCTTTCCCGCCAGAACATAAGGGTGGACGCGCCCTGCAACTTCACCGTTGGCATCTCCACGGAACCCGATGTCATGCAAAATGCTGCGGAGCGTCTTTTGGGTCTTAAGCGCAACGAGGTGCAGGACCTTGCAAGGGACATCATCTTCGGTCAGCTTCGCCTTGTAATCGCCACGATGGATATCGAAGAAATCAACACCGACCGGGACAAGTTTCTGTCCGCCGTTTCCAGCAATGTTGAGGGCGAGCTGAAAAAGATCGGCCTGCGTCTTATCAACGTTAACATGACCGACATCACCGACGAGTCCGGCTATATCGACGCCCTCGGCAAGGAGGCCGCAGCCAAGGCCATCAACGACGCCAAGATCAGCGTCGCTGAAAAGGACAGGGACGGCAACATCGGCGCAGCCAACGCCCAAAGGGATCAGCGCATTCAGGTTTCCACTGCCAACTCCGCCGCTGTCAAGGGCGAAAACGAATCCCGAATAGTCATCGCCAACTCCGAGGCTCAAAGGCGCGAAAGCGAGGCCGAGGCCAACCGCAAGGCGACCGCCGCCGAAAAGGTTGCGGAAGCCAAGGCGCTTCAAGAGTCCTACGCCGCCCAGCAAGAAGCCGAAGTCGCCAGGGCAAGGCGCGAACAGGCCACAATGGAAGCCGACGTCATCATCAAGGCTGAGATCGAAAAGCGCAGATCCGAAATCGACGCCGAAGCCGAAGCTGAAAAGATCCGCCGTCAGGCCAAGGGTGAAGCCGATGCCATATTCGCCCGCATGGAAGCCCAGGCCCGCGGCGTTGAGGAACTGCTCTCCCGCCAAGCCGCCGGTCTTTCCAAGATTATGGACGCCGCTGGCGGAAACGCGGACGCGGCTATCAAGATGATGATCGCCGACAAGATGGAGGATCTGGTCAAGGCTCAGACCGAGGCTGTGAAGAACCTCAAGATCGACAAGGTCACCGTCTGGGACGGCGGAACCGACTCAAACGGCAAGAATGCCACCGCCAATTTTGCATCCGGGCTGATAAAATCGCTGCCGCCGCTACATGATATGTTCGAGATGGCCGGGCTCTCTTTGCCCAGCATACTTTCGGTCGATGGCAAAAAGCAAGACTCTTTGCAACAGCCCGCCGAAGCTGCGCAGACAGACATCGCTGCGCAATAAAACAAAGCTTACTTTCCGGACGCCCCTTAGGGAGATGCAGGCAAAGCCGCCTTGCGAAGCGCAATGGCGGTTTTGCGGCATCGTGGGTGGGCGGGCGCAGCGCAGACGGAATAAACCGCCCTGCAAAATCCTTTTCAACTGGAAGTGATAAAATGAATGGCAGAAAAAACGGTGAAATAAAATTGGAACGTCCCGGCCCCCAGCACATGGACGAAGTCTTCTCCTATCTTCAGGAGCATATCGGCCAGGGCGAATACAGCCTTAGCGGCTCTGGCGGCTTGGACAAGGCCCATTCATATGAGGAGTGGCTGGAAAGAATCGCCCTTGAGCAAACCTCCCCCGAAAAAGGCCTCGTTCCCGCCACCACCTTTTTCGCCGTCCGAAAGCATGATAAAAAGCTCATCGGCACCATACAGGTGCGCCATCTGCTGAACGACTTTCTGCTGAAATACTACGGCCACATCGGCTACGGCGTAAGGCCCATGGAGCGCAAAAAGGGCTATGCCACCCAGATGCTCCTTCTCGCCCTCGACTACTGCCGGGAGCTCGGCATCGAAAAGGCCCTCGTCTCCTGCGACAAGGAGAACCCCGCCTCCGCCAAAACCATCATCAAGTGCGGCGGCGTGCTGGAAAACGAAGTCGTCGAGGAGGACGGCAGCCTCCTTCAGCGCTACTGGATTTCTCTTTAAACCGTGCAAAACAAACCCCGCCAGTCTCTCCGGCGGGGCCTTTTTTTCTTTTTTCAATGATTCTGTCCTCGAGTTCCTGCCAAAGGGTTCCCCTTTGTAATCCCTTTATAAGATAAATAAAGTTTGGGTCAAGCCTTTTCAAAGGCTTGCGGGGTTCTTTGTTGCAGGCGTAGCCGCACTACAGCAGCTCAGCGCGCAGCTCCTCCGGCGTCTGGACGCACAGCAGCCCCGGCGCCACATCAAGCACCGTCCGCGCACCGGTTTCACCGTCATTTGCCATGAGGTAAGCAGCCCTGGCATAGGCGGTCAGCACGCTGGCGGTAAACTCAGGGTTGGAGTCTAGCTTCAGGCTGTACTCAATTATTTGCCGCGAACTCTCCCCCGTGATACCACTTCTAAGCACAAATCCACCGTGATTCATCCGCGAATGATCCCGCTCAAACTCGTCCATATCGATGAACTTCACAGTCGTGTTATAGTCGGAGAAATACTTGGGCATGTTCACGATTTCACTCTCGATCCTCTGCCTGTCCTCGCCCTCATGAGCCACCACATAGCATAGCCTTGAATGCTTTTCGCGGGTGGAAAGCTCCGGCGTTTCACCGCTTCTAATTTTCTCCAGCGCAGTCTTCTCCGGAATGGTGTATTGAATCGCCGCTCTAACGCCGTCAATGCGCCGCACCGCGTCAGAATGGCCCTGGCTCACGCCGTCACCCCAGAAGGTATAATCAACCCCCTGCGGCAAAACCGCCCTGGCATATGCCCGATTGAGGGAAAACAGCCCCGGATCCCAGCCAACGGAGATGAGCGAAAGCCGCCTGCCCTTTCTCGCGGCTTCGTCCACCTTGGCGAAATACTCCGGTATATCCGCATGGGTGTCGAAGCTGTCAACGGTGCAGAACATTCTTGCGACCTGCGGCGTCTGTTCGGGCAGATCTTTTGCACTGCCCCCACACAGTATCATCACATCAATCTCGCCCTTAAAGCGGGGAATATCGTTCATGTGGTAAACCTGCGCCATGGCGCCCTTGATGGTCTGAGGGGGCCTGCGGGTGAACACAGCCACAAGCTCCATGTCCGGGTTTTGCATTACCGAAAGCTGCACGCCCCTGGCGATATTTCCAAAGCCCACTATGCCTATTCTTATCATAAATAAAGCCTCCCTATATTCAGTTTCATTACCTTTCGATAATAGCATATTTCCCCCCGATATACCACCTGTCAAGGTATCATTATTATTAATTGCATGCTATAATATTTGAATATAAAACATACAAAAAGTTCCTTTTTAGGGCATGAAACCACATGATCTCCAATTTATGACAGCATTAGGTTGGAGGAATCTTAGAGCAAAATCCCAAATATCCGAACTTTGCGGCGTCCATTTCCCACAGGCTGCGCCAACGGCTTGGCAGAACCCCCTCATTGGTCGCCCTTCCAAGGCGGCATAAACGAGCTGCAAACGGGCTTCGATGGAGCTGAATGGAACGGACGCGGCAGGCTCAGCACCGACACCAAATCTATTACCTACTCGTTTTCCTCTAGTCGAAGTGCCGCCTGTCGTTTTCCCCGTAATTCCCCGAAGGCAAGAATCGTGCGTCATTCCTCCATGATTCATGAGATCAGGCGCCGCTCTGTCCCGTTTCGGTCCAAACTTGCGCTCCGCAAAAGTGGAGTAAAATGTCGATATTTCTATATTATTTAAATATGCGTCCCTTTTGTGGCCGCTCTATTGTAGTTGTCTCACCCACACCGACCATATGCCGCTGACAAACGGCAAGACAACCAACACTCTAAAACGAAAGGAGCCCACACATGACGGTATCGCAGGCCCATAAGCTATGGCAGGAAAACGGGTTTTCAGTCTCGGAGAGGACGGTGCGAAGATACTGCGAGAAAAGGCAGATTGAGGGTGTGAAGCAGATGGCAATCAACGGCCGGTACATTATCCCAAGCAGCGCCATTGCTCCGCCATATCTGCCTTCGAAGAAAAAGGGCCGCACACAGGCCGATCATATTCTTGATATTCTCACCTCCCTGAACGAGGGCAGAATGGTCTATGCCTGCAACTTCAAGCTGAGCAAAGAAAAGCTTTCAAACTATACCCAGCTTCTCCTGGACGAGGGCAAGATACGGCTCATAAACGGCCGCCCGAAAAGGGACGTGAACAGCTACATTTTGACCTCCGACGGCCTTAAGCACCTGAAAGAACAAAAGCCGCTGCGCCCTTTGAACATCAGCATAAACAACAGCGCCAGCCTGATTAAAACAGGAGATATCGGCCTGAAAACCGATATCTCCTGAATGCGCGAAGAATTTTTTGAGGGTTCTACCCCCAACCCCCAGCAAAAGCTCTAATTCACCGCCATTTCGTTTATGCGGCTCTCATACATGGCGACAACCGCGTCTATAAGGGCGGTGTGCTCGTCCGGGCGCTCCAGCACAGCCCGGGCTTCCTTGTGGGTTCTTTCCAGCAGGGAAATATCGCTCATTCCGGAAGCAACGCCCGCATCAAGCAGGCCGCTTTGCCGCGTCCCAAGAACCTCCCCCGGCCCTCGCAGCTCCAAGTCCTTGCGGGCAATTTCAAAACCGTCATTGCTCTTGGTGAGTATCCGCAGCTTTTCGCCGCCGGAAGCCATCAAAAAGCAGTAAGCCTTGCCTCCCCCCCTGCCGACTCGCCCCCTAAGCTGATGAAGCTGAGCAAGGCCGAACCGATGAGCGTCCTCAATCACCATGAATGATGCGTTGGGCACATTCACACCAACCTCAATAACGGTGGTAGACACCAATATATCGGTCTCCCCGACATAGAAGGCTTCCAGAACAGCTTGCTTTTCCGCCGTTTTCATTGAACCGTGAACAAGGGCCACCTTTAAATCCGGCAGCTTCTCCTGCATCATTTCATATGTCTGCTGGGCGCTCACCAAATCCATGGCCTCACTCTCCTCGATCAGCGGGCAGACCACATAGCCCTGCCTGCCTGCGGCCACCTCGCCCCGCAAAAAGTCGTACATCGCCCCCCGCTTCGGCTCGCGCACTATGTGGGTCTTTACCGGAAGCCTCCCAGGGGGCAGCTCATCCAGCAGCGATATATCAAGATCGCCGTAGAGTATCAGCGAAAGTGAGCGCGGTATCGGCGTGGCGGACATCACCAGCACGTTCACCCCTTCCCCCTTCATTGAAAGCGCCTGCCGCTGGTTCACACCAAAGCGGTGCTGCTCGTCGGTTATCACCAGGCCCAGGTTGTTATACTTGGTCTTCTCGGTAACCAGAGCATGTGTGCCGATGACGATGTCCCATTCCCCCGCCTGGATGGCCTCGTGGGCTAGGTGGTGTTCCTTCTGGGTCAGCGCGCCGATCAAAAGCCCCACCTTAACCCCCAAGGGCACAAGCAACTCCTGAAAAGACCTGAAATGCTGCCTTGCCAGCACCTCCGTGGGGGCCATCAGCGCACCCTGGCAACCCGCCCTCACGCAGGCGTATAGCACCGCCTGAGCCACTGCCGTCTTGCCGCTGCCCACATCCCCCTGCAAGAGCCTTGCCATAGGGTCTTCGCTTTCAAGGTCGTGGATTATCTCGCCAATAGAGCGTTTTTGGGCGCCTGTCAGCTCAAAGGGCATTCTTGCGGTCACTTCTTCGATGTCTTTTCGGTTTATCTTCATTGCGATGCCGCTTCCCTTATCCCGCCCGCGGCCGAAACTCAAAGCTATCTGATAATATAGAAGCTCATCGAAGGCCAGCCTTCTGCGAGCCGCAGCAAGGCTCTCCTTGTTTTCCGGGAAATGGGCCTGATGATAGGCTTCATCCAGGGGCATAAGGGAATTGCGCAAAAGAATATCTTCCGGCAGCATATCGCTTATCCGGCATCTTTCAAGGGCAGCGCGCACAGAATTGCGGTATATCTTTGCCGGCAGCGCTTTCATAGGCGGATAAAGGGGCGTTATGGCCCCCACCTCATCCCCCGGCACTATAATGGGGCTTTGGGCCCTGGGCCTGCCGCCAAAAAGGACTATCTCTGCGTAAATATGATAATAAGCGCCTATCTTTAGGGCGCTGCGAAGGTAGGGCTGGTTGAAAAACACGGTGGTTATCTCCCCGCTTTCGTCGTGAAAAGCGGCGGAGAGAACAGAAAGAGCGCCCACTCGCTTGATGGATGGCAAGCGTTTGAGCGCAGCTTTGAAAACGGCCTTCATGCCTGGGCGAAGCTGCCCAACCGGCTTTACGGCTGTATAATCCCTGTATGAAACGGGGAGTTTTTTAATCAGGTCCTCCGCGGTAAATATGCCGCCTTTCCCAAGCTCCGCCAATCTTTTTGCGCCAAGGCCGGGAATGCCTTCAAGGGTTTGCCTTTGCATTTTGCATCATTCCACCGAGAGTATGTAATAGTAGACAGGCTGGCCTCCGCTGAGCATCTCCACATCGCAGTCTGGGTAGGCGCTTTCGATCTCCTCCAGCAGAGCCTTCGCGGTTTCCTCGTCAACCTCTTCGCCGTAGAACACGGTGATAACGCCTGAGTCATCGTCGATCATTGTGTCTATGGTCTTAAGGAAAACGGAGTTGATGTCTGAGCCGAGAGCCACAATGCCGTCGTCCGACATGCCCATGATATCGCCCTCTTTGATCTCCTTGTCGTCGATCTGCGAATCCCGAACGGCGTATGTGATCCTGCCGGACTTGATTGAATCGACGCTCTTGCACATGGATTCAAAGTTATCCTCCGCCTCGTTTTCAGGCATGAACGAAAGCATGGCTGCTATTCCCTGGGGTATTGTCTTCGTGGGAATGACCTTCACGTCGCAGCTTTCGGTCATCTCGCCTGCCTGCTGGGCCGCCAAAACGATATTGGAATTATTAGGCAGAATATAAACTGTCTTGGCATTGGCCTTTTCGATGGCATTCAGGAATGCTTCCGTGGAGGGGTTCATGGTCTGCCCGCCCTGTATGATTTCGCTTGCGCCCAGATCGCTGAACACATTGGCGATTCCCTCGCCCGCCGCCACTGCTATGCAGGCGTATTCCCCTCTGGGGGCTTCGTTAACGCTCTTGGCTTCCTCGATTATAGTGTTGTGCTGCTCGCGCATATTGTCGATCTTAAGGCCGTGAAGTGTGCCCACCTCCAGCGCAAATTCAAGAGCCTGGCCGGGATGGTCGCTGTGGACATGAACCTTTAAAAGGTCGCTGTCGCCAACCACCAAAACGCAGTCTCCTATGCTGGACAAATTGTCCTGCAACCTTTCCGCTTTTGCGTCAGCGTCTCCCGTGATATTCTTTATGAAGAACTCTGTGCAGTAGCCGAATTCGATGCTTTCATGCTCCGTTTCACCGATGAAGCTGACATCCATCTGCGGAGTCATGTCAAAGGATGAATCCAGCATTATCTCCGTGCCGTTCACCGCCATGGCATAGCCGGAGTACATTGTCAAAAGGCCTTTTCCGCCAGCATCCACAACGCCTGCCTGTTTTAAAACCGGCAGCATATCCGGAGTTTTTCTAAGAATGTTTTCGCCAATTGATATGATGTCCGAAAAGAGGGTTTCAAAGTCCGAAAAGCTCTTACTTTTCAGCAGCTCGTCGGCTATTACCCTTGCGACAGTCAAAATCGTGCCCTCTCGAGGCTTCATCATGGCCCTGTAAGCCGTGTCGGAGCCTTCCTTAAGGCAATGTGCAAAATCCTCCGGGGTAAGCTCATCTTTGCCAGCCGCGCCCTTGGCGAAACCGCGCATAAGCTGGGAAAGAATGACGCCGCTGTTTCCCCTGGCGCCCTTAAGCGAGCCCTTGGAGACTATCTCTGCCACATGGGCGATGCTTTTTGACTGGCTCTGGGAAACATCCTTGGCGGCGAGCATCATTGTGAGTGACATGTTTGTTCCCGTATCGCCATCTGGAACCGGAAACACGTTTAGCGCGTCGATATTGGTTCTGTTCTTTTCAAGCATGGACGCGGCATTCATGATCATCTCCCTGAAGAGCTGACCATCTATAG
>JBNRMR010000181.1:0-4589 GCA_050309705.1 Christensenellales bacterium | reverse complement strand
TAAAAGCCCTTGGCATAAGCGATGATCAGATACAAAAGCCCTTCATCGGCATAGTGAATTCATTCACCGATGTGGTCCCCGGCCATGTTCATCTGAACCAGATCGCAAGAGCGGTAAGAGACGGCGTTCTGGCGGCGGGCGGCACACCCTTTGAGTTTAACACAATTGCCGTTTGCGACGGCATCGCCATGGGCCACGAGGGCATGAGGTATTCCCTTGCCTCAAGGGAGCTTATCGCCGACACGGTTGAATGCATGGTGAAAGCCCACGGCTTTGACGCTTTGGTGTTCATCCCCAACTGCGACAAGGTCGTCCCAGGTATGCTGATGGCAGCGGCAAGGCTGAACCTTCCCTGCTTGTTCGTTTCAGGCGGCCCCATGCTTTCCCTCACCGGTAGAGACGGCCAAAGCATGGACCTTAACAGCGTGTTTGAGGCCGTGGGGGCACTGTCAGCCGGGAATATCAGCCAGGAAGAGCTTGATTACTTCGAGGAAAACGCCTGCCCAGGCTGTGGCTCCTGCTCGGGAATGTTCACCGCCAACTCAATGAACTGCCTGAGCGAGGCAATCGGCTTGGCGCTGCCGGGAAACGGCACAATCCCCGCGGCGTTCGCCAGGAGAATACGCCTTGCAAGGGCGGCAGGCGCGAAGGTGATGGAGCTTTTGCAGAAGAACATCCGCGCCCTTGACATACTCACCCCGGCGGCATTTGAAAATGCCCTCTGCGTGGATATGGCCCTGGGTTGCTCCACAAACACAATCCTTCACCTGCCGGCCATCGCCCACGAAGCAGGGGTTAAGCTTTCGCTTAAGCGGATAAACGAGATCAACTCCAAGATACCAAATCTGTGCAAGCTGGCGCCGGCCGGCCACCACCACATGCAGGATCTGGATGAAGCGGGCGGCGTATACGCGGTTATGAAACAGCTTTTGGACGCCGGGCTGATTGACGGTTCACTCAAAAGCGTCACCGGCAAAACCGTCGCGGAAAACCTTTCTTCCGTTAAGGTCTACAACCATGAAGTTATCCGCACAGTAAAAGATCCTTACTCGGAAACCGGCGGCATAGCCATACTTTTCGGCTCCCTTGCGCCCAATGGCGCGGTGGTCAAGAAAAGCGCCGTTGCCCCTGACATGCAGGTGCACAAGGGCCCGGCAAGGGTGTTTGACGGCGAGGAAGCAGCCATCGACTCAATTATGTCCGGCAAAATAGTCCCCGGGGATGTGGTTGTCATCCGCTATGAAGGCCCCGCAGGCGGTCCGGGAATGAGGGAGATGCTCTCCCCCACATCGGCCATCGCCGGTATGGGTCTTGACAAGAAAGTGGCCCTCATCACCGACGGCAGGTTTTCAGGGGCAACAAGGGGCGCAGCAATCGGCCATATTTCCCCCGAAGCCAACCTGGGCGGGCCAATCGCCTTTGTGAAAGAGGGCGACATGATATCGATCGATATACCGAATTACAGGCTGGATCTGCTTGTCAGCGAAAAGGAAATGGCTTGCCGCACCGCCAGCATCGACTATCGTAAGGAAAAAGAATTGACAGGTTATCTGAAGCGCTACGCAAGGCTGGTTTCATCCGCCGACAAGGGCGCAATCATCGAATAATTTTTCTGCAAATTATAAGGAAAAAATTGGAAAGGAGGACGCTAATATGGAAAGAAAGATTCGCATCTTTGACACTACGCTGCGCGACGGCGAACAATCCCCCGGCTGCAGCATGAACCTGCGGGAAAAACTGGAGGTAGCAAGGCAGCTAGAGCGCCTGAAGGTGGACGTGATCGAGGCAGGGTTTGCCATATCATCCCCCGGGGACTTTGAATCCGTCAGCAGCGTTGCCGCCGCCGTCAAGGATTGCATGGTCGCTTCCCTTGCACGCGCCCTCAAAAAGGATATCGACGCCGCCTATGACGCGGTGAAGCACGCCCAGGCCCCCATGATCCACACATTCATCTCCACTTCCCCGGTTCACATGCACCACAAGCTCAGGATGACCCCCGAGCAGGTGCTGGAGCGCACAGCGCAGATGGTCAAATACGCCAGAAGCAAGTGCCCCAATGTGGAATTCTCCGCCGAGGACGCCACGAGGAGCGACTGGGACTTTCTGGTGAGAATTGTGGATGCGGCCATCAAAAACGGCGCGACTTACATCAACATCCCCGACACCGTGGGCTACACCGTGCCCGAAAAGATGGCGGAACTGATTTCTTACCTCAGGAACAACACCCCGGATGCCGATAAGGCCGTCTTCTCCGTCCACTGCCACAACGATTTGGGAATGGCTGTCGCCAACTCTCTGGCGGCAATTGAGGCCGGCGCGGGGCAGATAGAATGCACGATAAACGGCCTGGGAGAGCGGGCTGGCAACGCCGCGCTGGAGGAGGTCGTCATGGCCATAAACACAAGGCGCGATCACTTTAACGCCTCCACCCGGGTGGATACCACCCAGCTTTACCGGGCCAGCAGACTCCTTTACGGCATCATAGGCATACCTGCGCCCATAAACAAGGCCATCGTCGGCGCAAACGCCTTTGCCCACGAAAGCGGAATACACCAGCACGGGGTTATGGCCGAGCGCACCACATACGAGATAATGACGCCTGAATCCATTGGCCTTGCCACCAACACAATGGTTTTGGGCAAGCACAGCGGCAGGCATGCCTTCTCCGACAGAGTAAAGGAATTGGGCTATAACCTCACAGAAGATCAGATAAACAAGTTCTTTGAGGAGTTCAAGGTTCTGTGCGACCGCAAGAAGACTGTTAGCGACAGCGACATCGAGGCCATAATCAGCAGCAAGCTCTCAAACGGCGGCGGGGTCTACAGCCTTGTGCAGTTCGACCTTCGCTCCGGCAACAAGGGCAAGGCCACCTGCGTTGTGCAGCTTGAAAAGGGCGATGAGATTCTGGAGGATGTGGCCCTTGGCGACGGCCCTGTAAACGCAGCCTTCAACGCCGTCGACAAGCTGGTGGAGGCGCCTGGCCACAAGCTGGAGGACTACTCCATTCACTCCATTTCAGGCGGCGAGGATGCCTTAGGCGAGGTGGTCGTGAAGCTGCGGGCAGGAAAGCAGTTGGTCACCGGCAGGGGTCTTTCTGTGGACGTGATGGAAGCCAGCATCTTGGCATATATAAACGGCATAAACA
This sequence comes from Christensenellales bacterium, assembly GCA_050309705.1. Lineage (GTDB taxonomy): Bacteria > Bacillota > Clostridia > Christensenellales > UBA1750 > JBNRMR01. The sequence goes on along the minus strand of JBNRMR010000181.1, from coordinate 1,444 downwards.
AGCTTGTGGAGATGGGAGAGCATTATGACGAAAACTTTGCAGAATATGCGGAATTTGCAGAATATGAAAAAGCTGGAAATCCTTGACACTACTTTGAGGGATGGAGCTCAGGCCGAGGGCATATCATTCACCGTGTCGGACAAAATTCTGGTGGTAAATGCCCTTGACCAGTTCGGCGTTAAATACATCGAGGCCGGTAACCCCGGCTCCAACCCCAAAGACATGGAGTTTTTTGAGAGGGCAGCCTCACTTCAGCTTAAAAATGCCAAGCTGGTGGCCTTTGGCAGCACCAGGAGGAAGGGCGTCACCGCCGAGCAGGATGCCAACGTCGTTTCGCTGCTGGCGGCAAACACCCCCTGCGTGTCGATATTCGGCAAGTCCTGGGACCTGCATGTGACGGAGATACTCAAAACCACGCTGGAGGAAAATCTCTGCTGCGTCAGGGACACTCTGCGCTTCTTCAAAGACAAGGGCAAGGAGGTCATATTCGACGCAGAGCATTTCTTTGACGGCTATCTTGCCAACCCTGACTATGCAGTCAGCGTTCTTGAAGCGGCGATGGAGGGCGGCGCGGATGTGCTATGCCTTTGCGACACAAATGGCGGCATGCAGCCCCTCAAGCTATATGAGATCGTGAAAAATCTGGCGGAGCGCTTCCCCAGCGCATGTCTTGGCATCCACTGCCACAACGATGCGGGCTGCGCAGTGGCCAACTCCCTCCTTGCGGTGGAGGCCGGCTGCGTGCATGTGCAGGGCACAATGAACGGCATCGGCGAGCGCTGCGGCAACGCGGATCTTAGCGTCATAATCCCCGATTTGCAGCTAAAGTCTGGTTATGACTGTGTGAGCGGACGCCTGGAGAGCCTTTCAAAAACCTGCGCCCTAATCGCGGAGGTGTCGAACATGTCGCTTCCGGGAAGCAAGCCCTATGTCGGGGCCAGCGCCTTTGCCCACAAGGGGGGCATGCACATCGACGGCGTTGACAAGGTCTCCCACTCCTTTGAGCATGTCGATCCCAGATGCGTGGGGAACAAGCGGCGTTTTTTGCTTTCGGAGGTCTCCGGCAAAAAGGCGATTTTGCTGAAGGTAAAGGATATTGCCCCCCATCTGACGAAGGAGTCCCCCGAGACGGGAGCAATTTTGGAAAGGCTGAAGGAGCTGGAGCATCAGGGCTATCAGTTTGAGGCCGCCGATGCCAGCTTTGAGCTGATGGTAAGGCGCGTTCTTGGTACCCATAAGCCGCATTTCACCGTTTCGATGTATAAGACCAGCGGCGAATTCCCACATCTGGATGACGGCCTTTCCTCCAACGCCATGGTGAAAATATTGGTGGGCTCAAATGCGGAAATAGCCGCCGCCATGGGCAATGGCCCCGTCCATGCCCTGGATCTCGCACTTAGAAAGGCCATAGGCAACTTCTACCCAGTTTTAAACGACGTCTATC
>JBNRMR010000180.1:0-15228 GCA_050309705.1 Christensenellales bacterium | reverse complement strand
GATATGCCCATAGACGAGTTCGTCAGTAAAATGATAATGTCGGGCCTTGCTGTGGAGGGCTACGAGGAAGTGGCCCCGGATATCAGCGGTGTGGTAGTGGGGAAAATTCTCTCCGTTGAAAAGCACCCCAACGCAGATAGCCTTACGATATGCAAAACGGACATTGGCAGTGATGTTTTGCAGATCTGCACCGCCGCGCCCAACGTGGCTGAAAGCGCTTTAGTCCCCGTTGCGCTAAACGGCGCGACATTGGCCGGGGGCCTTAAGATTAAAAAGACGAAGATGAGGGGCGAAAACTCCGAGGGCATGTTCTGCTCCTATCAGGAGCTGGGAATGAGCCACGATATGTATCCCTCCGCCTGCGAGGACGGCATTCTTATATTTGAAGAAGATTATCCCCTGGGGACAGATGTGAAGGGCATATTTGGCCTGGACGATATCATCATTGATTTTGATATACTAGCCAACAGGCCCGATTGCCAGAGCATACTCGGCGTGGCGCGGGAAATTTCCGCCATATTGAATGTCCCCATGAAGAAAACAGCCGCCAAAGCAGGGGAGGGAAGCGGCAACGTACACGATCACATCTCCGTGGCCGTTGAAAATGAGGAACTGTGCCCCAGGTTCTGCGGCCGAATGGTGAAAAACGTGAAGATCGGCCCCTCGCCAATGTGGATGAGAAACGCCCTGAATGCAGTTGGCATCCGCCCGATAAACAATATTGTGGACATCACAAACTTCGTGATGACCGAGTATGGCCAGCCCATGCACGCCTATGACATGAAGGATATCCGCGGCGGCAAGATCATCGTCAGGAACGCAAGGCCCGGCGAAATCATGCGCAGCCTGGATGGAAAGGACCGCATTTTGGACGAAAGCATGCTGGTGATAGCCGACGGTGATGGCCCCACGGGAATCGCCGGGGTTATGGGCGGAGAGTTCAGTGAAATTAAGCCTGAAACAAGCGAAATTTTCTTCGAGGCGGCCTCATTCGCCTTTGAGTCAGTCCGGGTCACGGCAAGAAAGCTGGGCATGAGAACGGCTTCGTCATCGCTGTTTGAAAAGGGCGTGAATGCTTCAATGACAAGCGAGGCCATGGAACGGGCCCTTGAATTGGTTATGGAGCTTGGCTGCGGCGAAGTTGTCGGCGACAAAATCGACATTTACCCTAGCCCATTGAAAAACTCGCAGGTGGTTTCGCCAGTGGAAAGGCTCAAGACCCTCATGGGCGTTGATGTTTCGCCCGGCGAGATGATCAGCGCACTGGAAAGGCTGAATATAAAATCCCACGCGGAGGGCGACAGCATAATCAGCCTTGCGCCAGACTACAGAAATGATATCCAAGGCCCCGCCGATATTTCGGAGGAGATTTTACGCATTGCCGGCTATGACAGGATACCTTCAACGCTTATGGAAGGAGAAACCGTTTCCGGCAGCATCGGAGATATCCACGCGTTCCAATACGGGCTGCGGGAAGTTCTCATGGGCGCGGGCTTCACCGAGGCCATGACGTATTCTTTCGTGAGTCCAAAGGTTTTTGACTTGATAACCCTTGGCGATAGCGACAGCAGAAGGGGTGCAGCCAGGCTTTTAAACCCCCTGGGCGAGGATTATTCAGTGATGAGGACGACTCTTGTTCCCAGCATGATGCAGACCATCGCCACCAACTACAGCCGCAAGATACCCTCATGCAGGATGTTTGAAATCGAGCCGGTTGTCCTGCCGAAGCAGCTTCCGCTTACGGAGCTGGTGGACGAGGAAATGCGCCTGATTATCGCCGCATATGGCCCGGAAGAGGACTTCTTTTCCCTCAAAGGCGTTTGCGATATGCTCCTTGACCAGCACGGTATCAGCGCATCATACGCAAGAATCGATCCCGCTGGCGAGCCTTATCTCCATCCCGGCAGGGCCGCTCAGATCGTCTGCGGGGAAAGGGTGATCGGCGTTATCGGTCAACTGCACCCAGACGTGTGTGATAATTACAAAATTGGTGTAACCATTGTGGCAGATTTGAACATTGAAGCCATAAAATCAATGGCAGTGCATCTCACCGAGGCGAAGGCGCCGCCCAGATTCCCGGCAGTATCCAGGGATGTGGCTTTGATCATGGATGAGGAGCAGCTTGTGGGTGAGTGCATGGACACCATCGCCAAGGCATGCGGAAAGCTGCTGGAAGACGTGAACGTGTTTGACGTATATCGGGGGAAGGGCGTGCCGGAGGGCAAGAAATCGGTGGCGTTCTCGTACTCCCTCAGGGCAACCGACCGCACCCTCGCAGAGGATGAGATTAACCGAGTGTTCAAAAAAGTGCTGGATAGCTGCGAAAAGCAGCATGGCGCCGTTCTCAGGGGCTAAGAAGGGGAGTGGTAAGGGATTTTCTGCGCTGCTCCATCAATACCCAAAAGTTCAGTCGTCGCGCAGTTTGATTTTCCTTGAAACAGCCCTGCGGTTCTCTTCTGATTGGGCCGCATAGTGTCTGCGGGTAGTGTTTACATCGCTGTGGCCGAGGACGTCCGCCACCAGGTAGATATCCTCGGTCTCGTTGTATAGCTGGGTGCCAAAGGTGGAGCGCAGTTTGTGGGGCGATATTTTTTTCAAAGGTGTTGCGTGTTGTGCGAATTTTTTCACAAGATTTTCTACGCTCCTGGCGGTCATGCGCCTGTTTTGCAGCGATAAAAAGAGGGCTTCTTCGTGACCGGTTTCAGTTTTTGCAAGGATTCGCTGTTCAAAGTAGGCCGACACGGCCCTGAAAACTTCGTCTCCAAAGTAGAGCACAACGATATCTCCGCCCTTGCGGGTTACACGAAAACTGTAATCATCGAAGTCGAAATCATCCAGGTCCAAGCCAACGCATTCGCTCACGCGTATGCCGGTTCCAAGCAAAAGCGTCAATATCGCCAGATCGCGCACCTTCGTCTTAGCATGATATTTCTTCTCGCGTTCTGTCAAGCAATCGCCGCTTTCGACAAAGTTCAACAGCCTTGTGACCTCATTCGGCTCCAAACGGACAATTTGCTTTGAAACTCGCTTCGGAGAGTCCACCAGGGCGGCGGGATTGTTTTCGATAAGCTCACGCTTAAGAAAATATTTGTAGAAGGAACGAAGGCAGGAAAGCTTGCGTTCCTTGCCCGCTTCGCCATTGTCACGGGAGCGACCATTTTCATTTATATAGTAAGTGGTATAGCTTAAAAACTGTTCGATTTGAAAAGGGCTCAATAAGCTGAGATCATCGAGTGAAAAATCACCAATAGAATAATCCCTGAATTTTGAATTTTCTTCGGTTAAATAATTGAAAAATACTTTAAGATCATGGGCATAGTTGAGCCTTGTCAATATGGATGTGGACGATTCAATGCCCACGAAAAATTGCCGGGAAAAATCCGGAAGTTCTTTTATAAGTTCGCGCAGCTTCAACAGACGCCTTTTGTTCAAAGCCTGCAAATTGGAGGAAGATCCACTTTTTTCATTTTTTTGCTGATTATCCATCAAATCACTCCTAAAACCAAAATAACTATTCGTAAAAGCTGTCTTTTACGAATAGTTTACTATGTCCAAATGTAGATGTCAAGTTTTTCTTTTTCTATTCCCCCGTTATTTTTATCCGAAATTTTGTTGCAGGAATTCATCACTTGTCCAGAGCGCTCTTTATAGCCTCCTTCGCCAGTGCGTCGCAGCGTTCGTTTTTAACATCGTCGGAGTGGCCGCGTACCTTAATCCAGGTGATGTTGTGCTCATTGGAAAGATCCCACAGGAGCTCCCAAAGATCCACATTCAGCACGGGCTTGCCGTCAGCCTTTTTCCAGCCGTTACGCCGCCAGCCTTGAATCCAGCTTTTTTGAAAGCAGTCAATCATGTAGGCGCTGTCAGAATGAAGCCTCACATTGCAGGGCTCTTTCAGGGCGCTAAGACCTTTAATTGCGGCAAGCAGCTCCATGCGGTTGTTGGTAGTTTCCTGGCAAAAGCCGCTTAGCTCCTTCTCCACTCCCCTATATTCGAGTATCGCCGCCCAGCCCCCCGGACCGGGATTTCCCGAGCAAGCGCCGTCCGTGTAAATAGTTACATTTTTTATGTCACGTTTTCTCATGATTGGCCGAGTTCTCTTGAACGCTTTGTTGCGGCGGTAACGGCGTCCATGACTGCGGCGCGAAAGCCCGCTTTTTCAATGGCGTAAAGTCCTGCCGCCGTGGTGCCGGAGGGGCTGGTGACAGCATCCTTTAAAACTGCCGGTGCCTGTCCCGTTTCAAGGACCATTTTACCGGCGCCGAGGACTGTCTGCGCGGCCAGCTTATATGCTATATCCCGGGCAATTCCCTGCTGAACGCCCGCGTCTGCGAGGGCCTCGATGAAGACAAATGCATATGCAGGGCCGCTGCCCATCAGCCCCGTGGCGGCATCCATATGCTTTTCATCGAGGATGCAGACATAGCCCAAAACTCCCAAAAACACCTGCACATAGGCAAATTCTTCGGATGTGAAATTATGCTGAGCGCTCAAAACCATGGCGCCCTCGCCCACCATCAGCGGCGTGTTTGGCATTATGCGCAAAACTCGCGCCCCATTCAGTCTTGATAATATATACTGTGTGGTCTTCCCGGCAACTATTGAAACAAAGGCCTTCCCAGCAGCTATTTGCGATATTTCTTCTAACAATGAGTCCAAATTATCCGGCTTTACCGCGATGAATATGATATCGCAGGCGTTAACCAATGATGGCGCATCATCAAATTTACCAATTCCTAACTCGCCCACTCTCTCGGGATTGATATCAGCTCCGGCAAAGTCTGCTCTATCATACCCGCCAGCTGCTGCACCGTTTATTATCGCCGTCGCCATATTTCCAAGGCCGATAAAGCCTATTTTTACTTTTTTTGTCACTTCTTCTACCAGATTGCCGTCCATACTTACTCTCCTTCACCATTGTCCTTCAATTATACAGAACCGGGATAATTTTGGCAATTGATTTATTTAAATGTAGTTTGGCATTGACAAAATTCCGGTGCTATCGTATAATGGCTAAGGTCCTAGGGGAGTAGTTCAATGGTAGAGCAACGGTCTCCAAAACCGTGTGTTGCGTGTTCGAGTCGCGTCTCCCCTGCCAAGCCGGTGCAAAGTTCGCTTTGCCCGGCTTTTTTTGAGCAGAGGGAACGATGCGGGGCTCCACCCCGCAACCCCGCAAGGGGACTTGCCCCCTTGACCCCTTATCATAGATGGGATCACAAAGGGTGTAAGGCCAGAGCACTCAAAGGGCGAACGATGCGGGGCTCCGCCCCACAACCCCGCAAGGGGACTTGCCCCCTTGACCCCCCTTATCATGAATGGATCACAAAGGGTGTAGGGCTCGAGGCCAGCGCACTCGAAGGGCGAACGATGCGGGGCTTGGGATGGAGTCCTGTTAAAGCATGCATACACCCCCTGCGTCAATCCTTCAGAACATGGTTTATCGCGGCAGCAAGGTATTCCATGGAGGCCAGCGCCGCGTCCAGTGTGTTCTCACAGTGGCCCACCTCCACCAAAACGCTCCGAGTGGAAACATGCTGGTTATAGCGCTGAGTCTTCACGTTTGCGTCCTTGCAAAGCTGTGGATCAATGGCCTGCAGGTAGTCAATCATCTGGGCAACAAGGGCGTAATTTTCCTGCCAGTTGGGCTTTTCAATGAAGCCGTCCTCGCCCGTTCCCACCAAAAACATCAACCGCGCCTTGTCGCTTCCATCCAGGTTTATGGATGCGGGCGTCCAGCTGTTTTTCGAAAAAGCGTCCCTGTGCACGTCGATCAGCATATCATATTCCTCGCCGTTTGCGATTCTCTCCTCCAGCATTTCCAGGGAGCGGACATATGCCGTGCCCAGTCTTGGCGGCTCGAACTCGGTTATGTCATGCACAACCTCAAAGCCATAACCCTCCAACAGCTTCGTCAGCTCCGCGCCCACCCGAATGATGTTAAACTCAGGGTTTTTAGTGCGCCATTTGGCTCCGTGGGCGGGCTCGTATAGATTATCGGGGTCCTGCTCATAGGCCTCATATGTATGAGTGTGATAAATCAGCACCTTGGGCATCGCCGTTTTGGGAACATCTTCCAACTTTATGCCTGCAATTTCAATCTTGATGCTCTCGCCGGCGTCATATGCCGGGTCATGTTCGTCTTCTTCAATGACATTCTGATATTTCCCCGAATAATGGCTAACTCCTGCGCTTTTTACAACAATTACGCTTTCCAGCGCACTGGGCATGTCCCCATTGACTTCAACGGCGGTCTCTTTACCATCACCGGCGTTTATCAACTCTATCGCCTTGGCGCTTATCCCAAGAGCCGCAAGCAGCATTGCAATGCACATAAAAATGCCCATAAGCTGCTTGATATGCATAACCTTTATCCTCACCATATCATCAACACCTCATGGGTCATTACTATGCCCCGGCCTCTGTTTTTATGCATTAGCTTTGTGGATGAATGTTCGAGGCCTCCGCCCTCAAACTACCGCTAAAGGGTCAAGGGAGAATTACCTTGCGGTGTGTGGGGCGGAGCCCCGCATCGTTCACCCTACACAATCTCCTGGAACTCATCATAGCTGATGCCGTCGTGGATGGCCAGGTTTATTCCCATGGCCACTACATCCGCAGCGAGATTTACCGCCTCATCGATGTCCTTTGGCGTCACAACCATGTCATCAACAGACCTGTCGATGATATTTTCAAGCTCTTCATTCTGATCATCGCCGCCCAAAGCGTCTCTTAGAATGCTTCTGGCGCTAACCACAAGGGGTACACCCACGGCGATCACGGGCACGCCCAATGTTTGCAATGTCAGCTCTCTGCGGGGGTTATTCAGGCCGCTTCCGGGGCAGATGCCCGAGTTAGCAATCTGCACAGTGGTAAGCACCCTGTGAAGCGACAATGCCGCCAGCGAGTCTATGGCGATGACACATGCAGGCTTTATGTTCTCCACTATTCCCAAGGCAACCTCGCCCGTTTCAAGGCCTGTTACGCCCAAAACCCCAGGGGCGATGGCGCAAACGCTCCTGGCGCGCTCGTCCACCGCGTCGGGGATGTTCTGCATTATGTGGCGTGTCACCAGCACTCTTTGGGTCGCCTTGCTGCCAAGGGCGTCAGGAGTCACTGCGCTGTTTCCAAGGCCAAGCACAAGCACGGTATCTTCCTTTTTAAGCTGCGGCAAAAGCGCCTTGAGCTGACCGGCGATGGTGTATGACATTCCCCTTTTTTGCTCAGGATCATTCCGGCAAAGTGAGGGCGAATATGCGGTGACATATGTGCCCACCGGCTTTCCAATCTTGCGTGCGCCGCTATCGTCCAGCACCTTGACGATTGTAACGGCCATATCTCCTTCGGTTTTTTCCTCGACGCTCACTCCCCTGCCGCCGGCGCGACCGGCGATCTCGCAGGCAAGATCGGTGTGAATATCAGTGCGCATACACAAAAACACCTCGTTTCAAACTATTTCCATGCTTATTCTTCTGTTTTGCTCAAAATAATATTCATGCTTTCAGGCAATTCATTGCTAAAAAGCCTTGCCGCTGATATAATTTCACCATGAACAAAAAAGGGGCATGAAAGATGAAGTTTACGAAAATGCATGGAACCGGCAACTCATACATATATGTGAACTGCTTCGAGGAGAAGATTGTAGAGCCTGAAAAGCTGGCCGTCCAGGTGTCTGATATTAACTTTGGTATCGGCGCAGACGGCCTGATCTTGATATGCCCGTCCGACATCGCGGATGTTAAAATGCGCATGTTCAATGCCGACGGCTCCGAGAGCAATATGTGCGGTAACGGCATCCGCTGCGTGGGCAAATACGCCTATGACAACGGCCTTTGCAATGGTAAAAGGCTGACTGTAGAGACTCTTTCTGGCGTTAAGACCATTGACATGATAATTGAAAATGAAGTTGCCACCGGCGCTGAGGTGAACATGGGAAGACCCCTGCTCTTGCCGGAGGAAATCCCCATGCAGGCCGCCGGAGATTCGTTTATTAACCAGAAGATTACCGTGGATGGAAGCGAATATATGGCCACCGCCGTTTCGATGGGCAACCCTCACTGCGTTGTTTACTGCGACGATATCGACAGCCTGGACCTGGAGAAAATCGGCCCCGCTTTCGAGCACAGCCCTCTGTTTCCCCAGCGCGTAAACGCCGAATTTGTGCAGATAATCAGTAAAAGCGAGGTAAGAATGCGCGTGTGGGAGCGTGGTTCCGGCGAGACTCTTGCCTGCGGCACAGGCGCCTGCGCTGTGGCTGTCAGCGGCGTTTTAAACGGCCTTGGCACAAGAGAAATAACCGTGCATCTGCGCGGAGGCGACCTTTTTTGCAGGTGGGATGAAGGAGACGGCTGCGTTTATATGACCGGCAATGCGCAGTATATCTGCAAGGGTGAACTTTGCTTCGATTAGGGGTACGACCGACGTGGGGCTCTACCCCACACCCCGCAAGGGATTCTCCCTTGACCCTTTATCATTTATTAAAGAGATTAGTACTCCATCAAACCTTATTGCGATTTTAAAGTTTTGGTCAAGCCTTTTTTGAAAGCTTGAGGGGTTCCGCCCCACACCCCGTAAGGACTTCTGCCTTGACCCATTATAATTTATTGAAGGGATTACAAAGGGGTTACCCTTTGGCGGGAGCTCGAGGGCAGCGCCCTCGGACAGGGAAAGGAGACACAAAATGGAAAACTTCAGGATTATTTCTTTGCCGCCCTTCAGGGCTGCCAGCAGCGAGGCGGACCCCAACTGCGACTTTGACACCCCGGACGGCGCCCTCAGAAGATTCAGCGCTTACTTTTCAGTCATAAAGCCCTCTCCCCGCGACAATTTCATGCCCAGGGACTTCCTTTACTTTGACGAGGAGCAAAAGGGATTTGTCTGGATGTGGGCGCTGGCTGAAGGCATGGACGATGGTGGCTATCAGGTCATCGACTTTGAGGGCGGCACTTATATCACATATGCATACAGGGACGGCGATGGCGCCGCAAACGGCCGGCTTTACAAGAGCGCGCTCAAATATATTGAAGAATCCGAACATTTCGATTTGGATATCCGCCCCGGCCGCTACGCCATGGGCCACATCATCACCCCGCGGGAGGTCATAGATGCCCAGGGCTGGGCGCAGATGGAAACCTTCATTCCCATCAAGCTCAAGGCATCAAAATATCGAATATGAACGAAATTTTTAAGGCTCTAAACGACATATACAAGCCCCTGCATGAGTATTCCACGGCTCTTTTGAACGCTCTTAGGAACGCCGGGTATGAAGCTGTGCGCGGGTATTACAACAATCACTATATCAAAAAAGCTGATGAGTGGGCGGTGGAATATTACCCTGTGCCGGTCATTTCGGTGAAGAATGTCTGCGACATCTGCCTTGACATAAACCGAACGTTCGTGGAGTTCAAGCTGGAAAGACAGGCAGCCCTTGCATTTGACTGGGCCGCTTTAATCGGCCTGAGCTTTGAAGTCTACGGCGCGCAGGACTATCTTCTGGACTTTTACGACCCCGCCTGCGGCTTTGAAGAAATCGGCAAAAAAATAAGCCAAAGCGGTGAAAGGGAAATCGCCGTTTCCCTGCGCCTTGGCTATCTACCGGGGGAAGATATTCTGCTCGATCTGGTAAAAATGCTTAAAGAAACTCTTCCTAGCCGCGCATAAAAAGCTCATACATCATTATGCCCGCTGCAACTGCGGCGTTCAGCGACTCAGTTTTTCCGGCCATCGGCAGGCGGTATTTTCTTGTCGAAAGTGCCATAACCTGCGGCGATACCCCTCTGCCCTCGGAGCCGATCACCAGCGCAAACTTCTTTTGGACAGGCGCTCTTTTGTAAAAATCCTCGCCGTCAAGGGCTGAAACGATTATTTCATAGCCTTTTGCTTTAAGCGCTTCGCAAAAAACTGCGCAGTCCCCCATTTCAATGGCCGGCACGCGAAAAACAGACCCCATAGACGCACGCACGGTCTTGGGCGCATAGGCCCTTGCGCTGCCCTCGCAAAAAGCAATGCCCACAAAGCCTGCTGCCTCGCAGGTGCGCCATATGGCACCGCAGTTGCCCGGATCCTGCAGGCCATCAAGAAGCACCAGCGGCCCGTGCTCGGGCTCTTTTTCGGTGGGAATTTCAAAGGTAACAACAATCCCCTGGGGTGTCACCGCGTCGGAAATTTTCTTCATTACAGCCTGGGTAACTTGATAAACTTCTTCGGCCTTGCCGGCAATCTGCTGCGCAAGGGCAAGGTTTTCATCCCCCGCGGCCATCACCGTTTTGGCCAGAAAGCCAGCTTCAAGCGCCTCCAGCACCATCTTGCGGCCCTCCACCAAGAACAGGCCCAGTTCACGGCGTCCCTTTTCAGCCTTCAGGGAATTGATAAGCTTTATTTTATCGTTGCTAAGGCTAGTAATAGCTTTCATGCTGTCTTCCTTATTTGCTGAAATATTAAAAAAGTGTACAAAAAGAATAATAAAAACCTTCCCTGGATCCCCAAAAGACCGCGGGAAGGCTCTTAATTTGCATTTATGCGCTCAACTGATCCTTGGCGATCTTCACAAATTCTGCGAAGGCAGGCATATCGCTTACAGCCAACTCAGCCAGCATCTTGCGGTTCACCTCGACTCCCGCCAGCTTAAGGCCGTTGATGAGGCGGGAATAGCTGATGTCGTTCATCCTGGCAGCGGCGTTGATGCGTGAAATCCACAGCTTGCGGAAATCGCGCCTTCTGAGCCTGCGGCCGATGTAGGCGTAGCGCATGGCGCGCATGACAGCGGGAACGGCACTGCGGTACTGCTTTGAACGCGCACCGAAATATCCCTTGGAAAGTTTAAATATCTTGCGGCGCTTCTTGTGGGCGCTCACTGCTCTTTTAATTCTTGGCATAACAATTCATTCCTTTCGCTTCTATGACGCTCCCGCTGCCTTATTTATAAGGTATGAGCGTCTTAACCGTGGCGGCTACAGTGTCGGAAACATAACCTTTTCTGCGAAGCTGGCGCTTGCGCTTTGTGGTCTTTTCAGTGAGGATATGGCGGGTGTTGGCCCTCTTCCTCTTCACTTTACCGGTAGCGGTCAGTGAGAAACGCTTTTTGGAAGCGCTATGCGTCTTTTGCTTAGGCATCTTATGATGACCTCCTTCTTACCCTTGTGAAATCTTTCAGGATATTGCTTACCTTACTTCTCAACCTTTGGACTGAGCATCATGGTCATAACCCGGCCTTCCATCATGGGACGCCTGTCGATAACGGCGTAGTCTTCAACCTTGGCATAAAATGCCTTCATGACCTCTAGGCCCAGTTCACTATGTGAAATCATTCGTCCCCTGAATCTAATGTTAACCTTTATTTTGTTGCCTTCTTTAAGGAACTTGATGCAGTTTTTAACCCTCACATCGATATCATGGTCTTCGATAACCGGCGAAAGCCTTATTTCCTTCACGGTTATAACTTTCTGATTCTTTCGGGCTTCACGCTGTCTTTTTTCCTGCTCGAATATGAATTTTCCATAATCCATAATCTTACAGACGGGTGGCTTTGCCTGCGGCGCGATCTTCACCAGATCCATCTCGCGTTCCTCCGCAAGCCTGAGCGCTTCCTCAGAAGACATTATTCCCAGCTGCGAGCCGTCAAAGTCCACCAGACGAACTTCAACGTCTTTGATTTCATCATTGATCATCACGTCATTATTGATTGGTAAGCACCTCCGAAAATAAAAATATTGCGGGCAGAAAAGCCCGCAACATGAAAGCATAATTATCTACATAATACATTGCCTTTGACTGAACCCACGCAAACAAAATTGCGGTAAGGTGAGAAACGGGCGGTTCCTGCTTAACAAAAGCTATTATAAAGTATTTATAAACTTCTGTCAAGCATGTCGGTAAATATTTTTAAAAAACTTACCTAAAACGCCTTCTTTGCGCGGGCGCGAGTCTCCCCTATTTCTTCTTATCAAGATTAGTCAATATGACGCTGCCGGATCCTCCTGTGCCAACGCTTTTTTGAGCGTTGCGCTTTGCTATGCGATAGTCTATCCAACGCTTAACAGCCGAATGTATGACCGATGCCGTAGGAATGCCGATCATCATCCCCCAGAAGCCGAACAGCCCTCCGCCCACCAGTGCGCCTAATAGCACCCAAAATGGCGAAAGCCCCACCACGTCACCCAATATTTTCGGGGAGATTATCCAGGAGTCCACCACGCTGACGGCAAGCAGCAAAATCATGGCCAGAAGGAGCTGCGATGGGTTTTCAACGGCCACAAGGATAAATGTAAGCACGCCGCCTATAATCGGCCCAAAGTACGGTATCAGGTTTGTGATGAAAGTCAGCACGCTAATGAGTGTGCTGTATTTTACGCCGATTATCAGAAAGCAGATCAATATCAACAACGCAGATATGAACGACTCTATAAGCCGCCCGTTAAAAAACTTTCTGAATATTTTCGTGGCAATGTCCGCCTCGCGCACGATCTTTTCAGTCTTTTTCTCTCCAAAAACAGCGATTGACAGCCGACGGGAGCTACTTCCCAGACGCTTTCCCTCCATCAGGACATATACCGCCACCAGAAAGCCGAATATCATGTTGATCATGCTTGTGGAAAGGGAGGTCAGGAAGCGGACGGTGTTTGAAAGCAAACCCGTTACCAATGAGGTGATGTTGGATTGGGCTTCCTCCATGAATGAATTGATGGCATTGACCACATCGGCATATTGGAAAAACGAGTTTTCCATCATCTCATCGTTCACGAAGCGCACTATCATGTCGATGTACCTGGGCGCGGTGTTTATAAGATCCTTGATATTGTTAACTAAAACGGGCGCTATCAGCGCTATCAGCAGCGCAACAAAGCCCACTACCACCACATACACAAGGCCTATTGAAAGACCCCTGGAGAGATTTCTGTTCTTTTTAATAAGCTTAGAAAGGGCTTTGTCATCCAAAAGATTGACATAGGGCTGCAATATGAAAGCGATGATAATGCCGATGATTATCGCCGAGGAAGCAGTCGTGAGCGTGGAGACGAAGGAACGAATCCTCAGCAGAACCTCGCCCACGGTTCCGAGGATATTGTAAAAAACCATCAGAGCGGCAACCACCAGAAAGACCAGCAGCGCCGTTTTTATGTAAGGGTCCTTCCAGTTGATCTTCTTCAAAGCCATCCCCCGCAAATAACAGAAATAATAGATTACTCCACGACACAATCATACCATTTAATATGTAAAATATGCAATGATTATTTCATTTTTTATACATGTTGTTTAATTGCTAAGATTATGGCAAAACAGCAAAACTCCGCAAACTTAAAAAAACTTGCGGAGTTTGGGCAGAGGGCCAAGCGGTAACAGATCAGAAAACGCTGCCGGCGACCACGGCCTGGGCCTCTTCCTCGCTGATGTCCTGGGCGCTTTCGATCACGAAGATCATGTCTATCACATCGTTATCATAGAGCATGTATCTGGCGATTTCCCCCACGCCTTCCTGATAGACATGGTACACATCCTGGGAATATGCAGTGGACAAAGCGGCGATTATGATGCAATCCTGGGCGATATATTCGCCATGCTGAAAGGTTGCGCCAACCTCCACCACACGGGCCTCGTCCCCCGCGGAGATGAACGCCATTCCTTCTTCTATATTGGCCGGCATGATGTAGCTGATATCATCGGTCTTTGCATCCGAGAACCTGGACCAAATGCCATCACCATCGCTGTAAAAATCGGTGTAGAATATGGGCTGGCTTTCATCGAACTGCGAAAGCGCGTAGGACTCATCATCTATTCCGTCATGGCGGGCATAGACATATGTGATCTTTGAGAAGCTGGAATCGCCCAAATTTCTGTTCATAACCACCCTCAGGTTCTCCTTGGCCAGATATTTTGCCGTGGGTATCAGCTCGTTTATAAGGCCCTCGTCAGGAGTTTCGCTGGGCTGGGGTTCTGCCGACTCGGTGGGAGTGGGAGCAGGCTCGGTAAGAGCGGGCGAGGTCTGCGCCTGCGTTGGGCTTTCAGCGGGCGTGGCGGCCGGTCCCTGGGGCAGATCGCATGACGCCAAGACAAGAACAAGCGCCATCACTGCCGCGAAGGCAGCAATGCTTCTTCTGCCTTTGCGCGGATCATCTTTTTTGAAAAGAGATAAAGTTTGAAATTTCATTGAGTAAACCCTCCGTGCTTAAAATCCGCTCGAAGCGGCATATTCACATCTATTATAACGAACGAGCATCCCCTTATGATGCACTGCATCAAGCAGAAAAGAAGCGGGGCTTGGAAGAAGCCGCTTGCTGCCCCCCCTACTCCAAAGTAAAGTCCATTTCCATACGAAGTCCCTCTGGGAGAGAAAGGCCGCAGCCCAAAAACATGCCGCACTCGCTGCTTTTCCCTTGAGGGCGGCTGTGACCGTCAAGAAGCCAAAGAGCGCGAACTTCATCGCCCTTGAGCAAGCAGCAGCCGGCAAAGCTGCCGCTGTAATTCAAAGAAGCAGGCTGGAAGCCATCGTATTCCATCATGCGGATTCCGAGCTCCTGCATTTTTTCCCCCTCGACAAAAGCCCAGTCGTATTTTAGCCGCTGGTTTTTTAAAAGCCGTCGCAGCACATCGTCGCTCGGCGGTTCAAGGTTTACAACATAGCCCTGACCAACAAGCGCGCTTTTTGAAAAGACAAGCCTGTCTGCCGCCAGTGAAAAGCCCCTTTTGCGGTAATACCCCCATAGACTGTCGGTGGCGGGATGTAGCATCACGCCCTCATAGCCCCCGGACTGGGCTTCGCCTGCGATAAAGTCCATCAAAGCCGTCCCATAGCCAAGACCGCGCCTTTCAGGGCTTGTGCAAAGGGCGTAAAGGTACACCACGGGATAGACTCCGTCCGGGGCATATATTTCGCAGTCGATCAGCGCGCAGGCGCAGACCGCCTTCCCCTGCTCAAAAACAGCGGGAATGCGCATGTCTTTAAAAAATGTATGATAAAAGGAGCGAATGAACTCCTCGCTATCGCCGAAGACCTGCTGCCAGAGCGCTGTCAAAGAGGGTATGTCCTCCATTTGCGCCCAGCGGAAAACGCCCTCGCTTGTCATAAGCCCTCCTTTGGGAATGCTCCTTCACGGGGAATCAGCAAATGCTTTTTCTTAAGCTCAATGGGTCTGTAGGAATTCTTAGAGCGGCGCAGACCCTCGTCTCCGGCGGCGTCCTCTCTGTTTATCAGCGAAAACTGCGGAAACGATTTCACGAACTGATTACACAGCATTG
>JBNRMR010000179.1:0-4916 GCA_050309705.1 Christensenellales bacterium | reverse complement strand
GTATATAACAAAATATGTATGTGTGAAATGAAAAAATATCGGTAAAATTGGTGCAAATCTCGGAAATTCAACAGGAGCGTCACTGTCCGAACTGAACATTTGTGCCCAGATTAACCGGAATATCGATTGATACTCGGGTGCCCTCCCCGTTTTTGCTGCTCACATGCACGCCGTACTCCTGACCATACAGTATATTAAGGCGCTTGTTAATGTTTGCCAGACCCATTGGCCTGTGCGCCGGATCGCCCTCTCCCTCCATGACGGCGGTGAGTTCCTCAAGCCTTTTTTGCGACATGCCCTTTCCATTGTCAGTCACAGAAAACGTGGCGACTCCGTTGTCGGCCATTGCGCCGCAAAGGTGTAGACAACCGTTGCCGGATTTATCCTCAAGGCCGTGGTTCAATGCGTTTTCGACGATGGGCTGCAGAACCATCTTTGGAAACATGCAATCGTTTAATTCGGGATCAATCTCAATGGTAAACTCAAATTTGTTCAGATGGCGGATATTCATTATTTTAAGATATTCCTTCACGCACTCCACTTCCTGGCTCACCGTCACCATGGAGGCTTCCTTTATGCTGTAGCGGAATATCTTGCTCATGGCCGAAGCGATTGTGACGATTTCGTCCACGCCGTTCACAAGGCCGATGCTGCTGACACAGTTTAGGGTGTTGTAGAGAAAATGCGGGTTGATTTGGCTTTGCAGCATGGATAGCTCGGACTGTTTCTGGCTGATTACCACATCATAATACTTTGATTGCGCCTGTAGCACCTGCTGGTTCATGGTGTCGATCTTATCAAGCATCATGTTGACGCTCTCGGCGATCATACCAATCTCATTTTCCCCCTCAACCGGTGCGCGCGCCTTCATCTCCCCGGTGTCGCCCATGGAGCGAAGATATGTCACAAGCGTCAGTATGCTCTTTGATATGCTGCTGCTGAAAAGCATCCATATGAGCAGCAGCAGGATTCCCATCGCCGTGCAGATCACCATGCCGGTGTTGACTATGGGCGCCATATCGCTGGTCAGATCTTTTCGCGACATATAGCTTTGTATTCTCCAAAGTCCGCTTGCGGCCTCCTTGCTCTTTTCGATCAAATCATTTTCAGCAATGCCCAACACAATTCGCCCGTCATAGCTCTTGCCGATATCCTCCGGCATGTTAGAGGCGATTATCATGCCGCTCCGGTCACTGATTACAAAGTGTGAGTTGGGCGCAAAGGAGATGTCCGTCACAAGCTGCTGCAACACATCGGTGCGCATCAATATCACGCAATAGCCTATGCGCTCAAACAGGGATGAGCGCTGCATGGCGGAAATGATGGGATATACATATGCCTGGTAATAAACACCTTCGCTGAGCATGGCCGAAGTGAAAAACGGCTCGTTTATGGTTTGGGGGTCAAAGCCATATTCGGTTTTTAGCAGGTCGATAATGTCGAACTCAAAGGCTCTCACGGATGTGAGCAGCTTGCCCTCCAGGTCGATGAGCAGCACGTCTTTTATGTAAACATTGGAGGATTTTGTTTGCTGAAGGTAATCATTTACAAAAGGGTGTATACGGATGTATTTTTTCACCATGTCGTCAGTGGTTATAAATTCCTGAACATGCATGTTAAATGAGATCATCTCCGCGCTGTTTTGTATGTTTTTAGCGATGATCTCCAGTTGGCCGCTCACCTGATTGATGATGGCATTAGAAAAGCTTTGGGCGCGCGCCCTGGTCAAATATGAAAACTGCGCATAATAAACCACCTGCACCAGCATCAATATAACCAGCGACAGCATCATAAGGCAAAAGATAAGCGTGCGCAGCTTTATGTTTTTCAGCTTCATATTCCCTTCACTTCCGCCTGAACTTCGCCGGCGTTACCCCTGTGTACTTTTTGAAAACCTTGTTAAAGTAAAAATAGTCCTTATAGCCACACCGGTTGGCGATCTCCTGCACGCTCATAGTCGTGTTTTTCAGTATGCTCCTGGCCAGGCCTATGCGCAGGCTGTTTACATATTCGGAGTAAGTCTTCCCGGTGTTCTTCTTAAACAGCTCGCTGCAATACGTTTCGTTCAAAAAAAACTGAACAGAAAGCTTGCCCAGATATAGCTCCGTCGTATAGTTTTTGTTGACAAAACTTAAAAGTTCGCGAAAGTTTTCGTTGTTGCAGTCAGGAATTTCTTCCTGCGGCAAGGGTGCATCGCCAAGCCGGCACAGATGCTTTGTCAGCTTCTCCAGCAATGTGTCCGCCTCCTGTTGGTTCATGGGCTTGAGGCAATAATCAAACGCCCCAAGACGCAGAGCCTCCTGGGCATAGGCAAACTCGCCGTAACCGCTGATCACCACAAATACTGCGCCCAGGCGCTGCTCATTCAAAACTCTGATCAGCTCCAGCCCAGACAGCTCAGGCATTCGGATATCCAGAAAGACCACATCGGGGCTTTGCGAGCAAATCGCACAGAGCGCCTCCTGCGGATCGGTATATGCGCCAATGATTTCAAAGCCGTTTTCCTGCCATCTGAAAAGCTTTTCGATGCCAACAAGAGACCAGTATTCATCGTCCACAAGAACCACACGATACATAAATGATCCCCTTTTCATGCTAATATGAACAAAATTTTCACATCATCAACCTATCACATAGCTTCGGCGTTGTCAATAAATGGGTAAGGAATTAGTCAACTAAAAGAAAGCAACCGTTTTTTCAGTTGCCTTCTTTTTGCAGTTAATCATAAAAATTTATCGTATATTACTCTAGTTCAACCGCCAGACAGTTCACATACTGCGTGGGCAGATTATCCGGAAGCTTCACGCTTAGTATGCCGAAGCAATGGCAGAATTCCACATCGCCGTAGCCTAAAAGGCGCACATTCTTTATGTTCTCCCCTTCGTTAAAGCTTCGAATGGTCAGGGCGCCGTCTTTCGGCTTTGCCATCATAAAGGCATATACGACGTTCTCCTTTTTGACGAACCTGAAATCCGTCTCGTTCCAGGCTGTTTTTTCCTCGCGGAAGCCATCGATCAAAACCCTCGTCATGCCCTCGCCGGACTTTTTCCAGGGGCGAGTGCCATAAACGCCCTCGGCGCAAACTTCAAACCACGCCGCAAGCTCATGCAGGATGTACCTGGCCTCATCGTCGATTGTGCCGTCCGGCCTTTGCAGTATGTTCAGCATCATGGTGCCGTTCTTTGATATCACGTCCACCAAAATCTCGGTGATGTGGCCCGGGCGCTTGTATTCTTCGCGCACATCATAGAACCACTTTCCTATGCAGGTGTCCGTTTGCCAGGGCTCCGGGTTGATGTCCGGAAGCTGGCTCTTTTCGATATCGACTATGCCCACGCGGTAGACATCGGGGTTTCTGTCCTTTTGGGTGTAGATGGCGCGGTTTTGGCCGTACTTCGCTGCGGAAGAGTTGTATAGATGCGCCACGATCTCAAGGCCGTAGCTGTAATCGGTGGCGTCCACCGGCCAATCATACTCCTGCCAGTGGGGGCCGAAGGGCAATGAGCCGTCGGAATAGAGCAGGTCGGGGGTGAAAAGGTCGATCAGCTCCTTCATGGCTTCCAGCCAATAGCGCCTGAAGGCGGCATCCTCGGTGTACCAGGGCGTGACGGAATGCTTGGCCTTAAGCCCCGGCTGCTGGCGGCTGTTGTTCAGGTAAAAGTCCTGCCAGTCGGGGTCGTTGCCGTCATAGGGCACGCCTTTATATGGGCCGTAGCTGTCGCTGCCCTTGTTTACCCGCCACCATGAGAAGCTGGCCGCCAGATGCTCCGACATGCCAAAGGGCAGGTTATAGCGCTTTGCCGCCTGCTGCCAAAGCCCGCAGATGTCCTTCATGGGGCCCACCTGGGTGGAGTTCATCCGGTTTATTTTTGAAGGATAGTTGAAAAAATGGTCATGGTGCATCGCCTGGACCATGAAGTAGCGCGCACCCGCCTTATGATACAGCTCCATCAGCCCATCCGGGTCAAAGTTTTCCGCTTTCCACAGGGCGCAGATATCCTTGTAGCCAAACTTGGAGGGGTGCCCATAGTGGCGCAGATGATATAGATACTGGGGAGAACCCTCCCGGTACATATTTCGGGCATACCAGTCGCCATACATGGGGACGCTCTGAGGCCCCCAGTGGCTCCATATGCCAAACTTCGCGTCGCGGAACCAATCCGGACAGCCCGCCTTATACAGTGATTCAAAGCTCGCTTCAAACTTACTCATATTTCCGCCTTTCAGTCGAATGTTATGGCTACCTTGCCACTCTTGCCTTCGGCCATCAGCTCAAACGCCTCGCTCACCTGCTCAAGGGGGAAGCGGTCTGTCACCAGCTCGTCCGGGTGTATGCCCCAGCGGGCGATGCGCTCCACCAGTTCCATCATCTTCCATGTGCTGGTAACCCACGAGCCGTATATTGTCTTTTGCCCGTGGATGATGTCCGGGCTGGGCTCGAAGTTGCAGACGCCGCCCTCCCCCACGAAGGCGATCTTGCCCCAATCTCTTGTGGCGCGGATGGCAAGCTGGCGGCCCGCGTCGCTGGCGGAGGTATCAACGGCCTTTTCAACGCCCTTGCCGCCTGTTTCAGCCAGCACTTTTTCAAGGGCGCCTTCCCCTGCTGTGAAGGCCACGTCCACCAACCCAAGCTCCTTCGCCAGGTCGATGCGCTCCTGTGCCAGCTCCACGCCGATCAATTTCTGGGCGCCCATTGCCCGGGCAAGCTGCAGCGTGGCAAGGCCCACCGGACCAAGGCCAACCACCAAAAGCGCATCGTTGCCGCTTATGCCTATCTTTTCAAGGGCTTCATATGTGGTGCCAAAGCCGCAGGCCACCTGCGCGCCGTCCAGAAAGCTCATCTCGTCGGGCATCAGCACCAGGTCTTTTTCTTCCGCCAGGATGAATTCGGCCATGCCGCCGTCACGCTGCCAGCC
>JBNRMR010000178.1:0-2963 GCA_050309705.1 Christensenellales bacterium | reverse complement strand
CACCTACATGGTAATATCTCCGGAGCATCCCCTCATACAGGAGCTTTCCGGACGCATAGATAACCTTTCCGAGATAAGCGAATATCAGTCTGTCTCAGCCAAAAAGAGCGACTTTGAGCGCAGCGAGCTGAACAAAGAGAAGACCGGCGTTGAGATAAAGGGAGTAAAGGCCATCAACCCTGTGAATGGGCAGCCTATTCCCATCTGGACGTCCGACTATGTGCTGATGGGCTATGGCACCGGTGCAATAATGGCTGTTCCCGGCCATGACGAAAGGGATTATGAGTTCGCCAAAAAGTTCGGCCTTCCCATCGTGGAGGTTGTGGCCGGCGGGAATATCGCCGAGGAAGCCTATACCGATATCGACGACGGCATTATGGTGAACAGCGGATTCCTGGATGGCATGAAGGTGGATGACGCAAAAAAGGCCATCACCGATTTTCTCACCGAAAAGGGCCTTGGCGAAGGGAAGGTCAACTACAAGCTGCGCGACTGGGTCTTCGCCCGCCAGCGCTATTGGGGTGAGCCAATTCCCGTCATCTGGTGCGAGGACTGCGGCTGCGTGCCCCTTAAGGACGAGGACTTGCCCCTGGTCTTGCCGGAGGTTGAAAACTACATGCCCACCGACACGGGCGAATCCCCCCTTTCCGCCATCGAGGATTGGGTGAATGTGCCCTGCCCCAAATGCGGCAAGCCCGCGAAGCGCGAAACGGACACAATGCCCCAGTGGGCCGGCTCCTCCTGGTATTTCCTGCGCTATATGGACCCGGATTGTGATGAAGCCTTCGTCTCCAAGGAGGCCCTTGAGTATTGGCAGAATGTGGACTGGTACAATGGCGGCATGGAACACGCCACTTTGCACATGCTCTACTCTCGGTTCTGGCACCAGTTCCTCTATGACATCGGCGCTGTCCCCACCCCTGAGCCCTACGCGAAGCGTACCGCCCACGCCTTCATCTTGGGTGCAAATGGCGAAAAGATGAGCAAGTCACGCGGGAACGTCATCAACCCAGACGACGTTATAAAAGAAATTGGCGCGGATGCCTTCCGCACATATGTGATGTTCATGGGCGCTTTCGATCAGGAGATCCCCTGGTCCACCAACGGAGCGAAAGGCTGCCGCAGATTCCTTGAAAGAGTTTGGCGCCTTCAGGAGATGCTCGCAGGGGATGAGAATGTTTCAGACGACATGAAGCCCGCCTTGCACGCCATGATCAAAAAGGTTGGCGAGGATATCGAGCGCATGAAGTTCAACACAGCCATCGCCGCCATGATGTCCTTCGTTAACGACATATACGCCAAGGGCAGCATCACAAAGGGGGAGCTTAAAGCCTTTCTGCCTTTGCTTTCCACCTGCGCGCCCCACATCGCCGAGGAAATGTGGGAGATTGTGACCGGCGGCAACAAGGGTCTTGTCTGCACACAAAACTGGCCAAAATACGACCCCCAGGCCCTCCGCCAAGATGAGGTGGAGATTGCCGTGCAGGTTCTGGGCAAGCTGCGCACAAGGCTGATGATACCCACCGACGCCACCCAGGAGCAGGCAGAAGAAATTATCCTTGCAAATGAAACCATTGCTTCACTGGTGGAGGGCAAGGCCATAAAAAAATTCATCTATATTCCGGGCAGGCTGGCCAATATTGTAGTATAATTGGGATGAAAGCTCTTCCTAAATATTGGCAGACACCGTGGTTTAATTTATTGAGGTTTATAAAATGCATATAGCAAACATGAACAACTTAACAAGCCTGCAGCGCAGGCAAGCCGCCCAGATATTGAGCGAAAGCCTGCCCAAGGGTTGGTCCACTCTATCCGAAGCGGTCCAGGCCATCGACGAACTTCTGCGACCGGGCAACACGATGCTCGCCGCGATGGAGGGCAGCGATGTGGTGGGCTGGGGCGGCATCATTCCCCAATATGACGGCAGGGTTTTCGAGCTGCATCCCCTCTGCGTGCGGGAGGATATGCGCCGGAAGGGCTACGGCTCGGCCATTGTCCGTTCGCTGGAGAACGCCGCCAGGGCGCAAGGGGGGCTTACCATCTACCTGGGAGCCGACGACGAAAACGAGCCCGGGGAAACATCCTTTTCAAGCGTAGACCTTTACTTCAACCTGCCCGCCCACATGATGAACTTCGAGCCCGGAAGCCACCAAAGCGCCTTTTACCTTCGCCAGGGATATAGCGTCATCGGAGTGATTCCCGACGCAAACGGCCCTGGAAAGCCGGATATTCTCTTTGGCAAAAAGCTTTAGACATAGAGCCTTTAGAAGTTGACAATGTTCCCAAATATGCTATAATTCCTTTTTGGGAGTGACTTATATATATTCATAATCAGGATGAATGTTTCTACCAACTGCCGAACAGTTGACTATACGTTGCCCGGAATTTGGCGCATATAGTTATATTGCTTCGGTTTTTGTTATTGCGCGTTTTGCAGGAGGAATTGCCATGAAATATGATGTCGTAATCGTGGGCGCCGGCCCCGCGGGAATCTTCACCGCATTTGAACTGATGAGAAAAAACCCAAACAAAAGGATCGCGATGGTGGAAAAGGGGCGTGAGATCGAAAAGCGCCGCTGCCCCAAGAGCTCCACGGGCTATTGCGTCAATTGCCGGCCATACTGCCATATCACCACCGGCTTTTCCGGGGCGGGGGCCTTTTCCGACGGCAAGCTCTCCCTCAGCTACGAGGTGGGCGGTGACCTTCCCGCGCTTATAGGTGAAAACTTCGCCCAGGAGATGATTGACTATACCGACAAGATCTATCTTGAGTTTGGCGCGGATGAAAAAGTGGAAGGCATAAGCGGCGGTGAAAAGATTAAAGAAATAAGAAAAAGGGCGATACAGGCGGGCCTTAAGCTGGTTGATTGCCCAATCCGCCATCTGGGCACTGAAATGGCCCAGGACATATATGGCAGCTTGCAGAAGCATCTTCTTGAAAAGGGAGTGGAAATTTTCTTCGG
>JBNRMR010000177.1:0-11108 GCA_050309705.1 Christensenellales bacterium | reverse complement strand
GTACCCTTTGGCGGGTGCAGGGCAGCGCCCTGCGTCTTTTCCGTCTACACGTCGGCGGTTTCCTGCATGATGCTTCGGATCTGCTCATCCTGGAACTGGTTGGTGTAAAGATTGTAGTAATAGCCTCTTTTGGCTAAAAGCTGCCTGTGGCTGCCGTCTTCGGTGATCTTGCCGTTTTGAATCACCAAAATTCTGTCGGCGTTCCTGATGGTGGAAAGCCTGTGGGCGACGATGAAGCTGGTCCGTCCCTCCAGCACCTTGTCAATGGCCTTTTGGATCAGTGCCTCAGTTTCGGTGTCAATGGAGGAGGTGGCCTCGTCCAGCACGAATATGGCCGGATTGGCGATGATGGCCCGCGCGAAGGAAATCAACTGCTTTTCGCCGGTGGAAAGGCGGCTGCCGCCTTCGCCCACATCAGTGTCATAGCCCCTTTCAAGGCCGGTGATGAACTTGTGTGCCCCAACCAGCTTTGCGGCTTCGACCACGTCCTCGTCGGAGGCGCTCCTGTGGCCATAGCGGATATTGTCCTTTATGCTTCCGGAAAAAAGGTGCGGCGACTGGAGCACATAGCCCAGGCGGGATTGCAGCCAAAGCTGGGAGCGCTGGCGGTAGTCCACGCCGTCGATCTTCACTTTGCCGCTGGTGGGTTCGTAGAAACGGCAGACAAGATTGATTATCGTGCTCTTGCCGGAGCCGGTTTCGCCCACAAGGGCTATTGTCTGGCCGGATTTTATCTTGAGGCTAAAGTCTTCCAGAACCTTTTCGCCGCCCTTATAGTTGAAGGTGACATTTTCAAACTCCACATCGCCCTTTATCGGCTCCCAGTTTTCATACTTTGGGTGGATCTGATCGCCATATTTTTCGACTACCTCTGGAGTGTCCACGATGTCGGGCTCGGTTTCGATTAGACCGATGACCCTTTCCGCCGCCGCCTGGGCAGACTGAAAATCCGCAAAGGTTCGGGCAAGCTCCCTGATAGGCTCGAATATCATTATGGCATAGCTGAAGAAAACCGTCATCTCTCCCAGTGAAAGCTGCCCCAGATGCACCTGATAGCCGCCCCGCCAGAGGGCAAGGCCCGCAGCCAGGCTGGCGATGGAGGTGATTATCGGCATATATATGGCGCTGAGTATCGCCGCACGGACGGCGGATTGCTTCATCTCGCTGGTCAGCTCTTTGAACTCGCCGAAGTTCTGTTCCTCCAGCACCAAGGTCTTTGTCGTCTTTGCGCCCATTATACCCTCGTTGAAGGCGCCGGTAATCTGTGAATTGATGCGCCTGACCTTCCTGTATGCCGCCAGTATATGCTTTTGGAAGAAGACGGATATCACCGCCAGGGCAGGCACCACAGTCGCCACCAAAAGGGCAAGCTGCCAGTTTTTAATTAGCATTATAACCAGCGCGATTATCATCATCGCAAAGCCCCAGACAAGATCGATAGTGCCCCAGCCGATCATGTCCGCCAGGCGCTGGGCATCGCTGGTCATCCTGGCCAGCAGATAGCCCACGGGGGTTCTGTCGTAGAAGGTGAAGGAAAGCTCCTGAAGCTTTTTTATGCCTGCCTCGCGGATGTTGTGGCAGGTGCCCACCTCTATTTTCCCGCTTTGCCTGAAGAAGGAGTAAATCATATAGGCGGAAAAGACTGACAGCGCCAGATATATGGGTATGAAGTATGTCATTCGCTGCAGTTCACCCGTTAGGATTATGTTGTCGATGGCGTACTCGCTCAGCAGCGGAAAGATGGCGTCGCTGAGGGCCAGAGCGCCCATGAATAGGCCCAGATAGAGTATGTTCTTGTAAAAGGGCCGGGCGTATATGAGTATCTTCTTCCATATTTTAAGATCTAGTTGCTTGGTATATTCCTGTTCCTGGTTGAATTCCATGTCGATAAATGTCCTTTCAGGCTATTGGGGAAAGCTTTACTGCGGGCTTTTTGAAGTTAAGCGACGCCGTGGCTTTCAAGCTCCTCCTCAAGGGCTGTTTGTATTGAGAATATGCGCTTGTATAGGCCGTCCTGGTTGATCAGCTCGTCATGGTTGCCGCTTTGGGCAATTCTTCCGCCCTCTAACACCAGTATTCTGTCCGCCTGCATCAGCGTGGTTATCCTGTGGGCGATAATGAATGTGGTGGCCTTGTTCTTGCGCTCTTTAAGGGCGGCCCTTATGCGGGCGTCGGTCTGAGTATCCACGGCGGAAAGAGAATCGTCAAATATCAGTATGTCATTGTCCTTGAGCAGAGTCCTGGCGATTGAAACCCGCTGCTTCTGACCGCCTGAAAGGGTAACTCCTCGCTCGCCAACCATGGTTTCATAGCCTTTTTCAAAGGATTCAATCACATCGTGTACGGAGGCCGTCCGCGCCGCTTCGAAGGCTTCCTCGTCCTTCATGGACGGGCGGACTATGGCGATGTTTTCCCTGACCGTCTTTGAGAAAAGGAAGGGCTCCTGAAGGACTATGCCCACCCTGCTCCTCAGATGCTCCTTGTCGATATCATTAAGCTCTACACCGCCAATTTTAATTGAGCCTTCCTGATAGTCGTAGAGCCTTTGCAGAAGGTACATCATCGTGCTTTTCCCCGAGCCTGTAGAGCCCAAAACTGCGACGGTCTCGCCGGGCTTTGCGGTGAAGGAAACGCCGTTTAAAATGGGCTTGTTCTTTTCATACCAGAACTTCACATTATCGAATACGATCTCGCCGTTTATGGGCGGGGTCAGCTTGTCTTTTTCGTCCGTCTCGGGCCTTACGCCCAGTATTTCGCCTATTCTCTCCAGCGAAACCATGGCTTTTCCCATGTCTGCCAGGACTCTGCCCAGTTGGCGAACCGGCCAAATAAGCTGGTTTTCATATGACATGAACATGGTCATTATGCCGATGGTGATCTCGCCTCTTACGACGAAAAATATGCAGGCGAAAAGCAGCAGCGCTCTTTGGACGTTTGCCAGGCTGTCGCCGGTGGCCCAGAATCTGGCGTTGATGATGGTCAGGTCATAGAATTTCTTGCGCAGGTCGTTTGAACGGTAGAGGAACTTGTCGATCTCGCTATTCTGCTGGCCGAAGGCCCGCACGACTCTCATGCCCGCCAAGTTTTCCTGAAGGGTGGTTGAAAGTGCGCCCTCCGCTTCGTCCGCCTCCTTGAAGGATGCAAGAACCTTTTTAAAGTAAATGGCGGAGAACAAGAATATGGGGGGCACCACCACCACTGCCACCAAAGTGAGCTTTGGCGAGAGGGGCAGCATTATGGATAGCGCCACCGCCACCAAAGCCACAGACCGCACCACCTGTATGAGCTGTGTGGCCAAAAAGCGGCGGATGGTTTCCACATCCGAGGTGCAGCGCTGTATAAGGTCACCCGTTTCGGCCTTGACATGATAGTCGTAGCTTAAGACCTGAATATGGCTGTATAATCTGTTGCGGATGTTCTCGGCGATTGTCTCGCTGGCCCTTGACGACCACTTGGCGTAAAGGAAGTTGAAAAGACCGCTGAGGATGCTCACCAGCAGCATCGCCAGAGCGCAGATCCAAAGATTGCGCACGATATAGTTTCTGCCACCGACCATCTCCACGAAGTTTACGACGAATTCGGGGGCGTTTAAGGGCTTGGAATCGATGAAAGAGTCGATGGTCCAGCCCAGAACCATCGGCGTTACAAAACCCAGGGCCACGTTCACCAGCATAGTGGCTATCGCTCCCACATAGAGGAGCAGGTTTCCTTTCATGAATGATAAACATAGTTTGAGCCGATACTTACTCATCCTTTTCTCCTTGCCGCCGGATATGTCAGCTTTATTGCTGTAAGGGCCCGGGGGAGGGCCTTGCAGCTTTGGCTTTTGCGCCAGACACAGACGCAAAAACACAATAAGCCGCTGACTTTTGTCCGGCCTAATACATAAGCTTGCTTTCTAAGGCAAAATAAAAGGCCGCAGGCATAACCTGCGGCCGTATTTATGCTTGAAAGCTTACGAGCGGCGCACAGGTATAGTTATCCCGTCACTGTTTCCACCAAATGCGTGGACACGGTAAGCAGAAGAACGTATATTGCTTTGTTCAAAGAACCTGTTTTGCATGTTGTGCGCCTCCTTTCTTTATTGTTGACAGAGGTATTATATGTCATCAAATTATAACTGTCAATAGTAAATTAATATTTTTGAGTTTCTTTTTTAAAATTTATGCGGTGCTTGTCAAGGGATGGCAAATGACCTGACCGGCGGGCAAACCGAACATTCATCCGGGGAACTTCGTTGATATTTTGCAGCGTCTTTTAAGGAAGAAGGTTCAGCATGTCGCCTTCCTCGAGGGTCTGCAAAAACGTGCCCGGCACCGCGCCGATAATAATCGTTTCAGCCACGGGCACCAATGTTGTCGCCGTGAGGGACGAAGAGTGTGACGGCATTATGATGCTCATGCTGGCGGTGAGCTTTATATAAAGCCTGTGGATGGTCTGATTTATGCCTGCGGATGTAAATTCGCTTAAAAACTGGCTGGTGACCGCTCCCACCGGCGTGGCGTATGCGCTGATGTTGGGGCCCTTCCCCGAAAGGAGCTGCGAGCCCAGCGCCGAGCCTAGGGGTATGCTGACCCGCTGGTTGGTGATTTCGGCAATCTTGCCCTGGGCGATGAGGGCGGTCTGGGTGGCCAAGTTGTTCATATAGGCGGTGTTGGCCTGCATGGCGGAGACATGGTTTTCGCTGTCGTATTCTATTTGCACCAGGTCTCTGTAGCTGACATCGGTCATGCTTTGCGCGGCAGCCTCGTTCAGCGCCTTGGTGGCGATTGACATTACCCTCGCTTCCGCCATGGACATGGCTATGGGCGTCATGCTTATTTCTATCCATATGAACATTATGAATGTTAAAAGGATCAGCACACCCAGGGTTGTGAATGTAAATATTCTTATTTTACGGCGGTTCATTGCATATCACTTCCCCCATGTGATAATATTAGTTTAGCTATTTGCGAAGCAAACAGCGGGTAGTCGGGCATATCCAGGATGTCCGCCGACAAACACGATAAGAATAGTTTAGCTGTCTGCGAAGAAGATCGCGCGGAAACATGATGCAATATTATATGCTTCATACGGGATATTAGGCAGGAGAGGACAAATGAAATTCGATTTCAAGCCATTCAGGGACAAATCCGGGAGAGGCAATAAGAACGAGGGCGGCTTTTCAAGCGGGGATTACGGCCGGAAAAGCGGAGCGCAGGAGAGAGTTTTCGTGAAGCGAAAAGCCCCCTCCAATTTTTTCGTTTCGGTCATAATCACCACATCAAAGCTATTGACGGTGCTGGTTTTAACGCTGGGAATAGCGGCGGGAGGGCTGCTTTTGGGCATCGCCAAGGGCTATTATGACACCACCCCCGAGCTTGACACAAACCGGATAGATGACCAGGCCCTTACCTCCTTCATATACGATATGAACGGAGACCTTATAACCGCCTACAGGGGCAGCGAAAACCGGGTATGGGCCAGCATAGACGAGATTCCCGAGATGCTCCAGGACGCCTTCGTCGCTTTGGAGGACGCCCGCTTTTGGACGCATAACGGCGTCGACATAAAGCGTATATTCGGCGCCCTGGTTTCAAACTTCACCGGCGGCAGCATACAGGGCGGCTCCACCATAACCCAGCAGCTCATTAAACTGAGGGTTCTTTCAACGGAGGTTTCTTACAA
Source organism: Christensenellales bacterium (assembly GCA_050309705.1). GTDB lineage: Bacteria > Bacillota > Clostridia > Christensenellales > UBA1750 > JBNRMR01. The sequence continues at coordinate 5,441 of JBNRMR010000177.1, read as the reverse complement.
GCGAAAGCTGCAGGAGGCCTATCTTGCAATCGAACTTGAGGACGAATACGAAAAGGAGCAGATACTTGAAAGCTATCTGAACAGCATATGGCTGGGAGGCTCCAACTATGGGGTCAAGGCTGCTGCCATGGACTACTTTGGCAAGGAGCTTTCACAGCTCACTCTGAAAGAATGCGCAATGCTGGCGGGGCTCACCAAAAACCCCTCCTCTTATAACCCCAGGAGGAACTATTACCAGCGCGACATGCCTGAGATCACCGACGAGCGCACCGCAAGGGCCCTTTACGCCATGCTGGAAAACAACTACATAACCCGCGAGGAATATGATGAGGCGCTGGCGGAGCCGCTGACCATAGTGGAAGAGTCCACGGTAAACCAGCTTTATCCCATGCCATACGCCGTTGAAACCGTGCTGGAGGATGTGATCGATGCTTTCCTGAGCATGAGGGGCATGGCGGACACCACCGCCAACAGAAGCGCCATCCGAAGGGAAGTTCAGAGCAATGGCTACAATATATACACGACGATAGACCCTGAGGTACAGCTCATTCTTGAAAATGTTGTCTACAACTGGGACTCCTATCCCGCCCTTGCGGATTCAAGCAATTCCGTCATGCGCAGCGTATCCGCGAACGGCGTTATAATCGAAACCGAGCAGCCCCAGGCGGCGTCGGTCATATACGACTACGCCTCAGGGGAGCTTCGCGCAATTGTGGGCAGCAGGCAGGCCCCCACACAGTTTTTGACCCTCAACAGAGCCACGAAGAGCACGATGCCCGTCGGCTCATCCATAAAGCCGCTGGCGGTTTATGGCCCTGCACTGGACCTGGGCTATTCCCCCGCCACGGTGACTGAAAACATGGAGATACCCATAGAGGGCTGGTCCACTGAAAAGGGCTATCCCTCCAACGCATCTTCCCGATCGGCAAATCTTCTGACCCTGAGAGAAGGAATGGTGCGCTCGCTGAACATAGCTTCCGTACACACTCTTTTGGACTATGTGGGCCTTAACACCTCAAAGGGTTATCTCACATCCCTTGGCGTTGACCAGACTCACCTGAACGTGGATGCCTTCGGTCTTGCCATGGGATCCTCGGGCATTACGCCATATGAGATGGCTGTGGGATTCGGCGCCATCGCCAATTCAGGCCTCTATCAGAAGCCCATCAGCTTCACAAGGGTGACGGACTCCAAGGGTAATGTCATTTTGGACATGAAGGCCCAGCAGGAGGACACAAAGCTTCAGGTGTTCAGACCCGGCACCGCCTACATGCTCACTGATATGCTGGTCAACGCCGTAAACAGCGGCACTGGCACCAACGCGCGCATAAGCGGCCTGACAGTGGGCGGCAAGACCGGCACCAATAGCGACTATGTGGGCGCATTCTTTGCGGGCATAACGCCATATTATTCCTGCTCCGTCTGGGTGGGCCACGATAACTACAAGGCCCTTGCCAGCGGCTCAACCGGAGGAAGGGTGGCAGCGCCCCTTTTCCAGGCGATAATGCAGCAGGTTCACGAGGAAAAGGGGTTGGAGGACAAGACGATAATCGAGGGGAGTCCGGAGAGCATGGGCCTGGTGAGGGCAACAACCTGTTCGGTGTCGGGGCTTCTGGCCACGGACGCCTGCCAGCTTGACCCGGATCATAAGCCTGTGACCGAGTGGCATCACGCGGAAAACGTGCCCACCGAAAGCTGCGTCACCCACCAGATGGTGGAGCTTTGCGCTGAAAGCGGCCTTTTGGCGACGCCATGGTGTCCCAGCAAGGTGATCGGCGTCAAGATTATCATTTCCCCTGACCTTTCCATATTTAAATATGGCAGGGACGTGCTGGCCCCCCTGTGGCCGGACGCGCTTTATTCCGCCGCTTCACTGAAGGATGGCGACTCGGCGCTGCCAGATGCCGCCGCCGGTGGGAGCGCCCCAAGCCCCGACTTGGACCCAAACTCCTGGGCCTCATATCTGGAGGGAATATTGGGCAGCCAAAACCAGAACCAGCAGGGAGCTTTCAGGCAATATGAGGGAATTTTGCCCTATAGTGATCCCTATTGCAGCATGCACAATGTCTACACGGTCAACCCCTGGCCGGATGATGACGGTTTTTACGATGACGACCTATACCCGGACGACGAATGGTACATTGACGACGAAGACGTTTTCGGATAAATTAAAATGCCCCGGCTGTTCCTCAGTGGCCGGGGCTTTTGCTTTTTTGTCATGGAAACCTTATGAAAATTCGCTGTAAAAGACAATCGTTCCAATGATATTTATCAGCCCTCCAAGGATGATGAGGGCGGTATCCGGCTTTCCCGGACGAACGCCGGACGAGTTTTTTAGCGCTAGCAGATAGGTGAATGGGGTCGAATCAATGAAGTATCGGCAGCCAAAATGCCAGCCGCCCATTGTTTTGTGGGCGCTGGTGATCAGCAGATTTGCCGCCGTGCAGACAATGACCAGCCAGTCAAAGGCGCCTAATTTTTTTTGGCGGAAGGTGTGAAAAGCGCAGGATATCCATATGGGCATCACGATATAAAATGCAAAGCCGTCGAAGGTGGGGAAGGATATCCTGCCGTAATCATACTGGAAAAGCCTTATCGACCTGAACAAATTATAGGGGATGTATGAAACGCTGAACTGGCCCTTGGGCGACTCCAGGAATTCCGGCAGATAGTTGTGGCCAAACTCGAATATACTGCCGAAGCGGGCGTAGTTGAGGGCGCAAAGGAACAGCGCCACACATGCAGAGGGCAAAAGCCAGCGCCATTTTCCGGCAAAATCCCTTAAAAAAACGCCAAAATTCTTATGCTCGTACAAAAGGAAGAACAGCACCGGGAAAAAGACCAGTTGTATGGGCCGACAGCCCACGGCGCAGGAAAGGAAGAAAAGCGAAAGGCCGCCGCGCTTTTTTCCTCCAGCATCGCTGAGGGCAAAATAGAGGGCCATCATGGTGAACATGAACGAAAGGTTCTGCGCCATGAACCAAACCCAGCCGCTCATGCTGACGAACATGAAATTGCTGGCTCCGGTCACAAAAAAAGCCCACAAAAATGCGCCTTTTGGGGTTTTTCCGAGGGCAAGGGCAGACTTGTAAGCGAAAAGCGCTCCCGATAGTGCGAATACGACACACAGGATATTGTCGGGGGTGTTTGCGCCGAAGAAAAGCGCAAAGGGCAGCATCACCACCGAGGGCAAAGGCGGAAAGCTGATGTAGTATTTTCCGCGGAACTCCGCCTGCTCCAGCCAGGGGGTGAAATCGACGTCCAACCGTCCTGATAGCCAGGAGGCGGCCTGAACGGAATATGAATTATAGTTGTTTGCTTCCAGAGGTGATATGCCGGTAAAAAGCCAAAGGATTGCATAGCAAAGCAAGAGGCACAGCAAAAGCAGCGCCGCATAGTTCCTTTTATGGGTTCTTGCTTTTTTTGTTGTAATTATTTCCATGCTACGGCGTTAATTCACGATCAAGGCATATAACCGCGGTCATTCAAAAGGCCGCTTTCGTTGATCTGGTCCCCCGCCTGCTCGATATCGCGGTAGGAGATCTCCTGACCGTCCAGCATGGGGGCCATGTCCATGTCCCAGGCGTCCTTGCCATAGGCGCGAAAATGGTCCGCAATTCGCGCGGCGATGGCCCGGCTGTCGCCCTCGTATTTTTCGGCGATTTGTACCAGGTTGGTGAAGACATCGGAGACCTTTTTGCTCAGCTCCTCAGCCAAATCGGGGCTTTCGTCCTCCAGCTCCGCCCAGACCCTTGCAAGAGCGGGGGCAAAGGCGTTGGCACTGGGCAGGTTGAAACCGTCGTAGTAGCGGTACCACTGGCTGTAATCGTAATCAGAGCCCCTCATCAGCAGCAGGCTTTCGTCGGTCTGGCCGCTTTGGACGTAAAGATCCTCGCCGCTGTTATCCTGATACATATAGAAATTGTGATACTTTGACGCAAAGCAGTTTATTATGTCAACGTCGATATTGTAGCCAATCTTGTCAGGAGCATTCACGAGGGCGATGGGAACCCCCAACTCCATGATGGGCTGAAGCTCATGCTCTATTTCCTGCCTGGTGAGATGCTTGCCCATGGGCAGACAGACGCTGTAGCCGCAAAGACCCGCGGAGGCAAGGTTGTCGATGTGATCCTCGCTGCCATATTCGCGCTTAAGCTGGTAAAGGTGGTAGACTATGGTTCCATAGGCGTCCTGGGTTTCTTCTTCCAGCACGGAAAACATGACCCTCATGCCCAGGCCCTTGGCCTCGGCAAGGCAGGCCTCCAGCACCTGATTGCACTGGCTGCGGTTCATGGCCCAACCGTCGCCTGTGCCCCCTGCAGCGATAAGGCCGCCCACATGGGGCGCAAGGGAGCGGATCATGGCCCTCATTCGAAAATCGTCCACTTCGCCATCGGGGGTCAGGTGGGTGAGTACCGGGCAAAAAATTCTGGGAACTCCGCTGGGGAAAAGCCGCTTAATCAGATCGGCACGTTTCTGTGAAACGCTGTCCATTATAACAACTCCTTTTACTGCGTTGGCTTTACTAACTTTTGCTAATTTGGATCATAATATCTGTAATATCATATCGTTTATGCTGCGGCGACTGGGCTTAATGCTTTTCACATCAGCCACAAGCAATGAGTATTTTCCCAATCGGGGTTTTTGCTCTGCCGGTTGCAGCTTGATTTCAACCTTATTTTAGCCCATAAACCGGCAGGCCGCAAGTTTCTTTTCACCGAATGTTCATAAACGTTTTTTTTTCAATAAGAATCTGGTATAATCACCTTATATATTCATCGGAGGTGTTTTGGCTTGTACCAATTGGTAAAGGACTTATACAAAAGCACGCCCGCCGAGGGCGAAGATGTCCAGATCGGCGGCTGGATACGCACCATGCGCATATCGAAGAACTTTGGCTTCATCGAGCTGAACGACGGCAGCTATTTTAAGAACGTTCAGGTGGTAATAGAGCCTCAGGCCCTTGAAAACTACGCAGTGGTTTCAAAGCTCCCGGAGGGCAGCGCCATTTCCATATGGGGCAATTTGGCCCTCACGCCGGGCATGAAGCAGCCATTTGAAATAAAGGCGCGAAGGATTGTGGTGGAGGGCGAGTCCACCAGCGATTATCCCATGCAGAAAAAGCGCCATACCGTGGAATACCTGCGCACCCAGGCCCATCTGCGCCCCAGGACTAACCTTTTCAGCGCGGTGTTTCGCATAAGATCTCTGGCGGCGTACGCCATCCATCAGTTCTTCAACGAGCGGGGCTTTGTGTATGTCCACACGCCCATAGTCACCGCCAGCGACTGCGAGGGCGCAGGCGAAATGTTCCGCGTGACCACTTTGGACCTTGAAAACGTGCCCAAAACCGAGGATGGCAACGTGGACTGCTCCAAGGATTTCTTCGGCAAGGAAGCAGGGCTTACCGTTTCGGGCCAGCTTAACGCGGAATGCTACGC
>JBNRMR010000176.1:0-19245 GCA_050309705.1 Christensenellales bacterium | reverse complement strand
TATGAGGGCTTCGTATCACCCACCACCGAGCTTACGATGGGCAGCGATTGGTATGGCGTGGCGTACATATCAAACTTTATGCCCGCGGATAAAGCGGCGGAGGTAAACGGGCCGCATGACATGTGGGGTTATTTTGATATCGATTTTGACGGCCGCCCCTTCTTTGAGCTTTACGACACGCCCGAAATGGAGGATACGCCTCTGCTTTCCCTCTATATCGATCTGTACGACACGTATTTCCAAGCGGACATAGGCCATGAGGACGCATGGCTGCTCGGGCTGTACTTGGATGAAAGCGCCGAGTATTACTTCTCACCAACGCTCAACAACGGCGCTCTGCGCATGGACTACCACCGCGCGGGCAGTAATGGCTCCTACGACATCACCATATTCGTGCGCGAGCTCGGCACGCCGTGGGATGAGGACTACGATCCGTATTTCCCCGAAAGCTATGAGGACTATAAGGCCGAGTACGGGTTTGCCGGGGGCGGTGGCGGCACCCCCGCGCCCAAACCGGCGCCAACTCAGCTCCTTCCCGCCGCAACGCTTAAGAAGGCATATGACGACATGAACCCCTCCGGCATGACTTATGAAGAGGTGCGCGATCTCTACATGGGCGGCGTAGACGGCGAGCTTTACCGGGATGAGGATACCGTACGCACCTACAAATGGCAGGCGGAAGAATCGGAGTCGCAAACGCTTTATATAAGCTTTAAAAAGAACGACGCGGGAAAGTTCATCTACTCGAGTCGTAACATCAACAACATCTCCTAAGAGCGCGGCGGGAGCAAATAAATTTCCGAAGGGAAGTGACGCCTATGCGTAGTTTTACGGGTGGCGGGCGCGGGGCGCGCCGCAAGGGCATAAAGAAAAGCATACTTTTCTTCATGACGGCATTGCTGCTGCTCTGCGCGGGCTGCGCCATGCAGGATGACAATGCGCTGAGCGAGAGCATCTTGCAGGGGATCGCAAACGGGCCTAAGCCCTCCGCGTCACCCGGAGCGGGAACCCCAAGGCCCAAAACGGAGTCCACGCCCAATACGAACTCTGCCACCGCGCCGTGGGCGCAAAAGCTCAGCGGCTTTTGGGTGGAGGTCAACCGCTTTGCGGAGGCGGAGGAGCCCTTGTTTCTCCATTTTGACGAGGAGGGGCGCGTGTATGTGGGCATGGACAATTATGATAACGGCCAGTACGAAGGCGAGGAACCGGCAGGCGCGTGGGCCATGGAAAACGGCGCGCCATACCTTATCGACCATGCAAGCGGCGACAAAGGGCGCATCGAGCTTGATGCGAGCGGCACGTTGACAATTACATGGGAGAACACGTTCGCGTGGATTCTCAACAGGCCCGAGACCCCGCTTGCCACAAGCATTCTGATGAAGAGCGATTATTACTATATGTCCGATCTTGCTCAAAACGAAAAGCTTGCCTATGTGACCTTCGGCGAGGAGTTGTCCGACGACGAGGCGTATATCACGGTTTGGCTCAAGGAGGTGGTCTGGGTCAACGGTGACGACGATGAACTGATCGCCCAATACGGCCTTGAGGAAGCCTATTTCGATAATGACTATTATATCTACATCGGCGACGAGTTTGAATGGCAGCCTTTGTTCGTGAAGCCCGAAGAGACGATCTTCCGCATCATAAGCTACAACGACGATGGCATTTTTGAGGAAAGGGTGGATTTTGAACCTTTTTTCGAGTATGTGCAGGCATGGGAAAGCGATGAGGACAGAGGGCACATGCTCGTCCGTTACTACGATAAAGGCACCGAGGGCGTAATTTCTTCGATCAGGGAGCAATATTTCCCTTGATCGGCAAACATCTCTATTAAAAAAATGACAGGAGGGCATACCATGCGTTATTCCATCGAAGGCGGCTCCTTGCCCGCCGTAATCATCCAGCTTGATCCGGGTGAAACCATCATCAGCGAATCCGGCGGCCGTACGTGGTCGCGCGGGCCCATCGTGACGGAGGCCAAGGCCGAGGGCGGCGCGGGCAAGGCCATTGGCCGCCTGTTCACGGGCGAAAGCTTGTTCATGTCCCGCTACACGGCGCAGGGCCCCGCGGAGATCGCATTCTCCTCTTCCTTTCCTGGCAGCATCGTGGCACGCACGCTCCAGCCGGGCGAAAGCATCATCTGCCAGAAATCCTCATTCCTCTGCGCAACATTGGGCGTGGAGCTTGCGGTGCATTTCCAGAAGAAGCTGGGCGCGGGCCTTATGGGAGGCGAGGGCTTCATCATGCAGCGCGTCACTGGCCCGGGCATGGTGTTCTTGGAGGTGGACGGCTTTGCCCCCGAATACGATCTCGCCCCGGGCGAGCAGCTCATTTGCGACACGGGCGTCGTCGCCATCATGGACGCCACCTGCCAAATGGACGTGCAGATGGTCAAGGGCGTCAAAAACGTGCTCTTCGGCGGAGAGGGTCTGTTTGACACGGTCATCACCGGCCCGGGCAAGGTGCATCTGCAAACCATGACCATCGCCAAGCTCGCTAAGCTCATGATTCCGTTTTTACCTTTCAAAAAGTAAGGGTAACCCTATGGTCGGGTCGGGGCGCTTAGCGCCCCGACCGCAAAGGACAGCGCTATGAAAAGGCTTTTTCTGTTTTTATTGGCCGCGCTTTTTGGCCTTGGTTGCATCGGTTGCGCGCCCGCGCAAAACAGCGATGTATGCGCCGCGCTCTCAAAGATCATGCAGGAGTTGGGTATGCTTGTCCGCTACAGCTCGGTCGATGACTACGGCTGCATCTTTGCGATCATGGAGGAATATATGCCATGAGCATGAGCGAAAGAAAAATGAAAGCTGTGAAATGGCTGCGGCTCATATTACCCGCGTTGGTTTTGTGCGCTTTGCTGCTTGTAAGCTGCGCGAAAGAGGGCGAGGATATGCAAAACGACCAAAGTAATAAGCGCGAGGCGGATATGACGGGGAGTCTTTTGGATTGGTCAAATCCCAGCGCGCCCAAAAAGACCGCCTCAAAGGAAATCGATTCCTTTGAATACGCGTTCAACTGCGCCTTTCTCACAAAGCCCGTGCGATTCGAGCATTGCACTTTCAAGCTCGCGCGGTCGCAGGAGGGCGCCACGTGTACGGGCTGGGGACATGGCGATTCCAACGCTATTTTTGATTTTGAATTCACCGTGCCCGCAAGCACGCTCGATGCGCTGCAAGCCATCATAGAAGAAAATGCTCTTGCAAGCGCCAACGGCGTTGATAAAACCATTCAAGGCATACCCGAGCGCCTCGGCGCGACATTGCTTGTGGAATACACCTCGGGCGAGCGCATCTACGCGCATGACAACAGCGCGTCCGTGCTAAGCGCAAAAGCCACGGATGCTCTGTTCGGCTTTTTCCGCGCACTCGCCAAGGAGGCGGACTGCGATTTTCTCCATACACAGGCTGAGATCATGGATTTTCAAGAATTTCTAGGCGGATGCTGGCAGAACCCAGATGAAACGGCCATGCTCGAATTTAGGGACGATTCCGTAAAAATCTATGTGGATGGACAGCTCACGGACGACACGACCTTTTCTATAGAATACGACAGGCTGCACAATGCGCAGTCGGAAGACGGAAGCTTCAGCCATTACGCGTACATCGAGCGGCGCGACGGCGCGCTCTATTGCCCCGACAGGAACGGCATAGAAACCAAGTTTTATGGCTGCGCGGAGTAGCCGAGCAGGTCGGCACACAAGCCGTAGAGGAGGATGACGCTATGAAAACCACCTTCACATTCGACAAACTGCCCCAAAGCCTAACGGAGCTTGAAGCCCTGCCGGAAGCGGCGCTCAAAACGCCCTACCAAGCAGCCGCGCTCACGGTGGCCGCGCTTTGCCGCTACGGGGAAGACCCGCAGGCAGCCATCGCCCTGCTCAACTACCTCAAGGGGCCGCAGCCGCTTTCCACCTACGAACAACAGTTTTTGAAAGACAGGCTTTTGGGCAAGGCGTATAAGCCCTTCTCGTTTTTTGAAGGCGCTACCCCGGAAAACAACTATACGCCTGCGGAGCCGTTTCAAATCACCGTTTTTGACGGGCCCTACAGCTTTCAGGAAGCGGGCTACGCAAAGCTGATGATACGCTCGAGCGGAGCGGATAACCCGCGCGAGATCAAGCTGCGCCAAAAGGGAACAGGCGGCCAATGGTTTTTGTGGGAAAATTACCTGCTTTCCGACATACGCCAGCCCAAGGAAGCCGACCCTTGGGGATAACGCGCCGTTTCTTTTAAAAAAGGATGAGGAACGCAATTAGATGAGCAATGTAACAGCTGCAAAATGCAGCCAATGCGGTGCGCCCGCCTATGTCGAGCAAAAGCGGGAGGGCTTCGTTTGGCCCTATTGCGGCAATTTCAATTTTTTACGAAGATCTTCTTGGCATTTACGACGCACTGCAATTCGGCCTGTCTATGGCCAATCCGGATATCACCATAGGCGAATTGCTTCATGGTGAATGGGGACTTCCGGTTGAGAAAACACATGCGGCAGAGCCTGAGTCTTTGCCCGTTTAAGCCTGCGGGAATGTGGCTTTGATCTTTCGCCTGAAAAGCCAGAAAGCTCTTTTATTTGCCCACCGTTCATGACGGGGGCTTCTAGTGTTGCAAAAAGTTTGGTTTTTCATGAAGAAAAGCGGTCAAGTAAGCCCGCAATCGTGGGGTGAAAGCTACAGAAATACTTAATAGGACGATGCTTTCCGCTTTATAGAACGGGAAAAGCCGAACGCAGCCCAGCTTTTTGCGCCTTTGGACTTGTGAGCGAACACTTTTGTGATATAATTAAGTAACTATGCTTGAGAGGTTTTGTGTATGAGCGACCGTTATGTGAACCCGCTGTGCGAACGCTACGCCAGCTATGAGATGCAAAACATCTTTTCCGCGGACAAGAAGTTCTCCACATGGAGGAGGCTGTGGGTGGCCCTAGCGAAGGCTGAAAAGGAGCTGGGCCTCGACATCACCGATGATCAGATCAGTCAAATGGAAGCGAATGTTAACAGCATCGACTATGAGATTGTTCGCAAAAAGGAGCGTGAAGTGCGCCATGATGTGATGGCGCACATATATGAATTTGGCCTAAAATGCCCGGATGCAAGGCCCATCATACACCTAGGAGCAACAAGCTGCTATGTGGGCGACAACACAGACATCATTATTGCCAAGGATGCTCTGCTGCTGGTTCACAGAAAACTTGTAAATGTAATCGCCCTTCTGAGCAGCTTTGCGGCTGAGCACAAGGACCTTCCCGCCCTTGCCTACACCCATCTTCAGCCCGCGCAGCTAACCACTGTGGGCAAGCGCGCCAGCCTTTGGATAAACGAGCTTCTGATGGATCTGGAGGAGGTTGAACTGCGCATAAACTCACTGAAACTTCTGGGCTGCAAGGGAACAACAGGCACTCAGGCCAGCTTTGTGGAGCTTTTTGGCGGCGATTTAAACAAAGTGGAGAGATTGGACGGGATTATCGCCAGGGAAATGGGCTTCGATGGGGTTGTGCCCGTTTCTGGCCAGACATATTCCCGCAAGGTGGACGCGCAGATTCTCTCAACGTTGTCGGGCATTGCCCAGAGTGCAAGCAAGTTTTCAAACGATATGCGCATTTTGCAGAACTTCAAGGAGATGGAGGAGCCCTTCGAGGAAAGCCAGGTGGGCTCATCGGCCATGCCATACAAACGCAACCCCATGAGGAGCGAACGCATCACTTCACTTTCAAGATATGTGATAATCAACTGTCTGAATCCGGCTTTCACCGCAGCCACACAGTGGTTTGAAAGAACCCTGGACGACAGCGCCAATAAGCGCATAGCTGTTGCTGAGGCATTCCTTGCGGTTGATTCCATACTGGACATCATGAATAATGTCTGCTCCGGCTTGGTGGTATATCCGAACGTTATTCGTAAAAGGGTGATGGCAGAGTTGCCCTTTATGGCCAGCGAAAACATAATGATGGACGCCGTGAAACGCGGGGGAGACAGACAGGTTCTGCATGAGAAAATCCGTGAACACGCCATGCAGGCGGGCAGACGCGTGAAGGAGGAGGGCCTGGAAAACGATCTGATGGATCGCATCTGTGGTGACCCTGCTTTTGGGTTGACGAAGGCAGCCGCAAAAGATCTTCTGGAGCCGTCGCTTTACACCGGCATGAGCGGCCGGCAAGTGGATGAGTTTTTAAGCGCTCATGTAAACCCTGTGTTGGAAAAGCACAAGGAGCTGCTGGGAGAAAAGGCTGAACTCAATGTTTAAAAATCATATGGAAAAACTTGATAATAAGGGCAAGGAAGGCCCGCAGATCCGCTTTTTTGACGGCGCTTTTGGAACATACTACGCTCAGACCACCGGCGATGAGGGGCCATGTGAACATGCAAATGTTGAGAGACCCGAAGTGGTTTTGGACATCCACCGCCGCTATATCGCAGCGGGAGCCCAGGCAATAAAGACAAACACATACCGGGCAAATGGCGCTGTAATAAAGGATGAAAGCCTCCTTGAGGAAATTATCGGCCAGGGATATAAAATGGCCGACAACGCATGCCGGGGCACGGACGCTGTCGTTTTTGCAGACATCGGCTATATTTCATCAACAGAGTCCGACGAAAAAAATCATTATCTTCCGGTCGTGCAGTCATTCATTGAAAAGGGCGCGAAGAACTTTCTGTTTGAAACCTGCGCAGGGTTTGACAGAAAAAGCAGAATAGGCGAAGCCATGACGCTTATTCGCGAAAGGGTGGAGGGCGCATATATAGTCGTCTCCTTCGCCGCCATGCAGGACGGTTACACCAGCGAAGGCCGCTTTTATATCGATCTTATGAGGGAAGCCGCAGGATTTGGCGCGGACGCGGTTGGGCTTAACTGCCTTTGCGGGCCGGGCCATATGCTGCCTCTTTTTGAAGGCGCTAAAAGTGAGGACTTCAGCGGCGTCCCATTGTTGGCCATGCCCAACGCCAGCTACCCGGTAAGCCGCGATGGCCGAATGTTCTTTCGCAGCAACGCAGATTATTTTGCGGAAAGGCTTGCAGAAATCCACAACCTTGGGGTTGAAATCGTTGGGGGCTGCTGTGGCACAACGCCGGAGCACATGGCGCTTGTTCGCTCGGCGATAGAGAATGACGGGCGCAGGAGTGCGGAAACCCGGGCGGTAAAGCTGAAGCCCGTGCAGAGGGAAAGACTCTCTTTCGCAGCGGAAAAGGCATATGGCGGGAAGATGATCGCCGTGGAGATCGATTCCCCTGCAGACTGCGACGACTCGTTCGTAATTGATGCCGCCAAAGCCATGAAGCTTCGCGGAGCGGACATGATCACCGTGGCGGATTCGCCCCTTTCAAGGGCCAGAGCGGATTCAATACTGATGGCGGCCAGGATAAAACGCCTGGCGGGGATTGATGCCATGCCCCACATCGCCTGCCGGGACAGAAACCGCATCGCAATAAAGGCAGGGCTTATTGGGGCTTCGCTTGAAGGGATAAACAAGGCGCTGGCCATAACGGGGGATCCCATTGCTCCAGAGGAAAGGGCGAAGGAAAAGAGCGTTTTCTCGCTTAACTCACTCTCGCTCATATCCTATCTGAGCAGCATGAATAAAGAAGTGTTTGTCGGCAGGGAGTTCATGATAGCCGCAGCGCTGAATGTGAACGCCGCAAACTTCCCTTCCGAGCTTGAAAGGGCCCGGCGAAAGGAAAAGGCAGGCGCTGAATACTTCTTTACCCAGGCCATATTTTCCCAAAGAGCTTGCGAAAATTTTCACCAGGCAAAGAAGTCCTTGAAGGGAAAGCTCATTGCAGGAGTGATGCCCGTTTCAAGCCATAAAAACGCTGTTTTTTTGAATAACGAGGTGAACGGAATCGACATACCTCAAGCCCTGGTGGATCTTCTGGCCAAAGCTGAAACCGGCAGGGAGAGAAGAATAATATCCCGGGATTTTACAAAAAAAATAATCGACGATGTGTATGACGCGGCTGACGGCTTTTACGTTGTGATGCCGCTGAAAAGCCTGCGGCTGACGGGCGAGATAGTGGAATATGTTTCGGGGAAAAATATGAGCAGGGGGGAATTTGATGATCAGAATAGGTGAAAAGCTGAACAGCTCAGTTAAAAGCACGGCGAAAATTTTTAACGAAAAGGACGAGAGAGCAGTTGTTGCGCTGATAAAAAGGCAGGCCCTTGCCGGGGCGGATTATCTGGATATAAACACCGCGGCATGTTCTTGGGGCGAGCTTGACTGCATGAAATGGGCGGTCGGTCTTGCAAAAGCGCACAGCGATTGCGGCATAATGCTGGATTCGCCCAACCCGAAGGTGATACTGGGCGCCTTGGAGTTTGCCGGCTCCAATGTGATAATAAACTCCGTCACCCCCGCCGACCGCTATGATGAGCTGGTTCCTGCCATCGTGCAAAAGGGGCTTGCAGTGGTGGCCATGCCCATAGAGGTAGCGCTGACCCAGAGTCTTTCAGCCCGCATTGAAACCGCCTTCAAGTTGATAAAAAGATTGCAGGAAGACGGCGTTTCGGATGAAAAAATATATATCGACATTGTGGTGGAAAGTCTTGCAGTAAACACCGACAGCGGCCTTAACTGCCTTGAAACAATCACCGCCGTTAAAAAGAAATTCCCCGGTGTGATGACCATCGCCGGGCTTTCAAACATATCCTTCGGCCTTCCCGAAAGGCCCCTCATAAACCGCACTTTCGCTGCAGCGGCCGTCATGGCGGGGCTTGACAGCGCCATCATGGATGTAAATGATGACGCTTTGACAGACGCGGTTTTCGCCGCTAATGCCCTTGGCGGCAAAGATGAGTTTTGCATCGAATATATTATGCGCTGCCGTGAAAAGATGCAGTGAGGCTATAGGCTCAACGCCGCGCTGAAGCCCGCAAGCCTGCCTGATGACCATGCCCACTGCAGGTTGTAGCCGCCGCAATCGCCGTGGATGTCCAGAACTTCGCCGCAGGCGTAAAGCCCGGGGACAATATCGCTCTGCATTGTCATTGAGTCAAACTCTTGGGTTTTAACGCCGCCTGCCGTCACCTGCGCTGACTTTAGGCCCAAGTCTCCGGTTATCTCAAACTCCCAGGCCGAAAGCTGCGCTGCGATGCGCTTTATATCCTGCGGGTCGAGGCTTTGAACCTCTCTGCTCAATGGGGAAATGTCCGCCGCTTTTATGGCCATCATTCCCAGCCGCTTTTGCACAAGGCCTGTGAGGAAGTCCTCCAGCTTCACCCATGGGCGCGCCGCCTGCCTGTTGAAAAGGTGGCCCACAAGGCGGTCAATGCTCATCTCCGGCAGCGCGTTAATGCGCAGGGCCGGCCTTTCGCCCGCCGCAATTGCACTGACACAGTGGCCGGAAAGCTGCATTACCGCTGGCCCTGAAAGGCCGTATTTCGTGAAAAGCACTTCCCCGGAATATTCCACGGGGCTTTTTTTATTCTTGCTTTTGCTTTTGGAAACAAGGGAAACATGCGCATCAATGCGGATGCCGTCCATTGCCTTTGTGAATTCACCTGCGCATTCAAGCTGGACTATCGATGGCCGGATATCGGTGATGCTGTGCCCCAGCGCCGTCAGCAGCGCATAGCCATCATGGGAGCCGCCAAGGGAAGGCGAGGCAGCACCTCCGCAGGCGATTATGGCTTTATTGCAGTTTACCCTGGCAACACTGTTATCAATTTCGCAAAGAACACCGAAGCCAGAGAGATTTTGGGCAATTTTAATGGCGCTTGCGCTTGTCAATAAGTCCATCTTCAGGTGTTCCACCTGGTGGCGCAGCGCGTCGATTACAGCTCCGGAAGAAAATGAATAGGGATAAAGCCGCCCCTCGTTTCCATCCGTGCGAAGGGGTACGCCCATTTCTTCAAAAAAATCTGCGGTGCTTTCAAGGCCGAATTTTTCAAAAGCGGAAAGGACAAAGTCAGGATTTTCGCCATAATAAAAACCGCCGCCCAGATTGCTATTTGATATATTGCATCTGCCGTTGCCGGAGGCCAGGATTTTCCTTCCCGGCCGGGCTGCTTTTTCCAGCAGCAAAATACTCGCATCAGGCCTGGTGCGCTTGGCCTCAATCGCTGCTGAAAGGCCGGAAGCCCCCGCCCCGATGATCAATATATCTGCTTTTATCATTTCAGTCTTTGCGCTTTGTGCTGCAATACTTTTCATTTCACCACCGCCTTTTTGAATTGTATATTATTTGCGACATTTTTTCAATCCCTGCAAATTTTGGCCAGTTTTAGTAAAATTAAACATCCTTTCTCCTCTGGCTTGTCCTTGTTTGCGGCATATTACTATGATATAATAAAACAAAATGCGCTTTTTAACATGAGCGCGCAGAACGCAGAGAAAAATGAAGAAAACGGAGGCAGTATGAGAAAAGGCAAACGTTCGCCGGCGGTGCTGGTTTTGCTTTTGATTGCCGGAGCGGTCATCGGAAGTGCGCTTTGGTCTATGCTCGCGCCGATTTTGCCGGAGGCTCTGGCGAAGAATTTTTCCATCGGCTCCACCTCCGGTCCATGGAGCGTGGATCTTGTTTTCATATCGCTGACCCTTGGAATTGTACTTTCGCTGAACATTGGAAGCCTCATAGGCATAATCGTGGCGATAGTCGTTTTCTACAGCCTTTGAGGCTGCCGATATGCCGAAACTCTGCGAACTATGCGAACCTTGCCAGGCAGGCAAAAAGCTGGTGCTTGCCTCGTCATCGCCCAGGAGGAAGATGCTCCTTGAACAGGTGAGGGCGGAATTTATCGTCCGCATACCCCGGGTGGATGAAACTTTCGATGAAGAGCTGATAAAAAACCATGGCCTTGATGCGGCCCTTCGGGATGTGGCAAAAAGAAAGGCGCAGGATGTCTTTTGTTCGCTGAGCGAGGGCGAAAAAAGGGACTTTGACATCATCGTATCAGCCGACACCATAGTCTGCATGGGCGATGTGGTTTACGGGAAACCAAATGGCGAAGAAGAGGCTTTTTTGATGCTAAAGAGCATCGCGGGGAGAAGACACAGCGTTAAAACCGGTGTGGGCGTCATCAACTGCGGGACGGGTGCCCACGCTGAAAAGGTGGAAACCACAATCGTTCACATTGCGCCGCTGAGCGACAGCGCAATCTGGGAATATATCCAAACCGGCGAGCCGATGGACAAGGCGGGAGCATATGCCGCCCAGGGCATCGGAGCAAGGTTCGTAAGAAGGATAGAGGGCTGCTACTATAATGTGGTGGGCCTGCCGCTGGGCTTGATGTTTGATCTTTTCGACGATATTTGTTAAGGGGATATATAATGAGCTTTTTAGGGCTTTTTGGCAATGATTTGGCCATAGATTTGGGCACGGCGAATATTTTGGTGTATGTTCGGGGCAGGGGGATAGTTCTCAGAGAGCCAAGCGTGGTGGCGGTTCATTCGGACATGCGAAGGCATGTGCTGGCCGTAGGCTCCGAGGCAAAGGGCATGATGGGCAGAACGCCTGGCGGCATAGTGGCGGTAAGGCCCATGCAGGAGGGCGTCATCGCCGACTTTGATGTGACTGAAATAATGCTGAAATATTTCATTAAAAAAGCGGGCAGCAGCTTCTTTTCGTTGGTTAGGCCCAGGGTTGTGGTGTCTGTGCCCCATGGCGTTACGCCCGTTGAGCGAAGAGCTGTGGACGAGGCCACGAAGAACGCCGGCGCAAGGAAGGTTTACATCGTGGAGGAACCCATGGCGGCGGCCATAGGCGCGGGAATGCCTGTGAAGGACCCAACCGGCTCGATGATAGTGGACATAGGCGGCGGCACATGCGAGGTGGCTGTCATCAGCCTTGGCGGCATAGTGGCGGCAAGGTCCATCCGCGTGGGCGGCAACAAGCTGGACGAAGCAATTATCGAATATGTCAAAAGGGAGCATAACCTGCTTATAGGCGAGAGAACTGCCGAGGAAGTGAAGGTGGATATCGGCTCGGCCATGCTCTCAGAGGTGCCGGATATAATCAGAATCCGGGGGCGTGATCTGGTCACGGGCTACCCTCAGACAATAGAGATTGACGGCGATGAGATCCGCGACGCCATGCGCGAGCCCTTGATTACCATTCTAAATGCCATAAAGAGCACTCTTGAGAGTACGCCACCGGAGCTTGCGTCGGATATCATCCAAAGGGGAGTTGTGCTTTCCGGCGGCGGCGCGCTGTTAAACGGTCTGGACACGCTGATTTCAATCGAGACGGGGATTCCGGTTTATATCGCTGAAAACCCGCTGGACTGTGTGGTCAACGGCGCGGGGATGATGCTGGACGACCCGCAGCTCCTCAAGATGTGCACTCAGGGCTCCGGCGACGACTGACCTTGACGGGCAATCGCGCAATGAGGCTTGCAAACCAAAACACAATTTGAATCGTTTTGATGGGGAAGGGCAGCCTTCCCCATATCTGAAACTTTTGAAGTAGCTGAAATTACGCGGCGCTTGGCCGCTAAGATGGAGAGGAACTATGAGGAGACTTCGAACAAGGGCGCAAACAAGGCGGATGCGCGGCTTTATATCGGCGGGCGTCATTGTGATCGTTTCCGTTCTTTTGATAGTGTCCTCCATGAACGGCTGGATCAGCCTCTCATTTCTTTCGGTCATACCCCAGCATACGATATTGCCTGTTAAGAACTTCATCGAAGGCACAATAAAAGACTTCAGATCCGTTTTCGAGGACTCCACATTGATCGCCCAGGAAAACCAGCGGCTTCAGCAGGAGCTTGCCCGGATGGAGCTTGAGATTTCAGGTCTTAGCGAGCTGAAGGCTGAAAACCAGCGGCTGAGGCAGCTTTTGCAGATGGACGAAAAGGGCGACTTTGAATATGTGGGCGCAAGGGTGATGGCCATGACGCCGGGCAACTGGCTGAGCGAGTTCAGCATAGACAAGGGCTCGCGGGACGGAATGAGCGAAGGGATGCCGGTGGTGACTTCCAAGGGCCTGGTGGGAAAGATTGTTGAAGTGGCGCCGGGCATGAGCATGGTGCGAGCCGTGGTGGACAGCCGAAGCGCCCTTGCGGGCATAGTTGAGCGGACCAGGGACAACGGCGTTGTCAGCGGCATTTTACAGCTTGACGCCAACGGCGGGCTGCTTCAGATGATGTACCTTTCATCCGAAACAGAACTGGCCATAGGCGACAGGGTTTTAACCAGCGGTCTGGAGGGCGAATATCCCAAGGGGTTGTTGATAGGCACCGTCAGCCAGGTTTCCCGGGGAACTGATTCCGTGAGCGGCTATGTGGTGATAAGCCCGGCGGTGGATTTCCTGCGAATAGAGGAAGTGCTGGTGATAACCAATGCGCAGCCGTCCGCAGAAACGGAAGGATTGGAGGGAAGCGGGCAGTGATGCAGTACATTCTGGAAGCTTTTGCGCTGTTGGCGGCCCTTTTGTTGCAGTTGGTATTATCGCCCCACATCGCCATTGCAGGTGTCAGCCCGGACATAATCTTCGCGGTGGTGGTGTCGCTGGCTTCATTTGCCAAGTTCACAAGAGGCACAGCCTATGGCGCGGCAGTGGGCTTCACGATGGACATGCTCTTTCTTCGCCCGGGCTTTTTCCTTCTTCAGTACACCCTGTCCGGCGCCCTGGCGGGCCTGGTTTCAACGCAGAAGTCCACTCGCTTCATTCAGCCCATTTTGGTCTGCCTTCCTGCATATTTTGTGAAGGAGATCATAACGGTGATTATTTTAAACGCACAGGGAGCGGTTGTTCAGTGGCTGCCTGTGGCGGCGAAAATAGGCGTGGGCGCAATCTATACCGCGGCCATCTCGTTTATAATATATCTGCTGGCGGAGTTTTGCTATAAGGCCGCAGGGATAGGCCGGGGTCAGGAGATCATATTTGACGAGAGGCGGTAAAGAAGGAAAAGAAAATGAGAGGTTTAAAAGGATGACCAACTCGCGCAAAACCCAGAGCAGCCTCAGGCGGCGGTTTAAAACAGCATATATTCTGCTGCTCGTGTTTGTGGTGGTGGTGGCGGGGCAGCTTGTGAACCTTCAGATCAGCAAGGGCGAGGAACATGCCCGTTCTGCTTCCAGCAGCGCCACGAAGACAATCGCCATATCGGGCGGTCGCGGCTCCATCCTGGACAGGAATAACATCCCCCTGGCATATGATCAGGAGGTATATAACATCACCTTTTACCGGGAGAGGGGCAACAGCTCCGCCGGATACAGCCAGATATATACAAGGAGCATCCTTGCGGCGATAGATATAATTGAGGGGGAGGGCGGCGCGGTTATCGACGACTTCTCCGCCAAAATGGACGAAAACGGCGACTGGTACCTTGACTTTGGCACCGAAGACCCGGAGGTGTTCGCTAGGCGGGAAAAGCAGTGGCGGGAGAACTTTTACATAACAGATCTGGATGAATATCCCGTGAGCGTCATATTCGGCCGCCTGTGCGAGCGTTATTTTGTGCCGGAGGAATTGCCCCATGAAACGAAGGCCAAAGTGCTGGCGGTCTGGCAGTTGATGCAGATGAACGCCTTTTTGGGAAATCCGGTGGTTATATCAAGCGATGTTTCCTTTGAAACGGTGGCCAAGATGTCGGCAGCCTTGGCGGACAACCCCGGCATAGATATCAGCATTAACAACGAAAGGCTATACCCCATGGACGATACCGCCGCACATGTGATCGGCTATATGGGGAAAATGCAGAGCAGTGAGACAATAGAAGCCTATAGGGCCAAGGGCTACCTTGCAAGCGACAGCATAGGCATAACCGGGATTGAGCGCACCATGGAGGAGCATCTTTCGGGCAATATCGCCTTTAGAAAGGGGCAGCGGGTGGTGGAGACCAACATGTATGGAAGAACCACCCGGGAGATCAGCTATGTTGCGCCCCAAAGCGGCGACAGCGTGGTGCTGACGATCGACCTGGAGCTTCAAAAGGCGCTGGAGGATGCGCTTTTAAAAAACATAAACGCGACTTATGAACTGCAGATGCAGGATTATCTTGCAGATCAGGAAAGATACGATGAGCTGGTGCGCCAAAGGGGGGGCAGCGAGCTTCAGCTTGCCAACACTGGCGCGGCCATAGTCATGGAGGTGAACTCCGGCGATATTCTGGCCCTGGCCAGCTATCCCTCATATTCGCTGAACCTGTTCGAGGGAGGCATCAGCAATGATGACTACGCCGCCTTGGCGGAGGACTCCAGGGCGCCCCTTTTTAACAAAGCAATATCCTCGCGGGAGACTCCGGGTTCCATCTTCAAGATGGTTTCCGCTATTGCCGGGCTGGAGGAGGGCGTCATCACCCCGGGGGAGATGATCGATGACGAAAGCCCCTACAGCAAATATGACCCAGTAAATGGCCCCAGATGCTGGACAAGATATCCCCATCAGCACAGCAATCAGACCGTTTTGGAGGCCATCAAAAACTCCTGCAACTATTTTTTCTACGAGACTGCCGACCGGCTGGGTATCGAAAAGCTTAGCGTTTGGACAAGCCGTATGGGCCTGACCTCCCGAACGAACATAGAGCTTCCGGGGGAGTCCACGGGCGTTATTGGCGGCCAGATGACCCTTTACGACAGCTCAAAGCCCGTCGGCGGCCAGACGGTGGAGAAGGCTTCATTGGTGGCCAGGAGCATCAAAAATCTTTTGATATCGGTGGGCGACGACCTTGACAGAACCTATGAAGACGAAAGGCTTGACAGGGTGGTCAAGTCGCTGATGGATCTGGTGAACGAATATGGGCAAAATGAATCTTTGGAGCACATAAGGAATATACTTTTAAACGATATGGGCCTCACATCCCAGGATGTTTCCAGCAGATACATGGTAAATAACATCGCAAACTATCTTCGCGACATCCGCTGGACTCCCACCCAGACTCTCATGACGGGCATTGGCCAAGCGATAACCCAGGTGACGCCGGTGGCCGTTGCCAGGTATATTTCCGCCATAGCAAACGGCGGAACAGTCTATGACGCTCATGTGGTGGAAAGGATTATATGCCCGGGCGGCGAAATAGTAACAGAGATAGAGCCAACGGTCATAGGCGACCTGCCCGGAGCCCAGCACAGCCTTGAGATCATCCGCAACGGAATGAAGGGCGTGACCAGCCAGGAGGACGGCGGCACAGCCTGGAAATATTTCGCAGACTACAAATATAAGGACGATATCGGCACTAAGACGGGCACGGCCCAGGTGAGCAAGATAGACCTTGAAAATCACTCCTGGTTTGTGGCTTTCGCACCCTTTGATGAGCCGGAAATTGCCGTGGTGGTGTTCATCCCCAATGGCTATTCAGGGGCATATTCCTACATCGTCATACAGGATGCGATACAGTACTATCTGGACAAAAAGGAGGCGGGCGCCGACGAGGGCATATATCTGCCCGGCGGACTGATCCCTTAAAAACGAAGAAAAGCAGGCGCGGGGGGACTGAATCCCGAAGCGCTGAGCATGATATAAAATGGAGAGGTGAGATTTTGTTTACGGTAAATGTAAGCGGCACAGAAGTTAAAACCCAGGGAACATATTTGGATGCTCTGAAGCTTGCAGGCAAGGAAGACGGCGCTTTGGCCATAAGGCATGGAGGAGAAACCTGCGAGCTTAACTGGGATGTGATAAAGGACTGCACAATCGAGCCTTTGACGCTCAAGACCGACGAGGGAAGGCGCGTATACGAACGCTCCCTCATATTCCTTTTGCAGATGGCATTGAAGGATGAATATCCCCATGCAAAGGTGGAGGTGGAGCATTCGCTGCCCCAGGGGCTGTATATCCAGCTTAGAGGTATTAAATTTCTTTCAAATTCAATAGTCGCCAGGATTGAAGATCGCATGAAGGAGCTGGCGGAGCAGGATCTGCCCTTCACCCGCGACGTGGTTTCCCTTGCGGAGGCCATAGAGATTTTCAAGGAGCAGGGCCAGGACGATAAGGTGCGCCTTTTAAGCTACCGCCCGAAGGACTCCTTCCGGATTTACACCTGCGGAAATGTGCGCGACTATTTCTACGGCGAGATGGTGCCCTCCACGGGCTACATGAAATTGTTCAGCCTTAACTTGCACCTGCCGGGCATAGTGCTGACTATGCCATCCCGGGATGACCCGAAGGTGCTAAGCCAAAGAGAGCCCTCGCCGAAGCTGGCGGAGGTATTCGCACAGAGCGAAAAATGGGGCGAGATACTGGATGTGCAGGTGGTGGCGGATCTAAATGACATGATCAAGACGGGCGACATACATGAGTTCGTGCGGGTGAACGAGGCGCTGCACGAAAAGACGATCAGCCAGATCGCCGACGAGATATATGAAAAAAAGCCGCATGTGGTGCTTATCGCCGGGCCTTCGTCATCAGGTAAGACCACATTCACCAACAGGCTGAACATACAGCTTCGGGTCAACGGCCTTAAGCCCATATTGATATCGCTGGACAACTATTACAAAAGCCGGAGCGAAGTTCCCCTTGATGAGGATGGCAACAAGGACTTTGAACATCTGCACTCCATTGATGTGACCTACTTTAACGAACAGCTTGTGTCTTTGCTCCAGGGCGACACGGTGCAGCTGCCAATTTTTGATTTCAGCATTGGCAGAAGAAGCGACCAGGGTGTGAAGACTAAACTTTTGGACAAACAGCCCATATTGATCGAAGGCATTCACGGCCTGAACGACGATCTCACATATGATATACCCAGGGAGTTCAAATATAAGATATTCGTCAGCGCCCTGAACCAGCTTAATCTGGACGGCAGCAATCGAATCCGCAGCACGGATCTGCGGTTGATTCGTCGCCTCACAAGGGACTACTTCACACGCTCCAGCGCCATGACAAACACATTTTCCATGTGGCCCTCCGTTCGCAAGGGCGAGGAGCGCTGGATATTCCCCTTCCAGGAGGAGGCGGATTACATCTTTAACTCGTCCCTCACTTATGAGCTTTCGGTCATAAAAAAATACCTCTACCCGCTTTTGAGCAAAGTGGAGCCCAGCAGTGAATATTATCTGGAGGCTAGAAGACTGGTTAAGTTCCTGAACTACATACTGGACGCAGATGTGGAAAGTGATATACCGCCCACCTCCATACTCAGGGAGTTTATTGGTGGAAATTCGTTCTATTCGTAGATGGAAAGCTTTACCTTTTGGGCGTTTTTGGGGCAAAACCGGGCTGCCGCGCCTGGATGGGAAATTATGTGTCAAGAAAAACAAAGAAATTTTGAAAAACCTGTTTAAAACCTCCTGAAGCTGCGCATTATATGTGCAAAGGAGGCGAATACACTTGAAACGCAATATAACACTGTTCATTATGATTTGCTTGATAGCGTCCGTGGCGCTGGCAGGCTGTGCGCGCAGAGAAAACACTCCCTCGCCCTCACCGCCGGTTTCACCGATGCTGAGCCCCGTTCTGTCACCGTCGCCGGACATGTCGCCGGATATGTCGCCGGGCATGTCCCCGGGCATGCCAACTAACCCTGGAGATAACGAAAACCCAGGTGGCAATGGAAACACGGGTGCAACAGGCGAAACCACCAACAATCAAGAAGCTGCCTCGGCCATCAAGGCCGAGGTTGACAAACTGAGCGAGGTCGAGGTTTCGCATGTGGTGGTGCTGGGCAATGTGGCCCTGGTGGGCATCGAGTTCACGGGCCAGTACCAGGGAGGGATGACGGATAGAATCGCCGAAATGGTGACTGAAAAAGCCAGAGCGGCAGTGGACACCATCGTGGATGTGGAGATCACCGAGGATTCGGAGCATGTTTCCAAGATTAAAACCCTGGCTGAGAGAGCGGGCGAGGAGATCCACCAGGACGTAGCCGACATCATAAGCAAAATCAAAGACGCGGTTTAAGGGACGGCAAAGCCGCAAGCGGCGCAGACAAAAAGCCGCAGGTGAAAATGGTGCAGCCGGATGCATGAGCGTTTGGCTGCGTTTTTTTTATTATTCAATTAACAAAAAGTTCAAATAAGCCAGCTATAATAAGGGCGCATATGTTGACAACGGAATGTGCGTTGTATAACATGAATATGAGCCTTGTTTTGTGATGTTATTTCATGCACTTCTACAAAAAGAAAGAAAAATAAAGAAAAAGACGATATCAGTCAGGAGGAGTAATGTTCAAAGGAACAACGATTTGCGCCGTTAGAAAAAACGGCGAATGCGCCCTGGCGGGAGACGGCCAGGTGACAATGGGCGAAAAGACGATAATGAAGGGCAGCGCCAAAAAAGTGCGCAGGCTCCACAACGATAGCGTGGTGGTGGGATTTGCAGGCTCGGTTTCAGACGCTTTGACCCTTTGCGACAAGCTGGAAGACTTCCTCACCCAGTAC
>JBNRMR010000175.1:0-3302 GCA_050309705.1 Christensenellales bacterium | reverse complement strand
GAAGAAGGCCAAGGGCCAGGGTCAGCTCCAGACTGGCGGTTCTGCCGTATATCCACAGGGCGAAGACGGCGAATATTGTGATCAGCGGGGCGATATACCTCACTGCAACCGCGGCGCTTCTCACTCGTTTCATGGTCAAACAAACCACCTCCAGCCATATTTTGCCTCTCCCGCGGGCAAGTATGCGTTTTTCTCCATAAAAACAACCCGCTGCAGGCACGCAAGCGGGTTTTATGTTTACAAACCAGTGTATTATTTTGCCATGTCGGCGTATTTTTTCATGAAAGCGAACTCGACCTGCGCGTTTTTCGGGTCTGCGTCCTCCCTCAGCAAAGGGATGTCAGGCTTATTCTTCTGCATCCAGCCGAATATGTAGTCAAAGTCAATTATCCCCTCGCCCAAAATGCATTTTTCAAACCTGCCGTCCACAAACTTGACGTCCTTCACATGGAATGCCTGTATGCGCTCACCCCAAAGGTCGAAGGCCCTTTGCCAGTACTCCGGCTGGCTATTAACAATTTCCGGCCGCAGCAGGTTCACCGGATCGATAACCACCTGCAGGCGCTTTGAGTCCACCCTGCCGATCAGCTCGCAAATCAGGTCAATGCTACCCAAAGTGTGAGCGGTTGCGCCCTCGATGGCGATGGTGGCGTCCACCTTCTCGGCGTGTTCGGCAAAGCGCAAAACGCTGTCCACCAGGTTTTCAAAGAGTGGCCGGCGCTCCTCCTCACTTCCCTTGAAATGACCCGTTTCGCTGGCCACAAAGGCATTTCCAAGGCGCTTGCTCAGTGTCAGCCCCTTACAAAAAAGTTCCACCTGGCGCCTTCTGATGGCCTTGTCGGGGTTGGCGGGGTCCACATAAAAGCCCAGAACCGGCGTCTTGATATTCGCCCTTTCAAACTCCCGGTAGATATCATCGATCACTTTTTCATCCACATCATCCAGCGAATTATAGCCTGTTATCAACTTCTGCACGGCTATCTGTGCGCACTGCCAGCCGTCTGCGCCTATCCTTTGCGCCATTTCCCTAGGGGTGCCGCGGCCATAGTCATGGCCTCTTACTCCAACCAACATAGCAATCCTCCTATTCTTCCTAAATTATATTGCTGTCTTTTCATATAATGCTCTGTCTGATGAAGGCCAGGTCTCTGTTCAGGCTCTCAAAGTCCACACCATCCGGCAGCATCCGTGGGCCCTCCAGCGTTATGCTTTGATTATAGCCCATTTTTCGCAAAGCCGCAAAAAAGCCGGCAAAATCAACTTCGCCGCTACCAAGGGCTGGGATTGGGTAAAGGGCGTCCCACTGCATGTAGCCGCCCCTGAAGTCGTTTATGTGGATGTGACGCGCATTCCCCTGCATCACAAAGCTGGCTGTAGTTCTTTCAAGCTGTCGGTGGAATTGGGCGGGCCTCGTGTCGATTGTCATGCCCAGGCCAGGGATTAACTTTCCCAGTCTTTCAAGGTTGTCTATGGGCGAGCCCAGGCAGACGCAGTTTTCAGGCAAAAAGTCCAGCGAGAAGCTCTCGGCGGTCTTCTTCATCCACTCGCAGCGCTGGGCGATTATGTCAAAATACCGGTCGCTGTGGGGCCTTCCCCAAATATGAACCACCAGCTTTTGCGCACCAAGCCCTTCAGCCGCCCGGCAGTTATTTATGAAAAGCTCCCTGCATCTTTGCCAGCCTTCAGCATCAGGGCTGGAAACCATATCGCCGATATTCTTAAGGGAATGAACTGCTCTGACCACTATGCCGCTTTTCACATATTCGCAAACGATTTCCTCCAGCTCCTCCAACCAATTTTCGAATATCATCAGCTCGAAGCCATCACACTCAAGCCTGTCCATATATTCGATGGCAAGCCTGTGGTTTCTGCCGTTTATTCGGCCGGTGAAAGCGCCTGTTGAAAGCAAAACTTCCGCATTGCCCATCTAAATCCTCCGGGATAAAGCGCTGCGCAGCAAGCCCCGCGAAGGAAGCATGCTGCGCATTATGCTTGTTATTTATTTCGCCGTGTAATATATTTGACAGCACATGTGCAAGAGCCTTTAAAGCTTCACAGTCCAGCCATACTTATCGTCCAGGCTGCCCGTTTGTATGCCTGTCAAGTTATCGTAGAGCCTCTGGGTGATCTCGCCCATCTCTCCGCCGTTGATGACGATGTCTTTCCCCTCGTAGTGCAGCTCGCCCACGGGGGAGACCACCGCCGCAGTACCGGTGCCAAATGCTTCGTTCAGGCGACCCTCCTGGCTGGCCTTCACAACGTCCTCGATGGCGATGCGCTCCTCGCTGACCGTATAGCCCATGCCCGAGGCAAGCTTGATTATGCTGTCCCTTGTGATGCCGGGGAGTATGGAGCCTAAAAGGGGCGGTGTTTTAACCACGCCATCGATCACAAAGAACATGTTCATGGCCCCCACTTCTTCCACATATTTATGCTCGACGCCATCCAGCCAGAGCACCTGCGTGTAGCCCTTGCTGGCAGCTATTTCCCCCGCCAGAATCGAAGCGGCGTAGTTTCCTGCGGCCTTTGTGTGGCCCACCCCACCCACAACCGCGCGGACATAGCTGTCCTCGACGAATATCTTCACAGGCTTAAGACCCTGGGCATAGTAGGGGCCGGAGGGAGAAAGGATTATGTAGAAAAGGGTGCTCTTGGATGCGTGGACCCCCAATGCCTCCTCGGTGGCGATATATGTGGGGCGGATATACAGCGAAGTCCCAGAATCGGTAGGAATCCAGTCTTTTTCA
The DNA here is from genome assembly GCA_050309705.1 of Christensenellales bacterium. Lineage (GTDB taxonomy): Bacteria > Bacillota > Clostridia > Christensenellales > UBA1750 > JBNRMR01. Next base: position 555 of record JBNRMR010000175.1, on the reverse strand, counting down.
AGCTCCACCAGCTTCAAAAGGCCCTCATACACCACATCCTCCGGAAGCTTGGGCATGCAAAGGCGGTCAGCGCCCCTGTTCATGCGCTTGATATTATCCTTCGGACGGAAAAGCCGCACCTGGCCATCCTTGGTTTTATATGCCTTAAGGCCCTCAAATGCCGCCTGCCCATAGTGAAGGCAGCTGGTAGCCGGATGCATGGGGATGGGCGCAAACGGCTCTATCTTCGCATCATGCCAGCCCTTTTCCTCGCTGTAGCGGTAGGTGAACATATAGTCTGTGAAGATTTTGCCGAAGCCCAGCTTGCTGGAATCCACCGGCTTCTCTTTTAGGTTTTCATTCTTGATAAATTTTATCTCTGCCATATCGCCCTTCTCCTCGCTCCTTCTGCTTGCATGTTCTAACTTATCGGTTTTATCTTTGAACAAGGCCAATCTTGCGGTGCACCTTGCTAAGAGTCCTTGCGGCAATTCTCTCCGCCTTGGCTGCGCCATCCCTCATCACCTGGGCCAGATAGCCTTGGTCGGCAGATATCCTCTTGTATTCGTCTTGTAT
>JBNRMR010000174.1:0-5317 GCA_050309705.1 Christensenellales bacterium | reverse complement strand
ACCATACTCTGGGCAAAGGCTGGCGTCAGCCTGACTCTCACCATACCCGCCGTGGTAATCAATGGAATCATCGTATCGGCGGTATTCGGCACGCCCCCGGAAAACACCCTTTTCATAGTGCTCATTCCCCTTCTGGTGGCGGTGGCAGCGGCGGCGGGCGGTGTTTTGGTGAACTTAAAGTTCCCGTCCCTCAACTGGTCCAGCGAGGTAACTGTGGTTAAACAAAGCGCCTCCACGATGGTGATGACGCTGCTGGGCTTTCTGATAACGGCGGGTGCGATTGTGGCAAGCGTTGTGACTGGTGGCAGCATCGCGGGCCTGGCGCTGATTTCGCTGGTGGCTCTGCTGCTTTGTGTAATATGCATAGTGCTGATGCAAACTTGGGCTGTTAAAAAGTTTGAAGAACTTTGATGGCGCTCCGGGGACTTAAAACCTGCCAGATCAGCTTTTGAAAAGCCAGGCCCAAATTTCATGGGGCGGGCAAGGCTATGAGGAAATTTAAACGGGAGTGTTTGGAGGCGCCGCCCCCTTACACTCCCGTTTTGTTGGGTTTTAATCCGCTTTGAAGTATTCGTCTGCAAACAGTATAAACGCCGATGACATCCAGGTGTAGCAGGGATCGTCGTAACCTTCGCCTGTGTGGGCGTTATAGTTTTCGTGGGCGGCCCTTTGCAGAACAACCGCATCACACATGCGCCGGGCGATTTCTCTGGCCAACTCGTGATGTCCTGCCCTGCGAAGCCCATCGAACACCTGGAAGTTAAGCGACGGCCAACTGGGTAGATTCTGTCGTCATCGGGGTTGCGGGGGTTCTTGCTAATGGCCAAATATGAGCCAAAGCGAGAAAAGGGAACTTTTGAAATGTTGATTGGAAACATATTTTTCTCCTTCGGTAAATCTCATTGGTTAAGTATCATCGCACAATGGAAGGCGTCCGACCAAACTCAGCTAAGTTAAGGGCAAAAATGATAGGTCGGCCTTGAAGGATGCGACATTAAACTAAAATTTACCGTCAGGGGCTACAGTGGAAGGCGTATATCCTTGCCCTTCAGTGTAAGAATCATGTTCTTCTTGCTGGCTATGCGGGAGAAAAAACGCTCTGTGTAGCGGGACATTAGCTGGTTCATCGTCAGATTGGTGCTGATAATGAAGGGCTTGCCCTTGCGCTGGCGCTCGCTAACCAATATGTAGAGATATTCTATCGTGATGTTTTCCAGCATGGGTTCACTGCCCAGGTCGTCTATGGCAAGAAAATCCACCTCCAGGCACAGATCAAACCGCTGGTCGGTTGCATTGCCGTTGAAATGCTTAAGGCGCATCAGCTCATTTAGCCGGTAGGCGGAAAGGCGCATGGCGGAAAAGCCTCTTTCGACAACTCGCCTTGTGATGGAGTCCAGCAGGAAGGTTTTGCCAAGGCCGCTTTGGCCGCTGATGATAATGCTGCTTCTTTCCTGGCAGGTAAAGCTGTCGGCGTATTTTTCCGCCCATTGCCCCGCAAGCCGCATTCGTTTGCGCTGGGGCTCGCCATCAAACTCGTCGGGGAAAAGAGTTGCGTCAAAGTTTTCAAACCGATGGTTTTCGGGGATTTTCAGGTCCTCATCGCTCATCTGAAGGAGGTTTAGCCTCTTTTCAAAGCACTGGCAGTGTTCCTTCACAGGTTCGCCCACAAAGCCCGTATCCTCACAGATTTCGCACTTGAAGCGGGGCCTTAAGTCCTCCGGGGAATAGCCCGCCTCACGAAGCTGCTGTTCCGCCTCGCGCTTCATGGCGTATATCGCCTTGCGCCCGGCCTCAGGGTCAGCGCTGATATTCAGCATGCTTTCGCGTATGGCATGGCGCAGCCGGGCCTCCAGATCGGCGTAGACCGGCGCCTTTTCAGCGATTATGCGCCTGCGCTCGTCCGCTGCCCGCAGCGCGGCGGTTCTCTCCCGCTGATATTGGGCCAACAGACTGCTTATAAGAACGCTTTTATTCATCCTTGCTCTCCTCTGCCTCGAAAAGATCCAGCGCCAAACTGCTCAGGTCTTCATCGGAATATTCGCGCTGGTCATAGCGGTGGGCCGCCACTTCCTTTGACGGACGCCCTGCCTTCTGCGACCGGGGGTCGGCTGTCTTCGGCTTTGCGGCGCCCATGGCCTTTTCCGCCTCCTTGCGCTTTGCCTCCTCCAGGGCTTTGGCCTTGGTGTATATGCCTTGCTCCTGACAGCGGCTTAATGTCTTTAAAAAATAGGCGTATTTGTTTCCCCTGGCGCCGGTGTTTGCCTGCTGAGCCGCCCAGATGATCAGATCATGGTGGAAGCCGGCCTCGATCCAGCCGTTATATTTTAGTATGAGCTCGCGGTTCAGCCTGATATCGCCGCCCAGAGCGGAGAGTACTTCCTTAAGCGGGTTGATATTGTCTGCCTTGTAGCGGGCGATCTCCGCGCCGTCGGTCAGGCCAATCTCGTTATAGCTTTCGACAATCTTGTCCAGATAGCCCATGTTGGGCTCGCGTATGTTCACCATGCCCGCGCTGAGGAGCTTTACCGACTCAAGGTCGAAGCCCCAATCCATCCATTTGCGGAAAAGCTTGAGTTCGTCCTCGGTGGGGTCACGGCGAATGCTAAGATGTGACAGCACAGCCTTTGCGCCCTTGAAGTCATCACCCAGAATAAAAAGATATTTTTCAACGGCGTCGTCGCCAATTATATGCTTTTCGGCAAGCTCCCTTATACGCTTTTCGATGGCGTTAACAGTGGGCACATTGCGTCCGCGCTTTTTGTTTTCCTTGACAAGATGGCTTACAATGCTCAAAACAGATTTATCGGAAAAGCCATGGTCGTCCATCCAGGAATACATTCGAGCAAAGTCCTCGCCATGGAGGAGCCTGCCCTTCATTATGTTGCTGACAGCGCTGTTGAAGCTGCCCATGGAGTAGACCTCGCTTTGAATGGGGCTCTGCTCGCTTTGAAGGAGGGCCCTGCGAAGGTTAATGTACTCATACTGTGGGGGGCTATCCTTCAGGCGGCGCACAAGGCCTTGCCGCTCCCAGTAGTCATATGCGCTTAAGACAGTGTCTTCCTCAAGGCCCAGCAATGTGGCCATGCGCTCCAAAGAGGCGTCGGCGTTCTGGTTGTAGCAAAGGCGCAACCCGAAAAGATACACCTTCACATAGTCGCCGGGGGCGCGAAGCATGTATTCCTCAAGAAAGATATTGTCAACCGCGGTTACATCCAGCAGCAGATAGTCGTCGGTGAACCTGCAAAAAGCCATTTTTACCCCTCCGTCATATGTATTTTTTATTCTATCATATAAGAGTGCTTTTTTCTATAGCTGTTAATCCTAAGAGCGTTTATTTGGCGTAAGCTGTTAGGCGGGGAGTGAATTGAGGCAGTTTGGCTGTTTCCTGTGTCTGCGGATGCCGGCGCTATCAGGCAAAAAGGTTTGTTTTGGTTGACAAGCAGGACAGGCAAAGATAGTATTATAACAAGGAAAAACACAGGAATTTAAAACCATATAATTGATGGAGGTGTCATTATGACGAAGTACATTATCAACGCTGATATCAAGAAATCGGTGATCGACAAAAACATCTATGGAAATTTTGCAGAGCACTTGGGCAGATGCGTCTATGAGGGCCTTTGGGTGGGCAAGGATTCGCCCATTCCCAATGAAAACGGCATGCGCAAGGATGTAGTGGAGGCGCTTAGAAAGATGAAACTGCCAGTGCTGCGCTGGCCCGGGGGCTGCTTTGCCGACACATACCACTGGATGGACGGCGTGGGCGATCCTTCAAAGCGCAAGCGCATTGTGAATGTGCATTGGGGCGATACGGTGGAGGACAACTCCTTTGGCACAGACGAATTCATGGAGCTTTGCAGACAGATCGGCTGCGAGCCTTACATCTGTGGTAATGTTGGCAGCGGTACAGTTCAAGAGATGCAGGAATGGGTGGAATATGTGAACTCTACAGGCACACCCATGAGCGATCTGCGGGCGGAAAACGGCCACGAAGAGCCCTACGGCGTCAAATACTGGGGCGTGGGCAATGAAAACTGGGGCTGTGGAGGCAATATGACGCCTGAATATTACGCTGATGAATATAAACGCTACGCAGGCTATCTGCACAACTATTCAAGAAGACTTTATAAAATTGCGTGCGGTGCCAACGCCTTCGATTATAACTGGACTAAGACGATGATGGAAAAGGTGCCTGCAAAACTCATGGACGGCCTTGCGCTGCACTATTACACCAATAACAGGGGTGAGAACAACCACGCCACAGAATTTGGCGAGCGTGAATGGGCGCGGGTGCTGGAAAGGACTCTTAAGATGGAGGAGCTGGTGACGCGCCACAGCACCATCATGGACATGTATGATCCGGAAAAGAAGATTGCGCTTATAGTGGATGAATGGGGCACCTGGTACGATGTTGCCGAAGGAACCCATCCAAGATTTCTTTACATGCAGGACACCATGCGCGATGCCGTCGTGGCGGGCATCAACCTGAACATATTCAACAACCACAGCGACCGGGTGCGCATGTCTAACATTGCCCAGTTGGCCAATGTCTTGCAGGCGGTGGTGTTGACCGATAAGGAAAAGATGGTTCTAACACCCACCTATCATGTGTTTGAGATGTTTGCGGTGCATCAGGACGCGACGCTGGTGGATGCGCATCTGTTCACCAGCGCATATGAGCATGAGGAGTTTTCTATGCCCAAGATTAGCCAGAGTGCATCTGTGGACGCCCAGGGAAGGTTGAACATCACATTGTGCAACCTGGACCCGAATGCCGCGGAGAGGTTGGAGTGCGACATCAGGGGGATGAGCGCTGCAAGGGTGAGTGGGCGAATTTTGACTGCCGACATCAACGCCTACAACGACTTTGACAGTACTGAAAAGGTTTTCCCGGTGGAGTTTACCGGTGCAAAGGTCGAAAGTGGAAAGCTTTTGGTGGAACTTCCGGCCAAGAGTGTGGCGGTGATTACGGTTGAATAAGGCGGAGGAGCTGGGTTACGCAAAGGCGGTCTGCCCGGCCTGCTTTGACGACCCTCATCTGGACGAAAAGCTGCTGAAAAGCGCCATTGATTATGCCATGACCCTGCCCGAGGATGTTTGCGTGGGCGAGGATGCATATGAAAAGCGGCTTCTGGCTTGCTCCAAGTGCGAGAATCTCAGCAGGGGAGTGTGCGGAAGATGCGGCTGTTTTGTGCTGGTGCGGGCTAGAAGAAAAAGCAAATCGTGCCCGCTGGACTTAGACCGTTGGAGGAATATCTGACTTTATGGCAGGGAGGGGTGCAGCACCGCCGGCGCGCCCGCCCGCCCACGTCTGAAG
>JBNRMR010000173.1:0-9546 GCA_050309705.1 Christensenellales bacterium | reverse complement strand
AGCTTATTATGCAGGCCTATTGATTTTATGTTCTGCATCCGGTTCCCGAACGAATGACTTTAGCGCCGTTTTCTTTAGCCTTTCTTTCCGCATAATCCATTAATGACGTTGCTATTGCGGCGTTGCGAAACTCACTTTCAACATAAATATCCTGAACCTCCGCAAAGCGGAATCCACTTTCTTTATCGGCATAAAACGGGACCCACAGATACGCCACCGTAATTCCGGCCGTATTTTCAATGATCTCCGCTATTGTTCCGGGTTCATTCATGCTGCCTGCTAAAGCGTTAATAAAGATGTCCATCTGGCTTTGCAAACCGAACCATTCGTTTCGATATTCCTCATATGACATCTGTCTTTTCCATGGAGAATCGCATTCGTAATTTACCCGGCAATGTCGCTCAAGAATATATTCCTTATCCAAATCAATATCTATAGTTTTATGTATCAACTCCATAAAGGCTCTCCTTTAATGGCGTCTTTAATCACTTGGACTCTACTCATATTTTCTGCGCAAATACCATTGCCCCGGCGGCTATGCAAGCTGAAACGTATCCCCCGGAAACCCATGGCAAATAATGGCGGGCTCAGGGCAAAGGCTGCTGGGCTTCGCCGCCCGTGTCTATGGGCGCCTCGGTTACGGGAATCCCCGTGCCTATGGAATATATGGCTGCTATGGCGCGGTAGTAGCTCTTGCAAAGCAGCTCCTCACTGAGCAAGGCGCCATTCTTATAATATTGCTTGTATGTGTTGGTGCGGTAGCCAGTCCTGCCCACGCGGGTTTCCTCCACCTCGCCGATGAAAATTTCCGCGCTCTCTCGAATGATGTCCTCCGGCTGGGGGATGGTTTCGTATATTTCAGAGCGCATGCCCACGGTCACGCCCTCATCAAGGGATGAAATGCCGTAAAGCTCAATGTTGACCAGCCTTTTTGAGCTGTCAAACCAGGCGGCGATGTATATGTCGCCATCTGTGCTGTTGACAAACTTGAAGTCAGCGGCGGGGTAGTCGATCATGGCATCCATGCCAATGTCCACATAATTGATGGGATAGGAGTGATTGTTGCGCTCGGTGATTTCCAGGTCCGCCCGAACCACAGCGTTGAAAAGGGCGGTGCTCACCTGGCAGACTCCTCCGCCAAACTCAGGGATGAGGATGCCGTTCTTTATGGCGCCTGCTTCCTGATAGCCCTTGGCATTCGTGCGCTCGCCTGTTTTATTGTTTATTGAAAATTCCTCGCCCTTGCCCAAAATTGTGCCGTCAAAGGCGGCCAACGCCAGTGTGATGTTCTGATTTCGGGCGCTGTTTTTTGTGGTTTCAGACTGGTAGCGGGCGATCAGAGTGTAGGATTTTTCCAGATGAGCCTTTGTGACCTCTGGAAACAGTATATCCACCGGCACATTCACGGGTTTTGAGGTATCGCCGGACATGAAGCTGCTTATAATCAATTTTTCAAGGGCCTGCCTGTCCACCTGAAGGCCCGTCTCCTCCCGAGAGAATACAAAGCCGCTATCGCGGGAGAAATGCTCAACGCTGGCGTCCTTGGCGGGGACATCGATGGCGCCGGCGATATCATCCAAGAGGCTGCCCAGTTCAACGGCGTCCACCTTGGACTCTATGTTCAGCCGGACGGGGTTTTGCCTTAGGGCCATCACTTGGTTGTAGTCGTCCTCCAAAGAGCTGTTGCTCCTGCCTATGGCGTAGGCCTTTTCCAGCACTTCTTCTGTGTTGAAGCTAATCTGAAGGGAGCTTGAATCCACCACCCAGCTCATGTCCTCGTAAATTATCGATAGCCTAGTGCCTTCCGCTTCGCCTGTTTCAATGCCGGAAAGCCTGGCTCTGGCCTGGTTTGTTGTCATGCCGCCAATATGTATGTCGTTTATGTATATGCCGTCAAAAAAGGTGGTGCGCTCCAAGGCGGTGCGCATTTCATTTTTTTGGGAACTGCTGATGATAAGATTATAGGCGATGAGAGCCAGGACAAATATCACCACGCATGCTAAAACCACGATTACCCTGTTCCTGCCCGAGGAGGAATGTTTTTGTCTGTTTCCCCCTGTGTTTCTATTGCCTGCGGTTTTTAAGCCCGCAGCGCGCCCCTTAGCGTTTTTTCTGGAAGTTGCCATATTTAAGCTGTCTGCTCCTTAGTTGTTGGTCGTTATTATGTTATGTTCTTATTCTTCGGCGGAATGCTTCAGCTTATACGAAAGCACTAAAAGGCTGTCGGTCAAATGGACATGGTTTATCGCAACATCTGGCGGCACGATGATTGAAACCGGCGCAAAGTTCCATATGGCCTTTATGCCGTTTTTGACCATTGTGTCAGCAATCTTCTGGGCGCTGTCCCTGGTGGTGCAGATAACGCCTATGTCCACAGCGTTTGTGCTGAGAAATTCTTCAAGCCGGTCGATGTTCAAAACTGTAATGCCATTGACCTGGGTGCCTATAAGGGAATCGGATTTGTCGAAAAGCCCGGCGATCTTGAAGCCCCTAGCCTGAAAGGACTGGTAATTGACTATGGCGTGGCCGATGTTTCCAACCCCCGCCACCACCATGTTATAGTCCTTGTCCAAACCCAGAATTTCCCCAAGATGATTTTTCAGATCGCTTACATTATAGCCGTAGCCCTGCTGGCCGAATGTTCCAAAAAAGTTGATATCCTGCCTTATCTGAGAAGCTGTAAGGCCCATTTGCAGCCCAAGCTCCTTCGATGATATACGGTTAACGCCTGCCCGCTCCAGGGCTTCAAGCTGGCGATAGTACAGAGGAAGCCTGCGCACCACAACATCTGATACTTGTATGCCGCTCACTACAAGACCCCTTTCATAGTATCTTAACCGTATTATAATACCATTTTGCGGCGGTTTTGTAAATGTTACTTTTTTAACAATTCACTCATGATGTCCAAAGAGGAGGGCGGACATCCTGGAACGCAGCGCCTTGCACCCCGGGCGCAAATGCCTATGCCCACTCCATCCTCGTCGATGGTCTTTTCCTTAAAGCCCTGGCCAATAAAGGTCCTGGGCACATGCCGTAAAAGCCCCTGCTCGTCTATTCTGCCCAGTGCATGGATAAGCGCGCCATAGCAGGCGGAACATGCGCTGTCCTCCCGGACATCCTTTGCCAAAGCCTTGACCTTATAGCTCCTTTCGGGCTGAACAGCCAAAGGCGATGGCTTGTTCACCTCAAGTATTTCATGCTGCGAAAGGGAATATTCCCCAGCGCCATACTGCGCCGCCAAAGCGATGTAGTTCACCTCGGCAGGGTCCACGCCCATGAGAGCGCAGGCGTAAAGGTCGGTTTTCACAGGGTCCAAGGCCAGAATCAGCCTGTCCTGGCGAACGGGATTGCCGCCTTCTTCGAAGCTTAAATCCCCACATATGCCGTCCACAAGGGTCAGTTGGGGTTTGAGTGCGCCCGCCAAGGCGGCGATGGGCCCGTGCAGGCCAAGGGCGTGATAGCGCCGCTTTTCGCTGTCGGGGATGCAGCCCTTTAGGTTTTTAAGGGCGCAGGTGATGACTGTCTGGCAATGCCCCTTAAGCACCGGCAGGTTAATCAAGAACTCGGAATTATAAGCCCGCTGGCATATCTTAAGTTCGCCGAGCGGTGTGGAAACGGAAATAGCTTTATCTTTTTTTAGATCATGGAGGGGAACGCCATATTTTTTGCTTAGCCTGTCAAAACCACAACGGCTAAAGGCGCGTTTGGTGTCATCGCCCACCCAGGAACCCTCGATGATCTCGATATCCTGAAAACCGTTCTCTTTGAAATATTCGATTATTCCCGCCGCAATCTCGGGATGGGTGGTGGCGCCTTCGTCGGCGGGCCTTCCCACCACAAGATTGGGCTTGAGGGAAATTTTTGCCCCGGCAGGAACGAGGGCCTTTGCGTTAGCGGCGCTTAGAAGCAAAAGCGTCGTGGCCTTAATGTCGCTGCCATAGGCGGTGTATATGTTTTTTTCCATATTATTGTTGCGTCAAATTTCGTTATGGAAAAGGATTTCATCCAGCTTGCGCTTTGGCACATGGAGCCTGCCGTTTTCGTCTTTGTAGTACGCAACGGAGCCTTCCGCGTCCTCATACACAGGGCTTTCAGCGGCATAACCCACCGAAACGGCGGTGTGAACTTCAAAGTGCTCCGGCATGTTTATTGTCTGGGCAATTTGCTTCCTGCTAATGCTGCCCAACCAACAGGTTCCAAGCCCCAGAGCCTGGGCCGCCAAAAGCATCGTTGCAACGGCGGAGCCTGCGTCCACATCGGCATCCTTCTTGATGCGAGTGTCAATCAGAACGATTATGTATGCCGGGGGAAGTTCGTCCTGCGCGGGCATCGCCTGGGGATATATCAGCATCCCCCATTTGGTGTCTTTGTTGATTTCAGCCACTTTTTTCGGATCATCCACAATGCAGTATTTCACCGGCTGTTGGTTGGTGCCCTGGGCAGCCAGCCGCGCTGCGCCGATGATCTTTTCCAGTAATTGTCTTTCAACAGGTTGCTGTTTGTATTTCCTTATACTCCGTCTAGATTCTATCGCTTCAAAAACTTCCATGACGCACCTCCACGAATTGCTTATATTATCCATTATATATTGGCCTATAAACTTGTCAATAGCGCTTCATTTGTCAAATGAACCGTTTTTTTCATCACATATGCAGCCGTCGCCCTGGACAAAATGAGCCAGTGAGATAAGAGAAGGGACGTTGTAAAATTTGGCATATATGAAGATAAACGGGCCATGCAGGCTGGAGGGCAGAGTCGAGATTTCATCGGGGAAAAACGCCGTTTTGCCGCAGATGGCAGCGGCGCTTTTGACGGATGAGCCGTGTTTCATCGAGAAAGCGCCCAGGCTTTCGGACGTTGGCACAATGGTGGAAATTTTAAATAAACTTGGCGCCAAAACAAAGTTTGAGCAGGACGGTCTTGAAATATGCGCGGAAAATCTGTCCAGCGCACATGCGCCCTATGAATATACACACAAAATGCGCGCTTCCGTGCTTGTTATGGGTCCGCTTCTGGCCAGGCTGGGCCGGGCGGAAATCTCTTTGCCGGGGGGCTGTGCCATCGGAACACGGCCCATTGATATGCATCTTAAAGGGTTTGAAAAGATGGGCGCCGAGATTCGCCAGAGTGAGGGCTATATCAGCGCAAAGACGGGCAGGCTTAAGGGCGCAAAAATATATCTGGATCTGCCAAGCGTGGGCGCAACAGAAAACCTAATGATGGCTGCCACCCTTGCCGAAGGGCGAACTACAATCGAAAATGCCGCAAAGGAACCGGAGATAAGCGATCTGGCCATGCTTTTAACGGCTATGGGCGCAAAAATCGGCGGACATGGTACGGACTCGATAGTAATCGATGGCGTGGAAAGACTGCGAGGGGCAAGGCATCTGCCAATTCCAGACCGGGTTGAGGCCGCCACGTTCATGGTAGCTGCTGCGGCCACAGGCGGCGACGTGTCCCTATGCAATGTGAACCCCAGGCATCTCAGCTCCGTCAGCGCCAAGCTTTCTCAGGCAGGGGCGGAGGTGTTTGAGAGCAAGGGGGGCATTCGAGTGAAGGCAGGTGAGGGGATAAGGCCGGTATATCTTCGCACGATGCAATACCCCGGCTTTCCCACGGACGTTCAGGCGCAGATGATGGCCTTGCTCTGCTCAGCTCCGGGAACCAGCGTGGTAAACGAGACGATATTTGAAAACAGATTTATGCATGTGACGGAGCTTCGCCGAATGGGCGCCGATATCAATGTCCAGGACAGGGTGGCGATAATTGAAGGCGTGCCTTTGCTCTATGGCGCAAAGGTAAATGCCACAGACCTTCGGGCCGGTGCGGCCATGGTGATCGCAGGTCTAATGGCCCATGGGCCGACGGAGATAAACGATCCCCACCACATTGAAAGGGGCTATGAGGATTTTTCCGGCAAGCTCAGGAGCATTGGGGCAGACATACGCTTTTCCCCTTCCTTCGAAGACACTGCCCCAGAACTCCCGCCAAAGGCTGCCCCGTTGTAATCTCTTATCGCTGATTGCATTTTTTTGGAATTGATAAAGGGTCAAGGGAGCATCCCTTGCGGGGTGTGGAGCGGAGCCCCGCAGCGTTACTCATCCTCCGTTGCGGGCAAACAAAAAATCATAAAAAGAATGGACCTGCCATATAGTAAAATATATCACCAAGGAGGTAGGCGCCATGAGGATGACGATGCGGGAGCGCCGCATGAGAAGAAGAAGGATAAAGATGACTGTTCTTGCGGGACTATTGGTTTTTGCGTCCTCTTTCGCGTTTAAATTCATAGCAAACTATATGAGCTTCGAGCCTGCGCCCGCCCTTAGCGCAGCCGGTGGTAAGAGCGCATCGGATGCTGTGGACGGCGCAGGGAGGGAAGGAACGGGAGTTGCGGAGAGCGCGGCCGTGGAAAGGCTGTCGGGGCGGCAGGAGAGCATAGCGGATTTTCCGCTTTACATCACAGTTTATGACCACAATGCCCAGGCGAAGAGGGTGATGCTTTTGGACGATTATGTCTACCACTGTCTGAGCGCAGAGGTGCCCGCCTCCTACCATGATGAGGCCATCAAGGCCCAGGCTGTGGCCATACGCACATATGCCGTCAGCAAGATGGGCGCTTACGGCGGCTCTGGCTGCAGCAAAAGCTCCAACGCGGATGTCTGCACCGATTCCTCCCATTGTCAGGCCTTCGCCCGGGACGATGACCTTAAAAAGCAATGGGGCGACGAATATACCCTCTATTCAAAAAAGATGAAGGCGGCCGTGGCTGAGACCTCCGGCCTGGTGGCGCTGCATGACGGCAAACCGATACTTGCCATGTTCCATGCCAACTCGGGCGGCGTCACCGAGGATGTGGAGGCCATCTACTCGGATGCCCTGCCATATTTGAGGAGCGTGGAGGGCCTGGACCCCCTTAGCGAGTCCACATTTAGCTACACCGCTAAGGAGGCTGCGAGGATAATCAACAGCGCATACCCTGATGCGAAGATGAAGGAGCGCGACATTGACGAGCAGTTGATAGTGAAGTCACGGCTTGCATCCGGCAGGGTGGAGAGCGTCATCTGCGGGGAGATTCAGCTTACCGGCAGCCAGCTTAGAAGGCTGTTTTCGCTGCCTTCATCCAATTTGATAATCCGATATCCAAATGACGGCGTGGAGTTCACCACATACGGCCGGGGCCATGGCGTGGGTCTCAGTCAGGAAGGCGCCCAGGAAATGGCAAAGGCCGGGCATTCCTATGAAGAAATACTCGGCCATTATTATCAGGGGGTTACTATAGACAGACTTCCCGTCAGCTACGGTTCCATCAATTGATCTGGCTTGAAAGCTAAAAGCTTAAAGGGGCTTGTAGTATCTTTCATCGCCGAAGTAAAACAGGGCCAGGGTTCCGGGGCCGGAGTGTGCTCCGACTACAAAGCCCACATGGTTTATCATGAAGTTCTCATCAGATATTCCAAGGCGGTCCTGCACAAGCGATTTAAGATAGAGTGCGTCGTCAATGCAATCCCCGTGGGAGATGAAGACCTTTTGGTCGCCCTCTTGGCAAGTGGCAAACATGTGGTTGGCAAGGGCCTGAATGGATGCCTTCCTTCCGCGAACCTTTTCCCGGGAGATGAGCTTGCCTTCCTCGTTCACATTAAGGACGGGCTTTATCTTTATCAGAGAGCCAATCACTGCCGCCGTGCTGCTGATCCTTCCGCCCCTTGCCAGGAACTTGAGATCATCCACCGTGAACCAGTGGTTAAAGCGCAGTGTGTTTTCCTTGTGCCAGTCGTAGAATTCCTTGCAGGTTTTGCCCTCGCTCTTAAACTGGACAGCCTTGTCAACAACCAGGCCAAGGCCCAAGGACGCACACAAAGTGTCGCACAGATAGGCAGTGTTGTTTGGGAACTCCTCCTTCAGGCGGTTTGCAGCCAAAACGGCGCTGTTAAATGAGCCGCTTATTCCCTTGGAAAGACCTATGTAGACAAGGTCGTTACCGGCTTCAAGCACGAGCTTAAAGGCCTCATAATAGGCATGCTCGTTCACCTGGGATGTGCTGGCCTTGCCGCCGGCCCTGAGGAACTGATAAAAGCCCTCGATGCCGCCGGAAATACCAGCTTCCTCCACGTTCTCATATTCTTTGCCATCTATAATAACGCTGAGTTTCAGGCATGCAATATCATGCTTTTCCAAATACTCATTTGGCAGGTCAGCTCCGACGTCTGTGAATATAAACAAATCAAAGATCCCCCTCTCATAAACCGTTAACATATGTTATCACATTTTTTTCCACTATGCAATATTTGCATAGGAGAATTTTGCCTGTGAAGCAGCATTTTTTTGGTAAAATTAGTTTGAAACCACAACTAATATGGCCTCAGCGCGCGCTTAAGGATGATGTGAACGTGATGAGGCTTACCTCGGGCGGGCAAAGGAGCCTGAACTTCATAAACCTTGTTCCCCCAACCCCGGTGGAGCCAAGGCCGCCGGAGACATGCTGCTTCACGCCGGATATGTCCATCATGCCCCGAACAAGGGCCTTATCCGGGAAAAAGCCGCTATTTCCAAAGGCGCCGGAGGGAACGTACACCGGCCCGATGAAGGGCAGACGCATCTGTCCGCCGTGAAGATGCCCGGCCAAAACCAGGTCTATCCGCGAGAGGAAGGACGCGGATTCGGGCATTCGCTCCTGAAGATCGCCTATTCTCTGCTGGGTTAGGGGGTAGTGGGCCATGGCAAGAACCACATCCCTGTCAAGGAGGTTTTCCACCGCATAGACCAGAGCCTCATACTGGCTTTTTTGAAGCTGCTGGGGCAGGGTCAGCTCGTCGCCTGAAAGGCTACCCTCAAGCACCGAGGAAGCGTCCTCATAGCTGACGCCGATCAACTCCACCGGCCAAAGCCAGATGGAATAACCCTCCTTCCCCACCGGGATCTGCCGGGGAGAATCCAGCAAAATGGCGCCGGTATCGCCCAGGGCCTGATAAAATTCGTTTTCAACGGCCTGGCCGCCCTCATAGCGCACACGGGCCTCATCGTGATTGCCCAAAACATAATAGACCTGCTTGCCCTCCTCTGCAAAGAACCGGAACAGTTCTATTACGGAGCTTTTTTGCGGGCTGTCGATTTCGCAGCTGGAGTCGATGAGGTCCCCCGTCACCAGCACTATGTTATATCTTCTGCCGTCAAGGGCGTTTTTAACCGTGGAGTGATCCGCGCCAAAATATTGTCCATGAAGGTCGCTTATGTGCAAAACGGTATAGCCCTCCATCTGCGAGGGCAGCGAGGGCACAGCAAGACTCTCCTTTTTCACAACAACTCTCATATTGTCCAGCACAATCAAAAAGATTATTATGACCAGAAGACAGGCCAAAGTGAATACGAAAAATGCAATGGAGCGCCTCCGGGTGAAAAGCGTGTTTTTTTTTGATCTCTTGTTATATCTTGTTTTTATTCTCATAGGTCAGCCCTGGCATCTCCTGAATAATAGATGGCGGTGAGAATCATACGTTAGCATTGATCATTGTCGCCCTCATTAAGCTTCCACGCAGCGATTTGAAGATC
>JBNRMR010000172.1:0-21168 GCA_050309705.1 Christensenellales bacterium | reverse complement strand
CTCCGTGGCGAAACTGTCTAAGCACCAGAATGTCAGTATGGATGTACTTCTTAAAATATGCTCAGCACTGCGGGTCAATGTGGAAGATATAATGGAATTTGTTCCAATTAACATTGAAGGAAAGAATGTTACTAAGGAAAATTAATGGAAAAAGTGTATTGCATTGATAAAATAGCAATTTTGATATAAAACATTGAGTTGTTCTAAGCACGAAGAAAAAGACTATGCTTTGACTCGCTATGCTTGCTACTTAATTGTTTATAATGATGATAAGCTAATGGATTGGTGATTAAAGCAATGAATGAAATTAATAATTTTTTTGTGTTGGAAGAGCAGCCTTGGATAAAACTGTATAACATGGATTTACCGTCAACAAGAGGTGGCCTTTTTTATAATACATTTGCATATCCTACAAAAATATCTCCAGAATCTATAGCTATCTATATAGCTACACATACAAGGCCGGGCGATACTGTTCTGGATGTATTTGGAGGTAGTGGTTCTACTGGAATAGCAGCTCTTATGTGTGAGCATCCCACGGAATCCATGAAGACAATGGCGAAGAAGTTCAAGCTTCAGCCTGAATGGGGAGCAAGGAATGCTATCGTCTATGAGATTGGAAAATACGGAGCATTTGCCTGCCGGGTTATGGCAAATCCGCCCGAACAGAAATTGTTTACTAAGGCTGTAAAAAAGTTGTTGGATACAATGGAAGATGAGTTACCGAATTATAAAACTAAGGATGCAGAAGGAAATTGGGGTATTATTCGCCACATAATTTATTCTGATATAGTTCTGTGCACTAACTGCGGTAAAGAGTTTACATACTATACAGGAATGGTGCGATATAACCCACTTAGAATAGACAGCGATGGAGTATGCCCTCACTGTGGGTATGAAGGTAAAGCTGCCGATTTTTCATATGTCACAGAAGAAATATACGACAACTTACTTAAAACGTTGATTACACGAAGAAAGCGTGTGCCGGTTAAAGTTTACGGTCAGACTGGCCGAAATAAATGGGTACGTGAAGCCAACGAAACGGATATCGAACAATTCGAAACCACAGAGGCTTTTGAATACCCAAATCAATATATAGCTCAGAAGATTGTTTGGGGAGAGCTGTACCGCTCTGGTTATCACACAGGCATCTCGCACTTACATCATTTCTATACTAAGCGGAACTTTCTTGTTATGTTTTTGCTGTGGGAAAAGGCAGGGATGTTTGAACCTAAGGTGCGCGACGCAATTAGATTGCTTCTTCTCAGTTACAATGCTTCACATGCGACCTTAATGACACGGGTTGTTGTCAAGAAGAACTCTAAGGACTTTGTTTTGACCAGCGCACAAAGCGGAGTTCTTTATATTAGTAGTTTACCAGTTGAAAAGAATATTCTCACAGGGGTCAAGCGTAAACTTAAATCTTTTGAAAATGTATTTACTTATTTGAATCGCTGCTCAGGGCACATTGATGTGATCAATAAAAGTAGTCAGCACTTGATCCAGCCAGATGGATCTATAGACTATGTGTTTACTGACCCACCGTTTGGTGACTTTATCCCATATGCTGAAGTGAATCAAATTAACGAATTATGGCTTGGAGAACCAACTAACCGTGCAGATGAGATTATCATAAGCCAGTCCCAGAAAAAAGATGTACCTTGCTATCAGAAGATGATGACTGAGGTTTTTAGTGAAATGAAGAGGGTTCTGAAGGATGATGCATTTGCGACTGTAGTGTTCCATTCGTCGAAGGCGGTAGTCTGGAACGCATTATGCTCAGCTTATTCTGACGCTGGTTTCTCTGTTGCAGCCACGACATCACTGGATAAAAGTCAGGCTAGCTTCAAACAAGTTGTTTCAGTGGGTTCAGTCCAAGGTGACCCGTTGATTCTCTTATCAAAGGGTAAAAGTATTCGCTCGTCTTTGCATTCGCAAGCAATACTTGATGAAATTATTAAAAACGATAATTCAGATAATGTAAAGAACGAGCGGCAGATTTATGCAAAATATATCAGAAAATGCCTAAAACTTGGTGTAGAGGTAGAATTTGACGCAAAAACCGCCTATGACTATATAGCGCGTAGAATGGAGGCGGTCAAATGACGGATGCAATAACGAAAAAACGTCTTGGACAGTATTTTTCAGGCAATAAGGTCGCAAACCTGCTGGTCAAACTCTGTTCATTGACAGGCGGCGAGTTTGTCATTGATCCGATGGCAGGCATTGGAGATATGCTTACCGCAGCAATTCAAACAGGGATACCGGCAGAAAAGATAAGCGGAATTGAGATTGATCCCGATGCCGGAAACCAGTGTAAGAAAAGAATTGCTCCGGGTAATGTTTATATAGGGGATGCTTTTTCACCTGAACCTTATATAGCTTTGAGACGTATGACTTGGGATTTGGTAATCACCAACCCACCGTATGTTCGTTATCAGTCCATGAGTAGATTTGAAAACGATGGAATCCGTCTAAAAAGCGCAAAAGAGATACGTCGGAGCCTCAGCCAGTTGGTGGCTGGAATAAACCATCTTTTTGACGATGAAAAGGCATGTTTTCAAAGAATTATTCAAAACTATTCTGGGCTGTCTGATCTTGCAGTTCCCGCATGGATTCTTTGTGCTGCATTAACCAAACCAGGCGGACGAATTGCTATGGTCGTACCAGAGTCTTGGATTAGCCGTGATTACTCGCTGTCCATTAAATATATGCTGATGAAGTTATTTGATATTGAGTATATCGTTGAAGACTTGAATTCGGTTTGGTTTCCGGATGCATTGGTTAAAACAAATCTTCTTGTCGCAAAACGAGTGGATTACCGAAATAGCTTCGATGAAATTGGAGATTCCATGTATAAACATATCAGGCTCGGTGCTGGATTGATCGGCGATAATAGCCTGGTTCAAAAGCTGAAGTTTAACAAGACCGAAGGATATGTGGCGCTCGATAACCTTCTGCATTCTACTTGTGATATTTCCAGAGAAGACTTTGAAATCAGACAGATTCACATTAAAACCTTCCTTTCGGAAATGTCTAACTCGCAAGTCTATGAGAAGTTATTAAAGAAACTGGAGCCTAATACAAAAAATGTGACAAAGGTGTGCATTCCCAAGGAACTGCAAGAGGTAATCGGGGTCGACATTCCTTCGACTAACTTAACAGAACTTGGAGCTTGGGGTTTCCAGGTCGGACAGGGCTTAAGAACAGGTGCAAACAAGTTTTTTTATACAGAGCTTTTAAGGAGTGACGAGTCTGTCGATTATCTTGTTGCAGACAAGATTTTTGAAGAAAGAATAATACCCGTTGCACAGAAGTACTCGCTACCGGCTTTTCGTTATCAGAGCGATGCTTGTGATGGCTTAGTGATTTCAAAATCCATGCTTCCTCATAGGTTGCTTTATATCCAGGAGGATATCTATAACGCTAATGGGCATATACAGGATGACATAGATGCACCGTTAGCTGAGCATATTACCATTGCAGAGAATACGCATATTGAGAGTAAAGGACGGCGTTCTTCTTTTCCTGAATTAAGCGCCGTGAAGACGAATATGCGGAATCATGAAACCTCAGGAGGCATAATGCGTCGTCATTGGTTTATGCTTCCTGTTCTTACCAATAGACATACACCGCAACTTTGTATCTCACGTGTGAACTACAAAAATGCAAGATGCTGTTTGATTGCTGATGAGGGTATTGTTGTAGATGCAAACTTTTCTACTCTTTGGATGGTAACAGGAGGTAAGCAGCAAGTATATGCAATGTTTGCACTCCTGAATTCAACCTGGACTCAATGTTATTTGGAAATAATTTCTACGGTGATGGGTGGAGGCGCATTGAAAGTAGAAGCATCACACATTCGAAAGCTACTATTGCCTCTTCCGACAGATGAGTTGATTTCTTCATTATCCCTTCTCGGACAACGTCTTGTCGTTGAGAATTCTCCTGAAAATAGCAATACTATAGCCGAAATCGATTATGCCGTATTAAGTTCATTGTTAGGTAGTTCAAATTCCCATGAAAAGTGTGTTGCATTGCGAGTCTATCTGCAGTCAAAGGTCAATGCTCGCCAACGCTAATGAATTAAGGAGGAATATTTATGGTTCAGATTAATTTGCCTGCCGCCAGAGCATTTGCTGTAGAAGCTACCGCTCTGTTGCGTGCAGGAGTGCCAGAAGATGTGCTTCGTCATCTGCTTTCTGCAAATTTACCACAGATGTTTCCCGAAAACTCATGGTGGATTCGAGAACATAGCACAGGTGCAGAAGCTAATGTGCATTACATAGATACAGCAGGTTTAAGAAGGAATGGATTTATTGATTCGCTTGTTGGAATGACGGCAATTGAATATGAGAGGAATCTGACAGTCAGAGCAATCTACACTGAAGGATACCATCAAGTTGAGGAATATTGCTCAGCCTTACTAAATCAGGGCATTGCCGAAAACAATATCATCGGAGTATTATCAGATACCGTTCATTGGTTTGCTTTCCGTGTCCAAATCACACGGCAACCTGTGGCGGGTATGGATTACGGTCCAGATAACATAACGCTTCATGAAATTGACGCAGTAAACCTTGAAGATTATACGGACGATAATCTAACACGGTTTGGACTGTTTATTAATCGATATCTTGGGCGTGAAGGGTCACGTCGTCTCAGTGCTTTTGCATTATCAACAGATATGGGGTTTAACAGTGTGTTCTGTGCACAGAACATTAATGAATTCCGAGATGTTGTAGATGCCGCATTTAATGGAAGACCGCAATATGGCAATATGATTGCAGCTCTTTGGCAGAACTTCGTCAGCCATCTTGAGAATAACGGAAGGCAGCCGTTTAACCGGGATATCTATGTAAACGAATTGTATATTATCACACTCGCCAAGTTACTTTGCGCCAATATTTTGAACGGATCGGTTGTACGAGACGAAGGAGATAATCTAAGGAACATCCTAAATGGTCAATGGTTTAGGGCTATGGGGTTTGTGAATCTGGTTGAATATGACTATTTCGGGTGGTTGAATGAAGCTCCATACATCAATCAGATTGTAACGATTGCAAGGCAAATGCAAAACGACTTAGCAGCATATGACTACAGCATTATAGCAAGGGAAGATTTGTTCGGACCTCTTGTCGCACAATTGGCAGATAGGGATCGCCGTTTACTCTTAGGGCAAGAATATACTCCACAGTGGTTAGCTCATAAAGTGGTATCCCATGCTATCGAATCGCTACCCCAATCAGACTTCCCTAACTTTGTTGATATGTGTTGCGGCTCAGGTGTTTTTGTGGTTGAAACAATCAATCAAACGATTGAAAGATATCATATTGTTCCTGGTGACTGTACAGCAGATTTGCTGCATAAACTTACAAATTGTGTAGTTGGATTTGATATTGATCCATTGGCTGTTTTATTATCAAAACTTAACTGGGCTATGGCTATGCGATCGTTTGCACCCCATGCAGTAGCAGACTTTGTGATACCTATATACCACGCTGACTCTCTATTCACGGTTGCTCCTATCACTACTTTAATTGAGGGTAATTACGAGGAACAAGATCTGCAGATGGTTTTTGATGGTGAACAGGTTATTTTGCCCGGATTTCTAATAACTCCAGCAAATAGAAGACTGTTCGATTCGTTGATTCATGCGTGTTATGAAACTGCAAAAGCCAGGAGCCGTAATGTCACAGAAGATTATACTCGCTCTCAAGCCGAAGCGCTTGTAGCAGCGTTAATTTGTGATGCAGGCGTTACTATTGAAGAAGAACAACAGGAAGCTATAATAACGAGTTGCTATGACTTGATTCTCACACTGGAAAGGCTTCAACGAGAAGGTCGCAATGGCATATGGCCTTTCCTTCTTGGTAATAGCTATCGCCCTGGTTTGGTTAGAGGACAGTTCAATGCTATTGTGTCCAACCCGCCTTGGATGGCCATGAGCAAATTAGCCGACAATCCGTACAAAACAGTTTTAGTTTCAAGGGCGGAACGTTACGGGATTAAACCTGCTGGTAGTTCGCATCTTCATGTTGAGCTCGCGACAGTCTTTTTCCTGAATTCAGTAGATAAGTATTTGCAGGAAAATGCCTTGTGCAGCATCGTTATGCCAGATACACTGTTAAATGGATATCATCATGAACCTTTTAGAAAACAGCAATTTCTTTGTTCCGACTGGCAAGTTCATCTGCGTGTTAATGAAATTTGGGAAGTTCCTGCTGATACATTCAAGAATAAAGCAATTGTAGTGTTTGGCCAAAAATTGAACTGCGCAAACGCAAATCCTATTACTGGACGGCGAGTATATAGCGATTTACCAGATGAACCATGTGAATTTCGATTACTACGGCAAGGGAGACGCTCAGCTTGGTCATCTAATCCGAATGCGCATGATATCACTGAAGGTGTCTTAGAACGAATTCCGTTTCTACAAGGTGCTGATATCATGCCAAGGCCGTTGGTATTTCATAATGCTATGCGGCAGCCTAACGGGAGATGGTCAGTTCGACCTATCCCGCGTCATAATGATGAACTCTCTTATCTTGTTAATGACGCAAAGTGCTACAAAGACTTTTCGTTGAATATACGAAATGTGAGCGATCAGTTTATTTACGATTGCTATATATCAAAGCACATCATGCCGTTTTACACCTGCGATGCGGCAAAGGCTCTTCTACCTATGAGGAAGGAAGATGGACGTTGGATAGTGGTAGACGAGTCCGGCTTGGTGCAGTATGGGGCCGGGACGTTAACTGCGTTCCAAAACATTTTTGCCGAGTCCGGCGAATCTGCACATCAATATTTTAATCGGATTAATTATCGGCACAAACTAAACCCACAAATATTTGATGTTGTTGATGATGAAAAGTATCTCGTAATGGTGGGGGCCGGTGGCGGATACACTTGCGCATCGTATGTACCGTTTGGAATGATCAACAAAGCAAAGACTATTGTTGACCAAACTATCTATTGGCACATCGCTAATTCGCACGAGGAAGCGCTCTATATAACAGGGATGCTCAACAGCATGGCATTGGATACCATAATAGCTGATTTCCAACCAGAAGGAGCTATGGGCAGACGTCATGTACATACGCTACCGTATGCCGTAACACCACCATTTAATGCTGAGAATGCTGCTCACATGCTTGTAGTTGAACGAACTCAAACTTTGATAGACAGTATTGCGGTTGCTTTACCTGGTTCGGAGGTTGTTGGATATTATGCTCCATCGAGCAGCACACTTGCCGTAAGAAGACGTAAGCTCCGTCTATTCATTCATGAATTACCCGAGAGTAAGGGTTATGAAGAAGCATGCCGTGAAGTCTATAATGTTTAATGCCGATAACCCTACTACAGGATAAAGGAGTCGTGATAATGTGGATATAAGCATTCTAAATCCAAGGTATTTCTCTTTAAATTGTAAGTTTATTACACCTAATATGACTTATGAACATTATCTGGTTGAGGTGATTAATGGTTCGATGTTTTTAAGAAATAAATGCCATCATCTTGAGCAGTATAATCTTTCAAACGGACAGTCGCACGGTGAAAATGATGTTGTGTCTTCACAATACTGTATGGATTTTAAGCTTCTCGTAGATCAGGAAGCGATGAATGCAATGAGCAAGAACAAGCCGGAAGTCAATTATTCTAAAATGAGTCAGGGGTTTATTTTTGTAAAAACAAAACAAAGTCCTATCCAAATTCCATCTAATAATATATTACTTGATTTGATGGCAGTTAAGTCAAAAGATATACGACTTGGGAAGGTGAGCGACACAGTTAAAAGTCTTTTGAAAAATCTCAAAAAGGACAAGAATTTATTTTTTTATTATCCTTATGAGTTTTCTTCAAAGAGCGATTTGCCGCCGACTTTATTTGAACGCATACTGAATGCATCGTTATCAACCTTGATGCAGTACCGAGCTAGTGAACAACCTGAACGTGACTCCTACGTTTGCATAAAAGCCAACTCATGGTTTTTAATATACGAATGGGTAAAAAACAGTTTCATGTATCGAGATAAAGTGCATGAAATACTATGTGGCAATTACATAGATGCGAAGTTGTATTCTGTTTATTAAAGCAATCGCCTACATCAAAGGAAGAATTCCAAAGATGTAGGCATTTACTTTTTCCCCGCTTGAAGCTGTCACACAAGTTATTCATAAATCCCTGTGTGAACGCCCCAAACTCCGCTCTTTTTTTATATAAACGCATGCGGCCTCATCGCCGTGGTTTTGAAGTTTAGAAGTTGTGGAAAGGATGTGCGGGTAAGGGAGGGATTAAAATCGGCTTTTGGATGGGTGCATTGGCGATGAGGCAACGCGGGCTTTATATCAGCGATACGCGCTTGGAGGTTCGTTTCTGCGGGCTTTTGACATGCACTGAAAGCTCGCCCTTATCGGAGAGGGTGGCGATGATGACATCCTTAAGGGAATGTATGCCCTGCGCTTTCAGCTGGCCCAATAGCCATTCTTCATCCTTTTGGTAAGCTTCAAGGTTACCATAGAGTATTTTGCCGTCAAGTATCACATTGGCCAGCAGGCCCTCGCCATCCGTTTGAATGGATAGATCCGACACTTTGACGTTTCGGGCGTGGGGCTTTGCCTTAACGGCGATGGTGCCCTTTGTTTCAAGTATCGCGTAGTCAATTTCGTTTATGTCGAAAAAGCCCAGGCTGCGCAATTCGCTAAGCAAAAGGGCGGCGTCAATCTTCGAGCGCTTCAGTTCCTCATATATTATCTCCCCCCGGGCGATAAGAAATATCGGGTCGCTGGAGAAAAACCGGCGCACATTTATGCTCTTTCGGGAAAGAAAAGACATTCCCAGGCCGGAGAGCATGTAAAGGGCGATGGCTGTGAGGCCGTAAACCATGGGCGTATCCAGGTCGATGCTTATGCTTCCCGCCAGGGAACCCACGGCAATTCCCACTATGTAGTCATACCAGGTCATCTGTGCCACCTGCTTTGCGCCGTTCACCTTTGCCAGTATGGCCAGGGCGATAAGGCTTCCAACGACTCGGAAAAGAATGTGCAGCAAGGCCTGTCCCCCCTCTTAAATTCACAGCAAAGTGAAAGCGTTAATAGTATCGGCGAAGTTCAGGAAATATATTCAAGGGCGAAATTTTTTGCTGGAAAACTGTGCCCGTATCCTATAAAATGGGATAAGGACGAAAAATGGCGATGTGCAAGGAGGGGTGAAATGGATTTTGATCAACTATATCATATCAAGGACGATGAAGAACTTACAAAGAAGACATATGAGCTGTTCAACGAGGACATAAGGCTAAGCCGCTCCAAGGCTGCGCGTGTCGAGTTTTTGACTACCGTGCGCTATATTGAAAAATACCTGCGGCCGGGGGGGAGAATTTTGGACATCGGTGCCGGCGCTGGTGAATACAGCTTGTACTTCGCTGAAAAGGGCCATGAGGTCTGCGCTTTGGAGCTGGCCGAAGCCAATATTGCAGCCTTTAAGCGCAAGATGAAGGAATGGCATTCAATAGAGCTTTCTCAGGGAAACGCGATGGATCTGTCCCGATACGCCGATAAATCCTTCGATATCGTGCTGCTCTTTGGCCCTTTGTACCATCTGCGAAAACAAGGGGATAGGCAAAGGTGCATTGCGCAGGCAAAGCGAGTCTGCAAGGATGACGGCTTCCTATTTTTCTCATTTATATCCAACGATATGGTGGTGGTGACGGAGCTTTCCCATAATGAGAAATTCCTGTCGGGGGATACATATGAGCCTGAGAGTTTCAAGGTGAAGGATTTCCCCTTTGTATTCTTCACAGTGGAGCAGTGCCGAGATATGTTGGCGGAAGGCGAAATTGATATCATCCACGAGATTGCCTGCGATGGCGTCAGCGAACTGATTGCTGATAAGATTAACGCCATGGACGAGGAAAACTACAGGCATTATCTGAACTACCATTTCCATGTTTGTGAAAAGCGGGAGATGCTGGGGCGCAGCAATCATCTGTTGTTTGCAGGAAGATGAATAATAAATGTCATTAAAAGATGAAAAGACCCGGATTTCTCCGGGCCTTTTTATGATGAAGCTGTTTTAAAAGGAAGTGATGGACTTTGAAGGATCAGCAGCGACCATATATATGTTGATTGCGCCCTCGATGTCGGAAGTGAAAACTATGCGGGAGCCATCCGGCGTGAAAACGGGGTGTACATGGGCTGATTTTCGGCCCGAGGAATCGTGGCGGCAAAGTATCGACTGCTCTGCCCTGTGGGTTTCCTTATTGTAGCGAATGAGGGAAATCATCTTGCTGCTATCCTTCATGCCGGCGTAAAGCTCCGCGGTATCGCCCACGGCGAGGCTGTCGTCATTGTTCATGCTCACATGGCCGGGGCGGCTGTGGGGGTAATAGAAGCGTTCCTCGTTTTTGCCATCTGCGTCCACATATATATCGGCGTGCATGAAAAAGGGCATATCGGCCCGGTAGCGGTAGGAATACTGGGCGCCCACTCTGCATGAAGGCGTGAAGAACTCGTGCCCCACCCTTTCAAGATGCTTTTGCTGGATGACCAGCGGCGTATGCTCGTCGGTGGAAACTCTGGCCACCCACATGCGCTGCACCAGTTCCCATGGGCCTTCATGGCAGTAGAGCAGATAGTCGCCGTCGTCCGGCTTGAGGCTCACATGGGTCATGCGCCTTAGACCTCCGCAGACGATGTGCATTGCTCCCCTGAGCAGATCATAACGGATG
The DNA here is from genome assembly GCA_050309705.1 of Christensenellales bacterium. Classification (GTDB taxonomy): domain Bacteria; phylum Bacillota; class Clostridia; order Christensenellales; family UBA1750; genus JBNRMR01. The sequence goes on along the minus strand of JBNRMR010000172.1, from coordinate 10,439 downwards.
ACGAAGCTGCGGGGGCCGGCAAAGAAGGATTCCCTTGCGGTTGGGTTGCCTGCGGGGTTTTTCTGAGCAAACTGGTAGGAAAGATAGTCCAGCTCCTCAACAACGGTGAAGGCCAGGTAGCGCTCATCGTTGGTTATTGAAAGGCTGTGGAAGTTTTGGGAAAAGGGTATGTGCATCAGGGAGCGGCTTTCAAGGGTATTAAGGTCCACCTCCTTTAGCTCCTCGTTGCTGTAGTAATAGGCCTTTTTGCCGGAGGGGGCCATCAGTGCGTGGCAACCATGGCCCATCTTTATGGCCTCGCCTTGGGTGACCTGCAGGGCCTTGCCGGTTTCAAGCTCTAAAGTGAAAAGCTCACCAAAGCCCACCTTGCCCACTGCGGGGGCGTCAGGATTTTTGATATTGGCGGTGCCGGTGAAGTTCGAAGCGAACAGGGTGTGTTTTCCGTCTGATGAGAATTGGCTGGTGGTGAAGTAGGGCCGGTCGTAGACGCCCTTGTTGTCTGTGATGCGCAGCACCTCAATTCCCGTCACCGGATCCTTGCGTGACTGCACATTTGACTGATATACTTTCCCTTTCAAAGCATACCTCCATAAATTTTATATTATTGAACATATTATACATCCAAACCCTCCTGGGGAAAACCGCTTTTCGGGAACTTTTCTAATAATATAAAAAATAGTTGTGTTTCGCACCACATGAGGTTATAATAAACCCATGTATAGTGTTGACTATGCCGTGCCTGGTTGCCGACGATCTGACAGCCAAGGGCGTGGAAAACAGAATAATTCATGCAGTTTCTGTAACGGATCTCGCGGCGCATCGAGCAACGCTGCTTGACATTCCGTGTACAGAGCTTTTTTTTCCACTTTTTAAAATCGCTTTTTCTCTGGCCAAGTTTTTTTGGCCATCACTCGTGGTCATATAGCGCGAATGCTATTAAAAGGAGGGTGATACAGGCATATGAAATGCGATTACCACATCCATTCGCTGCATAGCTGTGACGGCCAGGCGTCAATTGAAGACATGTGCCGGTCAGCGTCATCAAAGGGCTTTGCAGCCGTCTGCTTCACAGAGCACCAAGACCTTGCTTTTTTTTCACAGAAGACGAAGGCATATATTGAAAAAAACTTACCTGGCTTTGCACCCTTTCGCATCGAGGATCCCGACGGCTACCTGCGGGAGATACTTCAGTCAAGGGAGATATTTCCTGGGCTGGAGGTTCTGCTGGGGGTTGAGCTGGCGGTTGCCTCGCAGATGGACGAGGGTGGGCTTGACATTATCGACCAACTGCCCCTTGACTATTTGCTCCTTTCCTGCCATGATGCGGGCGGGGTGGATCCATACCTCAGGCTGTGCTATGAGGGCATGGAAAGAGATCAGGTAATCAGCGCCTACCTTAAGTCACTGCATGAAGGAATGCTGGCGGTTAAAAGCTTTGACGGCCTTGCCCATATCGGCTATGTCTACCGCTACATAAAGCGCTATGGACTTTACGGCGAGGATGGCTGGCGCTACAAGGCGGGCGATTGCCCGGATATTCTTGACGCGATTTTGAAAAGGGTGATTGAAAAGGGCGCTGTAATTGAGATCAACATGAGTGGCTGGGGCGAGGGCCACTCGATGCCCGACATCGGCGTGATGAAAAGATATGTTGAGTTGGGCGGTGAGGCCGCCATATACGCCTCCGACGCCCACCGGCCAGAGGATATCGGCCGATATTACGATGAAGCTTTGGAAATAATGAAAGCATCGGGCATTAAATATTTGGCGGGATATAGACAAAGAAGACAGATACTTACGAAAATATAGCGGAGGTAATCCAATATGGGCACTTTAAAAAAGGTGCTGAGACTGTGCAAACCCTATAAAAAGAATATTGGCCTGGCGATCATGTTTCTGATGTTCATTAATGCCACCAGGCTGATCATGCCACGGCTGACGGGCAGCATCATAGACGATGTCATAAAAGGCGGCGACTATGATATTCTCAACAAAATTGCGGCGCTAATTCTGGGAATGGTTGTCATAAGGGCGGTAAGCCATTACGCGCGCAGCATTAACTTCGAAAAGGCCTCCCAGGGCGTTGTGTACGACCTGCGGGTGGGGCTTTACGGCCATCTGCAGAAGATGCCCTATGAGTTTTACGACAAGAACAGAATCGGCGAGATAATGTCCAGGATGACGGGCGACATAGAAGGCATCAGAAACTTTGTGGCTGGCGGCATCAACCAGATCTGCGAGAACTTCGTTTGGTTCTTCGGCTCGGTGATATTTCTTTTTCTGCTGGAATGGCGCCTTGCCTTGGTGCTCCTGGCGGTAGCTCCTTTCGTGGCATGGAGCGCCATGCGCTTTTCAAAGTATGTGCGCCCCGCCCACAAGGCCATGCGCGAGCAAAACGCAGTCCTTAACACCCGCGCACAGGAAAATATTGCCGGGATGAGAGTCGTGAAGGCCTTTGCCCGGGAGGACTATGAAAAAGAGCTTTTCGACAAAGAAAACATGACCACCTACCAGATGCAGATGCGATGGGTCACCCTTTGGGCGAAGTATTACCCGATAATGGACGTGTTCGCCAGCCTTTGTATGCCGGCGGCGCTTATCTTTGGCGGCTACATGGTGGTGGGCGGCGAGATGTCACTGGGAGACCTGGTGGCATTCACAGGCTATATCTGGATGATCAACTCGCCAATGCGCTCCGTTGGCAACATAATCAACATGCTGACAAACACTCTTACCTCCGCTGAGAAGCTGTTCTATTACCGGGAACTGGGGCCCTCCATCCGCAACAGGCCCGGCTGCATATACCCGCAAGGGATAAAGGGCGAGGTGGAGTTTAAGAACGTCACATTCAGTTATGGCGACGAGAGAGTGCTGCACGATGTATCATTCAAGGCAGGTGAGGGCGAAACAGTCGCAATAATGGGCCTTACCGGCAGCGGGAAGACCAGCGTCGTGAACCTTTTGGCAAGGTTTTATGAAACGAATGTGGGCAAGGTGCTTATTGACGGCGTGGACGTGCGCGACTACGATCTGCACTCACTGAGGAACAATATCGGCTATGTGGCACAGGAAACCTTCCTTTTCAGTGAGACCATTGCAAACAATATCGCCTTTGGAAGACCGGGGGCGTCCAGGGAGGCCATCGAAAAGGCGGCGAGGATTGCCCAGGCGCATGAGTTCATCACCCACATGCCCGAGGGCTATGAAACAGTCGTCGGGGAGCGGGGCATGGGCCTTTCGGGAGGCCAGAAACAGCGGGTGGCAATCGCCAGGGCGCTGCTTTACAGCCCCCGCATTTTGGTGATGGACGACTCCACCTCCGCGGTGGACATGGAGACCGAGTTCGAAATCCAAAAACAGCTCAGAAGCGAGCTTGGCAAGCGCACCACATTTATAATCGCCCATAGGATATCCTCGGTGAAGGATGCAGACATGATATTGGTGATGGAGGACGGAAGAATTGCCGAGAGAGGAAACCATGACGAGCTGATTGCAAAACAGGGCATATATTATGGCATGTTCACCGATCAATACCGCGACTATGACAGCGCAAGGGCAGGTGTTATAAATGGCTAGGCTGAGAGTTATAGACGACGAGGCGTTAGAAAGACCTTTTAATAAGGACCAGTTTTTCAGGCTCCTTAAATATCTTAAGCCGTACAAATGGAAAATGCTTTTATCGCTTTTGCTGATGATCATCGCTGCGGTGGCGTCGCTGATGATACCGATGCTTATGTCAAAAGCCATAAACAACTCCATCGAAACCGGCGACATGCGCTTTTTCCCGCTGTATATAATCGGCATGGTTTTGATGAGCGGCATAGGCGCCATATGCCTTCGTTACCGGGTCATAATAATGGACACCTTGGGCCGAAGGGCCATAGCCCAATTGAGGCAGGATCTGTTTGACCATATACAGGGGCTATCCTTCTCCTTCTTTGATTCAAGGTCGGCGGGAAAGATAATGGTTCGCGTCATAAACGACGTCAATGCATTGATCAACCTCTTTACCGACGGCATAGTGAATGTCATAATCGACTGTTTCAACATAGTGATCATTCTGGCGCTTTTGTTGACAATAAACGTCAAGATAACATTGATTGGCATGAGCGTTTTGCCGCTGATACTCTTCCTGATGCTTAAGCTCAAGCGCATCATCCGCAACAGGTGGCAAAATGTGCGGATGAAAACCTCCACCATGAACGGCTATCTCCACGAGAGCCTGGCGGGGATGCGGGTGACGGAATCATTCGTGCGCGAGGAGGAGAACTTCGACATTTTCAGTGAAACCAACGATGACATAAAGCAGTCTTGGATGAAGGCCATAAAGGTGAACAGCATTTTCTGGCCAGGCCTGGACATGTTTTCGATGATAAGCACAGTTTTGGTATACATCTTCGGCGTAAGGTTCATGCAGGCGGAGGGCCTACTGGTGGGCGACCTGATTTTGATCATCAACTACCTTGGCCGCTTCTGGGATCCCTTAAACAGCCTTTCCCAGTTTTACAACAATCTGCTTTCCGCCATGGCTTCCCTTGAGCGCATATATGAGATCATGGACACTCCGGCGGATATTGCCAGCAAGGAAAACGCGCCAGATCTGCCGCCCATAAAGGGTGAGGTGGTCTTTGACCATGTTTATTTCAGCTATGACCCCGAAAAGGAAGTGCTGCACGACGTTAGCTTTACCATAAAGCCTGGCCAAACCATCGCGCTGGTGGGGCCAACGGGGGCGGGCAAGTCCACAGTGGTGAACCTAATCAGCCGCTTTTATGACACCACCGCCGGCAGGGTGCTTATCGATGGCTATGATGTCAAGGAAGTGGAACTGAACTCAATGCGCAAGCAGATGAGCGTCATGATGCAGGACAGCTTCATATTCTCCGGCACCATTCTGGACAATATCCGTTATGGAAGACTGGACGCCACCGAGGAGGAAATCATCGAGGCGGCAAAGAGCGTGCACGCTCACGACTTTATAATGGCCATGGAAAAGGGCTATTACACAGAGGTGAATGAACGCGGCTCAAGGCTCAGCGTGGGCCAAAGGCAGCTTATATCCTTCGCAAGGGCCCTGCTGAACGATCCGCGCATACTGATACTGGATGAGGCCACATCTTCAATAGACACGAAGACTGAGAAGATAATCCAAAGCGCGCTGGAAAGGCTGCTGGTGGGCAGAACATCCTTTGTCATCGCCCACAGGCTTTCCACGATACGCAAAGCCGATTGCATTTTCGTCATCGAGGACGGCGGAATTAAAGAATCCGGCACCCACGAAGAGCTTGTGGCATTGGGCGGCTTTTATGCAAACCTGGTCGAGGCTCAGTATAGGTTTCTTTATGAGAAAAAACCCGCTTAGGAGGCTGGGATGTTCCGGGAGAATGTGCTGAGTCTCCATCCCAAACCCCGTAAGCTTTGGGAAAACTGGCATAAACGTGGCATAAACTTTTCAATGCAGAAATTGGAAAATGATTATAAGGGGTATAAAAGCGCCCCATAGACGAATCCTTGGGATGCAAAGCGCCGCTTTGCATCCTCTTTTTTACTGCAAAAAATGAAGGGGTATGGGTGCAATCATGCGATAAACATGCTATACTAGGTTTAGCTATTTGCGAAGCAAATTGCGGGTAGGCGGGCCCGTGAGGGAAGGCCGCCGACAAATGTGCTGTACTAGGTTTAGCTATTTGTTTTCACAGGCATCCGGTTTGCGGCGGCAATAGAGACGAAAAAAACCGAAGGGACATAAACTGAAATGCTCAGGCCGACATGGGTGGAAATTGATCTTGACGAACTGCGCCATAATATTGAAGTGATTCGCTCAAAGCTTTTGCCCAAGACGAAGCTTATGGCGGTGGTGAAGGCGAACGCATACGGCCATGGCATGGTGCAGATTGCAAAGCATGCGCTTTTATGCGGAGCGGAAATTCTCTGCGTGGCGATGCCGGAGGAGGGTGTGGAGCTACGCCGCAGCGGCATAGATGCGCCGGTGCTGGTCATGGGCGGGGTCACGCGGGATGGCATGGCGGCTTCGGTGGAGCATGGGCTGATACAGACTGTTTACAGCCGGGAATCGGTAGCCTGGGCGGAAAAGGCCGCTGAAGATCTGGGCCGCACAGCTTTTATTGATATAAAGATAGACACGGGCATGAACCGCATCGGCATAAAGAGCGCTGGCGAGGCGCAGCAGCTTTTGGATGAGCTGGCGATATCGAAAAACGTGAGGGTTCACGGCGCCTACACCCATTACGCCGTCTCCGAGGAGGATCCAGACTTCACTCGCGCCCAGTTTGAGTGCTTTATGCGTCTGGCAGAGCCGATAAAGTCCATTTATCCCGGAATAATGCTGCACACGTCCAACAGCGCGGGGGTTTTCTTGAGCGAATATCTGCACTTGGATGGCGTGCGCTGCGGGATCGCTCTATATGGAAGCGCGCCCGCACGGGACATGGAAGCCGGACTTAAGCCTATTTTGAGCTGGAAAACCCGGGTGATGCATGTGAAGGAAGTGGAGGCGGGGGAGTCAGTGGGCTATGGCAGGACGTATTTCACTCGCGGGAGGACGAAGATCGCCACTTTGCCGGTGGGCTATGGCGACGGCTACATGCGTATTCTTGGCGGCAGGGCCCATGTGCTGGTGGGAGGCAGGCCTGCTAAGGTGATCGGAAGGGTGTGCATGGATCAGATCATGGTGGATGTGACGGGCGCCGATGTAAAAAGCGGCGACGAGGCTGTGCTGATCGGTCGTCAGGGCCTGGAAGAAATTACCCCTTGGGACATGGCTATTTGGGCTGGCACAATTCCGTATGAGATAACGCTTTCGATAACTGAGCGCGTTGCAAAGATATATCTTTCAGGTGAAGGATCATGAACACCACAGATGCAAAGGCCGATTTAAGAGCGCGGATGAGATCCCTTAGAACCAGCCTTTCAGCGGCGGAAAGGGAGCTTTTTTCTTGTAAGTTGGCCCAGAATGTGTTATCGTGGGAGATATATAAAAAGGCGCGGCATGTGATGATATATTACCCCACGGCAGGGGAAGTAGATCTGCTGAGCCTGACAAAGGCCGCCGATGGAAAAACATTTTTTCTGCCCAAAATCGGCGATAATTTCGCCATGGCGGCGGGGGAATATGCTGGCGGCGAACTGGTTCGCGGAAAACACGGCATTTGGGAGCCCAGGGAAGACTCTCCCGGCGCTGAAATCGACCTGGTGCTGGCGCCGGCGGTGGCTTGCAATAAGTTCGGCGTAAGGCTGGGTCAGGGCGGCGGCTATTACGATCGTTTCTTGCATAAGATGAGGGAAAAGGGCAAGAAGGTTGTTTTTGCGGCGGCAGTCTATGACTTTCAGCTTGTGGGCGGCTTGCCCGCAGAGCCCCACGATGTAATGATGGACTATGTTATATCGCCGTCGGGAATAATTGCGGCGAAGGGTAATGGGTGTAATACAATTTGACGAGCAAAGGCGCATGGGGGGAATGGGATGAAACTTTTTAACAAGCGCAATGTCGCAGACGCGCTGAAGGTAATCGGCGTGATGCTGGTAATAGTGATGCTCTGCTTTTTTATCGGCACAGCGTCGCTTTCGGGGGACGGATTTTTCAACTGGCTTCTGTTTGCAGCTTTTTTGCTGATATACTTCCTTTCCGCATTCATCGATGGGTCAATCCGAGGCGAGGGCGATTGCCGGCAGAGCGAAAGGCTGGTGAATCAGGAAAAGCGGACGGGAATTCCTCTGGACGAGGATGAGATCGCCAGAAAGTACGACGAGAAAAAGGGCGCTGCAGTGGCGCTGCTGTCGGCGGTTCCGGGGCTCTTGCTCTTCCTTCTGGCAGTGATAACGGCCGACGGAAACGATATTCTTCGGGCGATTACCCGCATATATTTCACGCCATATCTTAAGCTTTTTAACTTTGACACAAGCCTTTTATTGGTGTTGCTGATATATTTTGCGGGGGCGACTGTCTATCCGGCTTTGTTTTTCATAGGCTATCTGAACGGGCCCAGGCAGCATGGCAAGATAAAGCAGATAATTAGGCAAAACGACGAGGACTACAAAAAGGGAATTAAGCGGCGCCGGCCGAAGCCGAAGAAACGCCGCGGAGGTTTTTTCTGATAGAATGGCTTTTCGCTTAGAATGCAATGAATAGAAAAACCGCCGGAGGCTTTCCGGCGGTAAGCCGACAATATTTGCCGGCTCTGGCATGGCCAGACAGAGTAGGAGGAGTGACCAACGAATATCGGTGCATTGCCCGATGCTGTTATTCTCTGCTTCCTGCCTATTTTTATGCATAAAAATCTTATTATCTTCTTTTCTGCAGTCTTAAATTCTAAATCTTTTATTTTTTGGAGGAACAAATGAAGCTTGGTATCGTTGGCCTGCCCAATGTGGGCAAATCGACGCTGTTTAATGCGATCACAAAGGCGGGCGCGGACGCCGCCAACTACCCTTTTTGCACCATAGAGCCCAACACAGGCGTGGTGGCCGTGCCGGATAAAAGGCTGGAAGTGCTGACGGACATGTTTTCTTCAGCAAAGACCATTCCGGCGGCGATAGAGTTTGTGGACATCGCCGGCCTTGTCAAAGGCGCCAGCAGAGGGGAAGGCCTTGGGAACAAATTTCTTTCCCACATAAGGGAAGTGGATGCAATCGTGCATGTGGTGCGCTGCTTTGAGGACGAAAATGTGGTGCATGTGGAAAAGGAAATTGGCCCCAGGCGCGATATCGAGACCATAAACATGGAGCTGATATACGCGGACATGGAAACCATCGGCAAAAGGATGGAGAGGGTCAAAAAGATCGCTCAGACGGGTGACGCCAGCGCAAAAGTGGAAGTTTTAGTGATGGAAAAGGTTATGGAAGCTCTGGACAAAGGCCTTCCGGCCAGATCTGTCCTCTTTGAAAACAAAGAGCAGGAGGACTGTCTGAGGGGGCTGTTTTTGTTGACGTCAAAGCCGGTTTTATACGCGGCAAACATATCGGAGCAGGATATCGCAAAAGGGGAGATGGACAATGCCCTTGTGCAGGAAGTACGGCGCATCGCTTTGGCGGAAAACTCACAGGTTATGGTGGTAAGCGCCAGGGTAGAAGAGGAAGTTTCCCAGCTTGATCCCGAGGAGAAGGAGGCGTTCCTTCGAGAATTAGGCATAGGAGAGTCGGGCCTGGACAGGCTGGTCAAGGCCAGCTATGAACTGCTGGGTCTAATCAGCTTTCTGACGGCAGGCCCCAAGGAAACCCGCGCGTGGACAATCACAAAGGGCATGAGAGCGCCCCAGGCCGCTGGGAAAATTCATACCGACTTTGAAAGGGGATTCATACGCGCCGAGGTGGTGGCCTATGAAGACCTTGCCAGGGAGGGCTCGATGAACGCCTGCAAGGAAAAAGGCTGCCTCAGGGTGGAAGGAAAGGATTATGTCTTCGAGGACGGCGATGTGGTGCATTTCCGGTTTAACGTATAGTTACCCTTTCGGCTAAATTGACGCAGGGTAGAGGCTATGCTATGATTTATGCATACGAATGTTTAGATATGCAAATGCATAAAAGAAAGGTGGCAATATGAATATCTTCAATTCGTCCCTGCTTTTTTATGCGTCAGGAGGATCATTTGATGCGGAGTACGCCAAGGGCGATCCTCGCCACAGCTTCTTGAAAGATGTACATATAAAAGAAGGCGGCGCAAAGGACAAGTATTTTGAGTGTGAAAACAGGCAGTTGCTGGCCTGGCGCGCGCCCCGCAACATATACTCGGCAAGAGGCACTCTTTCCTTCTTCTGGCGCTCACGCTATCCTGTTGGACCCACCGCCTTCCCGATATTTAGGGTTGGGTTCTCAGACCATACAAGCTGGGATGCAGTGTGGCTTCGAATCGACTGGAGCGGCGAGGGCTACGAGGCTTTCATCACCGACATAAATCTTTCAAGGGCCAGGGTTTGTTATAATGTTGAGGAAAGCCCCCGACCGGACATCTGGTACCATTTCGCCCTGGCCTGGGATGAAAACTGGGGGATCAAGTTCTATCTTAACGGCGAAAAAATAGCTGAGGAATACCGACCGGGAGTCTATTCCACGGGCCTTGACCAGTTTGGCCCCCACTCAAGGATAATCTCCCATTGGCAGGTTCAAAGCGATTACAACTTCATCAGGGGCGGAGATATTTGCGAGATTGCAATTCATGACAAAATGCTATGCTGTGAGGACATTTTAACCCTATCTGAAGCCAAAATTCCATCAAGTATACAGCAATATTGCCCTGGTTTTGGTGATGAGGATGTCAACAAAGGCTGGCAGCTTCGCAACGGTTTTGACGGCGATGTGCCTGAGATAAGCGACCGTGCGTCGGTTCGCAAGGTGGAGATCCACGATGCCTACGACCTTAAGCGCTGGTGGTGGAAGGCCTGCGACGGCATCCGCGAGACCACCTGGCCGGGGGTATACAACCG
>JBNRMR010000171.1:0-6992 GCA_050309705.1 Christensenellales bacterium | reverse complement strand
CTTCAATCGACAGCACCTTTCCATTTACTAAAGATTCAGCCAGCTTTTTTCTGGCCTCTATATAAATGCCTTGGACGGTGCTACGAGCAATATTCATTTGCTTGGCACACTCTTCTTGAGTAAAGCCCTCCAAATCGATAAGCCTTATAGTTTCATACTCGTCTACAGTCATGTTTACATGGTTTTCAGCGTCGGCAGGCAAATCAAGATCAAGAGGCCCAAATCTATTGCTTTCAGGCAAACAGCATACTTTTCTCCACTTCATCGGTCTCGCCATAATTCATCACCTCCATTCTAATCAGAAATAACCAGAGCGTCCTCCGGTTATCCCTGATGCCCATTATAGGTTCTCCAATTGCTTATCAATAACTTCAAGCCTTGTTTGCAGCATGGCTTTCTGTTCATTCAGCAGCTCTTTTTGTGTTTTTGAGGAGGTCTGATTAATCGCAGAACCCCTACCAAAACCGCGGCCGAAACCGCGTCTGCAAGCAAGCCCAAGGCCTAATCCCATTCCGAGACCAGCTCCGTACTTTACTACATTAGCACCTGTGCAAAGCCCTAATCCTCTTCCAGTCATTGATCCCGCGCCCATTGGGCCGGTTCCATCCCTTCTTGGCATACTTTTCACCTCCTTATGGTTTGTGGCATATACCATTTACTCTTATTATACTACGTTTATGGCATATGTCAATAACCTTTGAGCAATTTCATAAAAATTTAAATCTATAGAAGATTTTAGGGCAGAACTCGCTGAGCATCTGGATTACTACAACAACCACCGCATCAAGTCAAAGCGAAAGGGCTTGCCGCCTGCGTTGCACAGACAGAAAGCCCTAGTGGCGGCTTAAATAAAATATTTGTCTAACTTTTCGGGGGCAATTCACCTGCTGGATGGATCGATATTTTTGGGCATCTGCGAACAATCGCTCATATGCCTCGGTGTTTTCCAAATACGCCTCTTTCGCTGTTGTATCAAATATACCAGAGAAAAGACTCATCTCGTACACTTCCGGAGCGAACCGACTGGCTACGAGGCAATTTCATGGTTAGTGCACAATGACACGATTCCTGAACGATGACACGAAAGGCAGACGTACAGAATCTTGTGCTGTCAATTTTTTCTCTATATTGAATTCATCACACGAAACAAATATTGCTCCGGTTGACTCAATTTTTTCTCTTAGGGAATTATAAGAATAATACCAAACCTGATGTCCGCGGGCAATTAGTTCTTTCACCACATTTAGAGTTGGATTTGTATGGCCATGTGCAGGAATACCAAAGAATACAATTTTTTTCATACTATTCCTCTGTTCCTCATTCTTTAATTCAGAAAAAATTTGAAAGACGAAGGAGAACCTGAACATCAGATACAACATTCTGAACACTTAAAACATAGGCATATAACAATATGAGCCGCAGTTGCCCATATCAGGTTCGGGATAATCAGCATCAGCAAAAAGATAAATCCAATATGTGAAAAGCCAAAGTGTCCCATTTTATATCGCGATCTCACGCATTTTATCGCTTATCCTTCGTCCCCTCCATCGCATCGGTGCTGACAAAGGTGATGTATGCCACCGATGAAACTGAGGATTTCATGCCCATGCCCATCCACCTCGCCCACAATCTGGCCCGGCGCCTTACGGAAGTGCGCAGGAGCGGACTGCTGCCCTATCTTGGGCCGGACGGCAAATCCCAGGTGACGGTGGAATATCGGGGCGGCATGCCTATGCGCGTGGATACCGTTGTCATCTCGGCGCAGCATTCGCCGGAGGTAGGGCAGGATACAATCCGCAAGGATATCCTGCGACATGTGGTCAGGGCGGTCATTTCGACTCATCTATTAGACGAAAATACGAAGTATTTTGTCAATTATCCGGCAGACACAAGGCGCTTTGTGGATCATGATACTTCCCCGAACCTGACTATAGCAGGGGCCGCGGTAGTAGGAGTCATACGCGGCGAAAGCATCGCTTCGGCTGAAAAAGGCCGGAGGGAGCTTGCATGGGTTTGCGCACTGCGCGAGCCGCCTGGGAGTGTTACAGCAATTACTACTTCGGTATTCACCGCAGAATCGACTATATACTTTTTGATTTTGGCGGTTTGACTATTGCGCAGCGGTTCGCTAGAATCGCTGCGCACCATCAAGCCGCCAATCTAACGGATTGGAGGAATTCTTCATATTGAGCATCCTGCAGGATGAGCAGTATCTCGGCATCTATACGGCGCTGAGAACCAAAACGAAAGAGATTGGCAATCCCAACCGGGTGCGAACCGCCAAAGAGGATTGGGTCAGAATACCAGAGCATCATCTGTTGAGCAATCCGATTTTTATGTCGCAAATTAACTGTACATAAAACAAATGTCAAGTCCGAGACAAATTTCTTTTTGTCTCGGGCTTGACATTTGGGTGGTGGAGATGAGGGGAGTAAGTTTTGCTGTTTCTGCTTGTTTCCCTCCCCTTTAGCACTCTCGGTTTTTACCCGTATACCGCATTTTTGCTTTCTCGCCGTTCGTTGGCATTTCTTGGGTTTTCGCACCCAATTCGCTTTTTCGTGTAAAGATCGTGTATAGTCCACTATAAAACTATAGCAAATCACTCCAGAAATCAATATGTCTGAAATTTGCCTGTTCCATATCACCATATTGCATAAAGCCAAACTCAATCTCCAAATATGAAATCAAGTTTGCCCCGTAATGGATAATGTCTGATTGCATAATAGAAAATACAGGAAGTTCCATTGCGTTTGGAACAAATGGCATATATCGGTGTGCATAGATGGGCACCATTCTAGGCGCTTTATTATAACGTTCTAACAATATGCTTTGCGCATCTCTTATATCTGTCGGCCTCTTCCCCCAATCGTCGCACCAGAAACCATTGGTCTCCAAGTCAAATATCAGCCCTTGAATAGGTCTATTCAAGGCATCCTCAATCTGCTGCACATTCTCCTTGCTCTTATCCCGCCAGTTATAAAACCCTTTTGACACAGGTAACCCAACAGAGTATAGGCGCTTAACCTCAACCGGAAAAGAGATGCTGTATATACCCTCAGCTGTATCTATCTCCGACAATGTCATCCCCTCATCAAATAAAACCCCTTTTGATTTTAGTTTCAAAACAATCTCTTGATACCAATCCATTTTTTACTCCTCTTTCAATTTTAATAAATGTATGATAATGGTCATTTGTATACCAAACCGATCCATCATCACCGATGACAACTCTTTCCGACCCCCGGTTTTGCCCCTTCACATAAGGCTCCACATCGTATTCCTTGTAATTTATACCGTCAGGTAATTTTTGCCCGCCATTTACAGGTTGATTATTAAATATCCTGCCGCCTTTATATCCTTGTGGCGGAGAACCGTTGTTGCTTTTTACTTGATTTGCAAGATCAATGGCCTTGTAGGGGATATTTGCGTTTCCTGAAGCACTGCCGCCGCCCTGGTTTACCGGTTTGCTGATTGCTTGTTGCTGCGCGGGGGTGAGGTAGCCGTTTTTCTCCAGCTGGTCCAGCGCGCTGCGGGGTGAGTAGCCCGTGGCGGCGATGCTGCCGTCCCCTTTATTATCGGGTCTTACAGAATGCGATGTGCATCAATTATTACATCGGCCTATCTACTACTGTCCATTTAAAAATTTCTTTAAAATCATTAAAGCAGCTTTCGCAAATCCAATGGTACTTATTTAAAGTACAATAACCTTCATGTAAATCATCATTATCTTCACTGAACTTTTCACTGCAAAAACCACAGTGGTCATGATTTCTTTCTGCTCCATCAAATTTACTAAACATCAGTTGCACATGCATCAAATATTTATCTTGTCCTTGAAATCTCCAATCAGCTTTGCCATTTGAAGCATTATTTTTTATTCTTTTCTCCATAACAAATCTCCTTGCTTTATTTGGGCACTATCCTGCCATCAGGAAACAATCTGAAAGAGTTGCCTCTTGAGTCCGTATAATCCCAATGTGGACCAAGGGGAGCGGAATGACTTAAGTCCGGATTGAGTTTTTCTCCAGTCGTAGGATTATACCAGTTCCCTTTGCCCGAAGCAGGAGCTCCTTTACCTCGCCACTCAAATCCTCTGCCAGGAGGTATATTGGGGTCATTACCAGGGTACTTCGGTATACTACTTCCCGCAATGCCGCTGCCCTGGCCTACCGTGGCATTGATTACCTGCTGCTGCGCGGGGGTCAGGTAGCCGTTTTTCTCCAGCTGGTCCAGCGCACTTTTTGCCGAGCAACCCGTGGCGGGGTTGAAGGCCGGGCCGGTAAGCAGCCTGTCCACCAAGCTTGCCGACATCATCGCCAGCAGCATTGTGACTTCCGCCTGCCGCTGCTTTTCGTAGTTCGCGTCCAGAAGCGGCAGATTTTCGCCCATTTTCGCCGCTTCATAGGCCAGCAGAATGTGCCCGATCTCGCCGTAGTCCGTCCAAAGCACAAAGGTTTCCGTAAATCCAGCCTCTCTAAGCAGCTTCCTGGCGGCTTTTTCGTCATTATTCTTGACAATATACAGCGCGGACAGGATTTTTTCCACCGAGGGAACATCGTCAAAAAACTTGCCGTATTGATAAACAATGTTATCGACAAACAGAAGATCCTCAAGTGAGGCGCTCTTTTTCAGCTCCTCCAGCGCGTCCTCGCTTATTCCCAGCCGCTCGGCGTATGAAATCTCGCTTTCAGTATACCCCCGGTGCGGTCCCTCGGCAAGAGGTTCCAGCTTACACCTGCAATTCGGGTGCAGCGGCGGCAGGGCTTCCAGCCGCTCAAACTCCTCCGCCGTGCCGATTCTCCCGTCATGCTGCGAACAGACCGAGCAAGTGCTCTTGTCCCCGTCCGCCTCAAAACAGTACATAAACATTGCCTTTTCCAACAGCAGTGCGTTCGCTTTAAACACCTGATCAAGCCGCCTTGAAAGCATATCCGCAGGCAGATTTCCCATAAGCCCCCGCCTGAGTTCGCCTAATAGCGCCCGCTTCACCGACAGCGCAAAACCGTTCACCTTTTGCTCATGCAGCTCCGGCAAGTCTTTCATCAAAGACTCCCTGTAGCCATCCACGATGTCCGATATCTGCGCCTAGAAATACTTAAGCTTGACCGGCATCGTCACCGCCCGGACAGCCGCTTCGTTCACACCAACCGCCGCAGGCAGCGCCGCATACTCCTCCCGGTACATCCTCACGGTTGCCGCTTCCAAGTATCCTTCATCCTCTTCTCCCGCAAGAAACCGCAGATAAAACCATGCAGTCGCGCTTTCAAGCCTTTCCAGCGCCCGCTTTGCCGCATCGGACAGTCCAACATCCCCCATTCATCGCCCCCGTCGCATCAAATCATGCCTTGACACTATCACGAACAAGAAGGGGGTTGCGGGGGATGGTTGTATACAGCTGCAAGAACTCCCGCCTGCATATCTCTGGACACAAAAAAAGACCGCCCGGAGGGCGGCTCGAACGTCTGTTGTTTTCGTTTGTCACCCCATACCGCCGCCTCGATCGCTGCACGAATTGATGCCCGATCATAGGTGATGCCGCGCTCGGCCAGCCATTCCTTGATCTGCGCTTCGGCATATTCCAGCTTTTCAGCGCCCCGCATTCGATGACCACGGCTGTAAAATAGTGTTCTATCAGCGCAGTTTGTTCCGTCTGTGTAATCAAGAATGACACATACTGCGCAATAATGAAAATTGCCGTCGTGATGCCGATGACTACGATAACCTTTGTGGTAAACCTCTCGCCCATTAACCTTTTCATGGCGTTACCAGTTGAAAACCGTTGCCGCCGTGAAGGACTGGCAGAAAAAGAACGGGCTGAAAGCCGACGGTATGTACGGCCCGGCCACCAATGCGGCCGCGAAGGTGTTCGCATGGTAGGAACCGAGCCACGTTCGCACGAAGATGCGCTCAAGGCTATTGATGCTCTGAAAAAAATAGCCGCCGAAACGGGCGCACAGAGCCGCAGGAAACGCATTGAAACCAGCAAGTTAATCCTGTTCGGTTGGCTGATATTCTGCGCGGTTTTAGCCTGCCTGATCGTGTGCGGTTGGTTTAGTGGACTTTCCGGCGCACCGGTCATGTTAGGCGAAGTGCTGGCGGCAGCGGGTTTGTCCATAGGCTTTTACACCTGGAAGTCGAAGGCTGAGCAACTGCACAAAAATGCCAAAGGAATCGACATGTCTGCACTGGTGGGATTGCCTGTCGAATCTCAAAAACTGGTGCTGGAGATTGTGGCGCTGGCCGTGCTACTGGCCGCCACGTTCTTCGGCGGGAACTGGTCGATGGCCAACGCCTCCCTGTGCCTGCTGAATGCGGTCGTGGTTTCCCTTGCGGCAAACGATGCTTATCGCAAGGTGATATGGCGTTGCAACGGCAAGTTCAAAGGCGAAAAGAAATGCACCACTCCACATTTGGACATTGAAACTATACAGCAGAAGTTCCTGTTTGCCTATAATCAGCTAATGGAAAATCGTGAAGGAGTCATCAGCGACTGCAATCAAATCCGCAACTTAGTTTCGTACTGTACGGAGCTGGATGCGGAGATTGACAAACTGACCGAAGAAATCGAGGTGTTGGCGGAGATGGTCAAAGCCTGCGTTAAAGAGAACGCTGCCTCGGTACAGTCCCAAGATGAGTACACAAAAAAATATAACGCTCTGGTGAAGCGTTACGAAAAGACCTCCGCACGGCTTGACGCACTTGCCGCCGAGAAGTCACGCAAGCAAGACCGAGACCGCGAACTAAGGCTTTTCATCGAGTCGATAAAAAAGCAGCCCCTCGTCCTCGAAGTCTGGAGCGAAAGGCTGTGGGTGGGATTGCTTGAAAAAGCTACGGTTTTCCATGATGATAGAATGGTATTCCAGTTTAAGAATGGCATGGAGATTGAGGTTGGACTGTAAGGCTCGACCTCTTTTTTACCCAAATGAAATAACATCTATTGTATTTGCCTCAAAGTCTGCTGTTCGCGAACAATACATAATTGACAAAATAAG
>JBNRMR010000170.1:0-4210 GCA_050309705.1 Christensenellales bacterium | reverse complement strand
AGTAGGCGTCAACGCATTCCCAGTGTTATAGGGGAGAGGCATAGAAGATGATTTGTTTATAAAAACAGGATGCTTCCGTGCCGGTAAAGATGATATTTATATCAATTTAGGTGGTACCGCGGTTTTCGCCCTAGTGGGTGGAAGCCGTTTTTGATTTTCTTCGCGCATTTTATTGCAGCAGGGTTTTCCTGAAACGCTTGCCCCCGCAGCAACGCGCAGCGACCCGCGAGTGAACCAAGCCAAGCTAAACCAAACAATCAATGGAGGTAATGTGATGCTGCCAGGGATTTTAAAAGAAAAAAGGTTTTCGTCCTACGAGGATCTCAAGCAACGCTATGAGATAAACGTCCCCGAAAACTTCAACTTCGCCTGGGACGTGGTGGACAAATGGGCCCAGTGGGATGAAAGCAAGCTGGCTCTTTTGTGGATGGACGATTTTGGAAACAGGCGCGAGTTCACCTTTGCGGACATTTCAAAATACTCCAAGAAGGCCGCGAACTATTTCAAGTCCCTGGGGCTTAAGCGGGGAGATATGGCCATGCTGATGCTGGGCCGGCGCTGGGAATATTGGGTGTGTGCGGTTGCGCTGCACAGAATGGGCGTGGTGCTGATACCAACCTCCATTCAGATGAGCGCAAAGGACATCGTCTACCGGGTGAATGCTGCGGGAATTAAGATGATGATCTGCGTAAACGACGACTACGCCGCCTCCCAGATCATGCAGGCCAAGGGCGACTGCCCCAGCCTTCAGCATGTTTTGGTGGCTGGCGGCCAGAGGGATGGTTTTGAGTCGTTCAACGAAGGCCTTGAAAGCGCAAGCGATGAATATGAGCGAGAAGAAAACAGCAATGACGACCTTTTCATCATCTATTTTACCTCAGGTACCACCGGGATGCCCAAGATGGTGGCCCATGACTTCACATACCCCCTGGGTCATGTGACCACCGCCCACCTTTGGCATCAGTGCCTGGACGGCGGCCTGCACCTGACGGTCTCGGACAGCGGCTGGGCAAAGTTCGGCTGGGGCTGCATATACGGCCAGTGGATCTGCGGCAGTGCCATTTTGGGCTATGATCCGGAGAAGTTCAACGCCAGGAATCTTATAAACGTCATCAGAAAAGAACGGCCCACCACGGTCTGCGTTCCCCCTACCATCTACCGCTTCATGATGAAAGAGGGCCTTACCGGGAAAGATTTTGAAAGCGTACGCCACTGCACCACCGCCGGGGAACCCCTTTCGCCGGAGGTGAACAAAGAGTTTTTCTCAATCACCGGCCTGATGATATACGAGGGCTTTGGCCAGAGCGAGAGTTCCGTGATGTGCGCGTCATTTGAATGGTTCAAGCCCACGCCCGGCTCCATGGGTAGGCCATCTCCGCTGTATGATATCGTGATAATTGGGCCGGACGGAAACGAGTGCGCCGATGGTCAGGAAGGCGAGCTGGTTGTAAGAGGCATGGACGAATATCAGCCGCCCGGGCTTTTAAAGGGCTACTATAATAATGGTGAGATCATCTCCCCATTTAAAGAGGGCAACTACCACACCGGCGACGTTGTCTGGAGAGACGAGTCCGGCTACTTCTGGTTCGTGGGCAGGAATGACGATATCATCAAATGCTCCGGCTACCGCATAGGGCCCTTTGAGATCGAGAGCGTGCTTTTGACCCACCCTGCCGTGCATGAATGCGCCATCGTCGGCGCGCCGGACCCCATCCGCGGACAGGTGGTAAAGGCGGTCATAGTTCCCGCGGCGGATGCCAGCCCTTGCGACGCCCTTACAAAGGAGTTGCAGGAATATGTTAAGAAGATGACAGCGCCCTATAAATACCCGCGGATAATCGAGTATGTGCCCGCCCTGCCCAAGACAGTCAGCGGCAAGATTAGCCGAAACAGAATCCGCATTGGCGAAAAGGTTAAGTGAAAAAAGAAATAAAAACACTATGAAAGCAGGCGAGGTTTGAAACTTCGCCTGTTGCCGCATTCCCACGGTGGATGTATAATGTAATTGATAAAGGAATGGAAAATTTGAGGTGCGCCATGAATACAAAAATGAAAAAGATGATCAGAACAGCCGCGCTTTTGTGCCTTGCAATGCTTGCTCTGGCAGGTTGTGCCAGGCCAAAGCTGGTAAATGAGATCTGGCCCAAGGAGCTAACCGAAGATCAGCAGGAGATAGTGGAGCTTCTGTCCAGCAACAGACAGGAGATACTTCTTTTTGACTATAAAAGTGAAGAGGGCTTCAGGGGCGTTGAGTTCTGGCTGGAGGTCTATGAGGACGGTATTTTGATCAGCCAGCCTGCAGGCGTCAGCACCTTCCGGGACGAAGCCAAACCCGTTGAGGGTCAACTGGCGGTGATCATCAGCAAGGGCGATGGCTTCCAGTGGATGTTCACAATGGGCGAAGACGGCGCGAAGGTGACCAGCTCCGGAAAATCCCCCAAGGTGCGGGAGGGTATCGGCAACACCTACGGCCCTGTCAACGGGAAGGTTTCAATCAAGGACGGCGAGGAGTTTGTGCTGTATACTTCTCTTTACTCCACCGGCGTGATAGCCACTTATTCCGACAGGCAAAGATATGTCGATCAGCCTGAGCTTCTGGCTGAATACCCATATGCATATATCATAAAAGGCAAGTTCAGCAAGTGATAAGTGATATTGTTTTGGGATACGCTGAGGGGCGCCGCCCCTCAGACTCCCTGCAAGGAGGCTTGCCTCCTTGACCTCCATATAAATATAATCGCAAGTTCTAAGGGTTCCAAGGGAGGGCAAAGCCCTAACCCGGAGAGTGCCTGAGCGGCTACACTTTGCCGATATCTTTTCGCATGTGCATGTCTTCAAAGGAGATGCAGCCGGCGGCCAGATATGCGTCCGTTGCGCTGCCTTCCAGGCTGTCTGAGACGGCGCTGATCCCCAGAACGCGCCCACCCGCAGTGACTACGCCGCCGTCAAAAGCGCAGTGTCCTTCCTTGGTTCCCGCGTGGAACACAATCGCACCGCCTTCTTGTGCCATTTCAATGCCTTCGATGAGATATCCTGTTTTGTATTTTCCCGGGTAACCGCCGGAAGCGACGACCACACATGTGCAAAAGCTGTTTTCCCACTGTATGTTCAGGTGGTCCAGATTGCCATTGGTGCAGGCAAGAAATATTTCAAGCAGATCGCTTTTCAGCAGGGGTAATATTGCCTGGGTTTCGGGGTCGCCAAAGCGGGCGTTGTATTCGACGACTTTAACGCCGGAGGGGGTCATCATCAGCCCGAAGTACAGGACGCCTTTGAAAGGTATGCCTTCGGCGTTCAGCGCGCTGATTGTGGGCAGTATAATTTTCTCCAGGGCTTCCCGCTTTTTATCATCAGTAAAATAGGGCGAGGGCGCAAAGGCTCCCATGCCTCCGGTGTTAAGGCCGTTGTCGCCGTCCAGAGCGCGTTTGTGATCCTGGGATGAGGGCATAAGGGCGACTGTTTTGCCGTCGGTGAAGACCAGTTGTGTCACTTCGCGGCCAGTCATAAACTCCTCAATGACAAGTCTGGCGCCGCTTTGCCCAAATTTGTTTGATATGAGCATATCCTTTGCGGCCTGCTTCGCTTCGGCTTTAGTTTGAGCGATTATGACTCCCTTGCCCAAAGCCAGGCCATCAGCTTTCACGACGATGGGGCAGGGGAGGGTGTCGATGTATAAGCAGGCGGCATCGTAATCGGTGAACACCTCATAGGATGCGGTGGGTATGCCATATTTTTTCATGAGAGCTTTAGAGAAAGCTTTGCTGGCTTCGATTTTTGCAGCGCCCGCGGTGGGCCCGAATGCAGATATGCCTTCACTTTCTAAACTGTCCACAAGGCCCAAAGCCAGAGGATCGTCTGGCGCAACGACGCAGTAGTCCACATTTTCGCTTTTTGCCAGGCCTATGATGGCTTCGATATCAGTTGCTTTTATATTGCTGTAGCATCTGGCCAGCTTGCTTATTCCGGCGTTTCCGGGGGCGCACAGCAACTCAGTTACAAGGGGCGACTGGCTGAGCTTCCAAGCTATTGCATGCTCCCTGCCGCCACCGCCGACGAGAAGAATCTTCATACTGCCTCCTTGAGTCATTTGAGAGGGATCGTTTGCGTCCTAAAGGATCGCCTGGGGGCCCCACCCACCCACGAAAGAAAGGCTTCATTCACTGAGTGAAGCCTTTCTTTCTCCCAAGCGGCTTCGCGCAAGTAAGGGTTT
>JBNRMR010000169.1:0-3481 GCA_050309705.1 Christensenellales bacterium | reverse complement strand
GCCAGAGGGTGCTGGGGGGCATGGCCAACATCTGCTACGAATATGCAACAAAGCGCTATCGCAGCAATCTGATCAACTGGGGCATGGTTCCCTTCCGCATAGGCAAGGATGCAAAGTTTGACTATAGCGTAGGCGAATTCGTCTACGTTCCCGGAATCAGGGCGGCCATCGAAAGCGGCGCAGGCAGCATACCGGCAAAGGTGATAACTGCAAATGGCGTGGAGGATATCCAGCTGATAATTGACCCACTCACGGAGGACGAGAAGACGATTATACTTGAAGGCTGCCTGATGAACTACTACGCTTCCAAGAACAACGATTAACTGCAAAAGGCAAAGGAGCTTCCCATATGAGGAGGCTCCTTTTGTTTTTGGGGATGTGCTTGGAGTAGGGGAGGCGTGCTGGGTGGCTCCGCCCCCCAGCCCCCCCGCAAGCCTTTGAAAAGGCTTGATCCAAACTTTTATATGCGAACGAAGGAGAGGTGGAATAGGGGAGATGTGCTGGGTGGCTCCGCCCCCCAGACCCCCCGCAAGCCTTTGAAAAGGCTTGACCCAAACTTATTATACGCGTGGTATCAGGGGATAAGGGATAAGCCCCTTGCAGGTGCAGGGCGGAGACCGCAAAGCGGGATTCCCCTTTGGCGGGTGCAGGGCCGAGCCCGCAGCAATGCACAGGCGATCAGCCCATCAGCAGGGCCAGGAGTGGCACCGTCACGCTGCACATCAGCGTGCTGAGTGATATTCCCTTTGCGGTGAGAGCGGTATCCGCCTCATATTTTTCACTCAGTATCTGGCAGGCGGAGGCAGCGGGCATGGCGGTCATCATCACCGGTACAGCAAGAAGTATGCCCTCAAAGCCCAGCAATCTCATGCCGGCGTAGAGCATCAGGGGGATAATCAGCAGCTTAAGCGCCGTTGCGCCCCACATTTGTTTGTCTGCAAGGTCGCTGAGCTTGAGATTGTCCATCCTGGCGCCCAGCATCATCATGGCAAGGGGCGTGTTAAGCTGGCCAAGATTAACTATGGCCAACTCCACCGACGCGGGCAGCTTTATCTTCAGCAGAAAAATGGCAAGGCCCACCACTATGCCGATGAAGCCGGGGGAGACAAGCCCCTTCAGCGTTTTGAGGCCAAAACCGGTGAACATAGACGCTCCGGCGGTCCACACAAGGAGGTTGAAGCCCACCAAAAATGCCGCCATATAAAGAACGCCCAGGTCTCCGTAAAGGGCGTAGGCTATGGGCATGCCTATGAACCCGGCGTTGGGCAAAGAGGCAAGGGATATCAGAACGGGCTTTCTAAGCTTGTCCTTATGTCGGCTGAAAAACAGATAGCCCACAAGACAACTGAAAACCATTGCAACGATTGATATCACCATAACGGTCAAAAAGCCGCTTAACACCTCGGGCGTGTAGTCCGCCAGCATGGCCATTAACGCCATGGCGGGCCATGTCACATTCACTATGGCGCCATTTATGCCCTTTATCACCGGATCGGTAAGCACGTTTATCTTCCTTAGCAACAGGCCGACAGCCGCAATTATGAATAACATCACAATTTGGTTCAAGACCGGCACAAGAAATTCGCCCATTTTTCGTCCCTTCTCATCCTTATGATTACATTTGCGGAGCGCCCCGAGAAGGAGCGCTCCTTTAGTGCTGATTCTTTTTTGTTTAAAGTCTAATCCCTTTTGGGCATCTTGCCGTTTTCACGAACCCACTTCATGAACTCGGGCATGTCCTTCTTCCACTTAGGGATTGCCGGCCAGCCGGTCAGATCCTCTGGGAGCTCAAAGGGGATGACTGCCCTCTCCGGATCAGCGGGCCATATGACCTCCTTGCCGTCCTCCTCGCGGTTTGCCACCAAAGGCATGGCAATATAGTTGGCGTAGTGGTTCGGCACTCCAGCGGACTGGGTATCGCCGTTGTGGACCATCACGCGGAACTTCCAGTTGGCGCTCTCTCCGCTTTTGATGATGCGCTCCTCGGGGATGAAGCTGTTGTTGGGGGCCATCAGCCCATAGTTGCGGGTGTGCCAGTAGGTGGGATAGCCTTCGTTTTCGGGGTTGTCCATTATTGTGATGCCGCAGCTATGGCCCTCGGCGATGCCGCAGTAATCGCACCATGGGGCGCGCTTCATCCAGACCTCATCCTCGTTGATGCCGGTGGGGGTCACGAACTTGCCAGTTTTGCCAACCACCAGCTCATCATTCATGCGAACGGCGATGGGGCCGGCTTCCTTCGTCTTGCCCAAGGTCACGTCGCCGTAGTTTGCGATCAGAGTCAGGTCCGTGTCGATAATAAGAAGCTGCTCGGGGGTGCTGTATATCCTGATATTGGTCACATCGTCGCAAAGGGGATTTTTGTTGAAGTCAGTCCATGTGTTCTTGGCGGTGAACTCACAGTAAACAGCGTTGGAATCCACACCTTCGATGGAGTTGTTCAATATGAAGCCGTGCTTTCCTTCGGGTTCGTTCCAGGTGTCCACGCCGTTAACTGCGCCGTGGGAGAACCAAAGGCTCCTGTGATGGGGATGCTCTTTGATTTCGAAATTTAGCCTGGTCACTTGTTTGCCGTATTTTTCCTTAAAGGGGCCCATGTAGGGCTTGGCAAGATCCTTGCCGAAGTAATAGCGGGTTACGAAATAGTCGCCCTTGGTGATTTCAACAGAGTTTTCTGTGAGATCCGCATTGATTATCCCCCGGCGTTCCCTTTCACGGATGAGGTCAAACCTGATCTCCTCGCCCCTGAGCAGATAGTCCAACACGAATGTGACGGTGGCCTTATCCCCGCAGATTTTAAGCGCCGCGGGAATTTTTCTGCCATTGTCAAGCTGAATGGCCACGCTGTCCCCTGGAAGCTGCGATTTGGGGATTGTGAAGCTCACAGGGCAGAAGTTACGGTCGTAGTTGCCCGCAAATAGCTGATACATGCTTGTTCCTCCTTGTTCTCTTGTTTTTGTTAAAATGTGCTTTATCAGGCTTTCTCCCAAACGTTTCGGGCGAATTCCACGCAATATCTTGCGTCAGCCTGAAGGTCGTCCATTGGGCACTCGGCGGATATTCTGCCTGAATAGCCGCTTTCCTTGAGGGCCTTGAAGAAGGAAGCAAAGTCGAAGCCGCTTTCCGCCTTGCCGGGGAGCTTTCTGTCCTCATCGGCGATATGGACATGGATGAGCGCCTGAGCTATCTCGCTTATATCGTCAATCTCATCCTTGCAGACATGCATGTGGTAGGAGTCTGCTAGAAGGCCGATATAGCTGCAACCCGCCTCTTTCGCCTTTTTCCAGAGCTCATAGCCCTCCCTTATGCCCGTTACCATGTTGGCCTCGGCGGGGTTCAAGGGCTCGATGGCAATTTTGACCAACAGGCCCATGGCGCCGGAGCAGTCGTTGCACATGCGCAGGAAGTCCAGAAGCTGGCGGTCAGCCTGCGCCTTGGGAAAGCCATCGGGGCGTCTTCTGGCGCCGCCGCTGCCGAAGAC
>JBNRMR010000168.1:0-4529 GCA_050309705.1 Christensenellales bacterium | reverse complement strand
CTGCGTGAGCCCGGCCGAGATGGATCTTTGCTACAGGCACAGTTCCTTCATGGGAAATGACGATGTTATAATTGAGGTGAGCTTCAGGCTTGCCCAGGGAGAGCCGCAGGAAATCCGAAGGAAGATGGAGGATCTGCGTGATCAGCGCAATTCCAAGCAGCCGATGCATCTGCCCAGTGCCGGCTCCGCATTCAAGCGACCCAAGGGCTCATATGCCTCGAAACTGATAGACGAGTGTGGTCTTAAGGGGCTTAGCGTCGGCGGGGCGCAGGTTTCGCCCAAACATGCGGGCTTTGTGGTGAACAATGGCGGCGCCACAGCCAGGGACGTCATCGACCTGACGGACAAAATAATGGAGATAGTCTGGGCAAAGACTGGCTACAGGCTGGAGCGCGAGTTCATCATATTATAGTAAAATCATGCAACATAAAACTTAGAAGCTCATGCGAATGGAAGGAGGCGGCAAGGATGAAGCTGGTACTTCTCACAGGACTCTCTGGCGCGGGAAAAACCCAAGCGCTCAAAATGCTGGAGGACATTGGCTTTTTTTGCGTGGACAACCTCCCCCCAATAATGATACCCTCCTTCTTGGAGCTTTGCACCGATAATCGTGATATAAAAGAAGTGGCAATAGTGGTTGATATTCGCGGCGGCATATTCATGGACGGCATAATCGAAGCCCTGGCCAGCTTTGAGCGCAGCAGCATCGACATAGACATACTATACTTGGAAGCGGCCGAATCCGTTATCGTTAAGAGATATAAGGAAACCCGACGCAGCCATCCCTTCGAGCGGGATGGAGACATCAGCGGCAGCATAGCTTTGGAGCAAAAGGCGCTAAGGCCGCTGAGAGAGAGGGCCACCCGAACCATTGACACATCATACATGCCTGTCAGGGAACTGCGCCAGCTTCTTATATCGCTTTACCGGCCGGAGGAGACCAGCCGCGATATCAATGTGAACATAGTGTCCTTCGGCTATAAAAACGGCATACCGCCGGAGGCCGACCTGGTTTTCGACGCCCGTTTTCTTCCCAACCCATATTATATCCCCGAGATGAAATATAAGTCCGGGCTTGACAAGGTCGTGTATGAATATATAGAATCCTTTGACGAAGCAAAGGTTTTTGTGGACAAATTGATCGACTTTTTTGCCTACATATTCCCATTTTACATGGGCGAGGGAAACAGCTACCCAATAATCGGAATCGGCTGCACGGGAGGACGCCACAGGAGCGTCGCCATATCACAGATGATAGAGGAGCGCCTAATAAAAATGGGGCACAAGACGGCGGTTAAGCACAGGGATATTCACGTGGACGATTTCAACAGAAATCTGCCTTGAATCTTCAGTCAAAGGGCAGGTGAGCAAATGTCTTTTTCGTCAGACTTGAAAAATGAAATGATAATAAACGCTCAGCAAGAGGGGGACTGTTGTTCCCTGGCAGAGCTTTCGGCGCTGCTGGCCCTTGGTGGGTCCATATATTTGAGACGGGGAAGCCTGGGGCTTAGATTTGCGAGTGAAAGCGCCCGTGTGACTCGCAGGGCATTTACTCTTGTGAAGCAGGTAAGTGGGATAAGCGGCGAGATCAGCGCTGCAAAGCGCAACAAGCTGAACAAGGGAAACCTTTATATGCTGGAGATATCCAACGCCGCAGCGGCCGGAAAGCTGCTTGAAAGAACCATGGTAGCAGGCCAGGGGATGGACTTTACGCGCAGAGTTCCCCAGGAGGTCGTCAAAAACGACTGCTGCAAGCGCGCATACCTCAGGGGTGCGTTTCTTGCGGCAGGAACAGCCAGCGATCCGCAGAAGGGCTACCATCTGGAGGTTAACTGTCAGGATGAAAGCTACGCAAACAGCTTTTGCGAGTTTTTGCGGAGCTTCACTTTAAACGCGAAGGTGTCGGCCCGCAGGGATGGATATATGGTTTACCTGAAGGATAGCGAAGGGATTGTGGACTTCATGAGCCTTGCCGGCGCAAGCTCTCTTGTTTTTGCCATGGAGAACACTCGCATCATGAAGGAAATGCGAAACAACATAAACCGCGCCATGAACTGCGACATCGCAAACGAGTCCAAGACGCTGATGGCAGCAAAGGCGCAGTTGGAGGACATACAATATCTGATCGACAAGGACATATTTAGAACTCTTTCAAGGCCCCTGAGGGAAACCGCCGAAATTCGCCTTGAAAACCCGGACATTTCTTTGCAGGACCTGGGAGAAATGCACAATCCACCCCGTAGCAAGTCCTGCATAAACCACAGGCTGGGGAAACTGCGCTCAATGGCCAGGCAGCTAAGACAGGAGGAAGAAAGCATATATGATCATTCGTGAAATAATACTCAATAAACCCGAAGGGCTGAATGCCATGAACGCGGCGCTGTTGGTTCAGACGGCCTGCAAGTTTTCATCCAGCGTGATGATTCGGCGGGGGAGTGTTTTCATCAATGCTAAGTCCATGATGGGGGTCTTGTCGCTGGGCGCTGCAAAAGGGCAGGCCTTGGTGTTCGAGATTGACGGAATAGACGAAAAAAAGGCCATGAGGAATATCACCGAGCTGCTTTCCGCTCAGTGATCAATGGCCGAAAACAGGGGAGAAACTGATGAAGCAACAGCAAAAGGCAAGGGAGCTTTTTAAGAAAGGCTATAACTGCTCGCAGGCGGTGCTGGGTGCCTTCTCGGAGGATTTCGGCATGAAGCAAGGCGATGCCATGAAGGTGGCGGCGGCCTTGGGTGGCGGAATAGGTAGGATGCGTGAAACCTGCGGAGCCCTGACGGGAATGCTTATGGCCCAGGGCTTTCTGGATGGAGGCTTTGAAAGCAGTGACGCCCAGGGCAAGCTGCGCTGCTATATGGCCGCAGAGGAGCTGGCAAGCCGCTTTGAAAGCGCAAACGGCTCCATGCTTTGCAAGGAGCTGATAGGGGTTCAGCGCGGTGAGCTGCCTACGCCCGATGAGGCGGCCCGACACAAGGAAATATGCATGGGCTTCGTTGAAAGCGCGGCAGAGATTCTGCAGGACTATATCGAGGAGCGCAAGAAGGATTCATCGGGCGATTGAAAGCAGCGTAAAGCTATCGACCGTGTTTTGAAAATCGGCAGGGTCAACGCTTCCGTTTGAAAAAAGATATATGGTTTTCCCGTCCGATATCAGTTTTTGGGCATGGGAAAACTCAAGCTCCCTAAGCACGCCATCCCCGTAGCGGTCGTAGCCGTTGTCGATTTTTATCCGGTAGGACTTGTTCGCATAGGAGATCTCGTGTATTATCGGGTCGCCCTCCACGGTGTATATTATGACTGTAAGCGCGCTGATTTCCGGGGGTGCGCCGTCAAAGAAGGAATCCAGTTTTTCGACATTATAGGTTTTGCTGTGAAGCGACACCACCGCCCCCGAATCTATGTACCCCTCGCGCGATTTCGGCCACGGAGGGCGGCAGCCGGCGAGGCATAGGCATAGTGTGATAAAGGCCGCGCAAGCAAGCGCGTTTCTTTTATTCATATCCTTCACCCGCATTCTTTCAAATATTATCCAAGGGTGACTCCCAAAGGCAGGAGGCGCCCTTTTTTAGCAGCTAATCCCAGGCAAGAATATCGTCGCTGACGGCGATGGCGAGGGATGCGTTTTTATCAAAGTCGATGCTTTCGTCGCCCGGCCCGCTGGCATGGTAAAACATCAGATACTTATCATGAAAGGGCGCAAGGCTCATGACAAATCCCGCGGTGATCCTGCCCTTGCTCCAGTCGGCTTCGTGGGCTTTTAAAAAGATGGTGGGGGCGGCGTTTTCCCAGTTTTTAAGATCCTTTGATTTAAGAACTCCGATGCCGTTTTGCGGTGAATGGAACATATAATAAAGGCCGTCCTTCTGTAAAACGCACACATTTTCCCCCGCCTGGGCCTGGCCATAAAACGTCCAGTTGACAAGATCGCGGCTGCAACTGAGACTGACGCCGTTTTGCTTATAAAAGCACCACACAAGTCCCGGGTCGTCCTTATCTATCAGCAGAAAGGGGTCGATCATGCGGCCCATCTCATTTTCCTGGACATTAGCGCCCTTGACGCGCAAAAGCTCTGGCTTGCTCCAGCTTTCAAAATCCCTTGTGCGCATAGTGAAAATACGGGCGCTTTCATCGCCGTATTTTTCGCCCTTTGGCCGGGGATATGTCTGAAGGCACAGCACATATTCTGCGCCCCATTTAATTATGCTGCCGGGGCTGGAGTAGTTGAGCTTAGGGTCGTATTCCGTCAGACGCCTGACAGGCGAAAAACGCTTTAAATCACGGGAGGTGACCGTTGCCAGGCATAGGCAGGGTCTGCCCTTATGCCTTTCCACCAACGTGAAGAAAACATGAAACCGGCCGTCCACAAAGCAGACGGCCGGATCTCTGTAAGCCAGGTGTTCATTTCCGGACAAAAAGCGCCCGGAGATCGAAGTAAAATCAAGATTTTGCATGCTCCGGCCCTTTCATTAAAGAAACTTCTCGAATTCATATCTATACTGATAATAGCCAAGCTTATTATGCAGGCCTATTG
>JBNRMR010000167.1:0-3143 GCA_050309705.1 Christensenellales bacterium | reverse complement strand
GAAAAGGACCTGAGCAACTCGTCGGCGGTGGTGTATCAGCTATTTGAAAAGGCAAAACAGGGTGATATGAAGGCGATTGAAAAGTGGCAGGCCTTGCTGGGAGAGGATTTGCCCGAGGAAAAGGACGAGGCGCATGCAAGGGAGCTATTTAGACTTCCAGCCAGCATTATTGCCAAGTCCTTTTTTGACGTTAATCTTGACATAGACGAGGGGGCTCACAGGGAATATATATTCAAAGGTGGCAGGGGCTCGACAAAATCCAGCTATATATCTCTTAAGATAATTGAGCTGATGCTGAGGAATTCACAGATGCATGCGGTTGCCATGAGATATGTGGCAGAGACTATGCGCGACAGCGTTTTTGCGCAGCTGAGGTGGGCAATCGACGCCCTGGGGCTGAGCGGGGACTTTAAGTTTACCACCTCTCCCCTTCAGATTAGCCGCATTTCTACGAAGCAGAAAATTTACTTCCGGGGGGCGGATGATCCTGCGAAGCTGAAATCGATAAGGACCAGGACGGGGTATATTGGGATATTGTGGCTGGAGGAGTTGGACGGCTTTCGCGGGCCGGAAACGGTGAGGATGATTGAGCAGTCGATATTGCGGGGCGGCGACAAGGGCTTTGTTTTTAAATCGTTCAATCCACCGCGAACTTCATCAAGCTGGGCAAACCGATATGTGGTGGAAATTATGTCTGCAAAGGAGAACGCCTATGTGCACCACAGCAGCTATCTGGACGTGCCCAGGGAGTGGCTTGGCCAGATGTTTCTGGATGAGGCAGAGCATCTTAGGAAAGTAAACCCGAAGGCCTACGCCCATGAATATGGCGGCGAGGTGAACGAAACCGGAGGTCAGGTGTTTTCTAATGTTGTTTTGCGGCAGATATCGGACAGTGAAATGGAAAGCTTTAAGCATGTCATTTATCAGGGGGTGGATTGGGGCTGGTTCCCCGATCCATTTGCTTTTGTGCGCCTGCATTACGATCCCAGGGCACAGACGGTTTACATACTGGACGAGATATACGGAACCAAAATTTCAAACGAGGCGGCAGCGGGGATGATATCAGAGCGGGGGTATGGCGATAGCCCCATCCGCTGCGACAGCTCCGAGCCAAAGAGTCTACAGGAGTTCCACGCTCTGGGGCTGCCGGTGAAAAAAGCCGTCAAGGGCCCGGGCAGCGTGGAATACGGAATGAAATGGCTTCAGGGGCGGCGCGAGATAGTAATCTGCCCGAAAAGGACGCCCAGCGCTGCCAGAGAGTTTTCGGGCTATGAGTATTTGAAGGACAGAGACGGCAGCGTAATAAGCGGATATCCGGATGCTGACAATCACCTTATAGACGCTGTTCGATATGCGCTGGAGCCGGTCTGGATGCGGCCTTCGGGGAAGGCGGCAAGGTAAAAATGCCAAGGATGTTGATAACCCCGCGCCATCCCCCGCCCGGGCGTGCTATTTTGTTAGCATGGAAAACAAAGCAAAGCGCGGTAAATAAATTGTTGAGGAGCTGATGGATTGAATTTGAGGGACTATTTTACCAAAGAACTGGGCTATAGCCTGCCACCGGAGGAGTTTTACGGGCATATCGCTGGCTGGGACAGCTGGTACCGCGGGGATGTGGCCAGCTTTCATCGCTACAAGGTGTATAACGGCGTCAGCCATGTGCCTATGAAGAGGGCCACATTGAACATGGCGAAAAAGGTGTGCGAGGATTGGGCGAACATGCTTATGAACGAGCGCCTGCACATCAATATATCGGATGAGGTGACGAGAGATTTTGTTATCGGCGTGCTGGATGACAACAATTGGTGGGTGCGTGGTAACGAGGCGCAGGAGATGAAGGCGGCGCTGGGGACGGTGGCCTACATCCCATTTGTTGAGGAGGCGGACTTTGACGCTGAGTCCGGAAAGGTTTCGGGAGGGAAAATTCGGATCGACTGCGTGGCGGCTGATTGCATATATCCTCTTTCCTGGAGCCGGGGGGAGATAACACAGTGCGCTTTCGTTTCTCAGCATGGGCGCGGCAGAGGAAAATATTATTATGCGCAGCTGTTCACTCTGGACGACGAAGGGTATTACGAGCTGAGGAATATCCTTTTGACGCAGGAAAAGGGCGTGATCAAAGAGACTCCCCTTTCAGCGCTGAAGGAATTCGCACAGCTACCCGAACGCGTGAGCCTTGGAAGTAAAAGGCGACCATTCATAATTGACCGGCTCAATATTGCAAACAATCTGATCCGGGGCTGCCCCCTTGGTGTGAGCATATTCGCAAACGCCATCGATGCTCTCAAGGGGGTCGACCTAGTGTATGACAGCTACAACAACGAGTTCGTGCTTGGCAAGAAACGGATCATGGCAAACTATCAGGCACTTAAAATGGGAGGTAAAGAGCAGCTTATATTCGACACAAACGACACGGTTTTTTACCAGTTGCCCGATGACATCAGCTCTGGGAGCTTCATAAAGGAAATAGACATGACGCTGCGCTCGGACGAACACGAGAAGGCTCTGCAGAACAGGCTGATGCTCCTGTCTGCAAAATGCGGTCTTGGGAACTCATACTACAGGCTAGAGCCTTCACATGCGGTGACAGCCACCCAGGTGATCAGCGAAGGCAGCGAGCTTTACAAGACATTGAGGAAGCACGAGATTCTTTTGGGCGAGGCTATAATTGGCCTTTCAAGGAGGATTATTGAGCTGGGAATTGGAGTGATGGGGCTTGATCTGGATGCGGGCTGCGAGATAAGCGTTGATTTTGACGACAGCATAGTGGAGGACAAGGCGCAGATTAAGCAGCAGGCGCAAACAGAGTACCGCATGGGGCTGATAGACGAGGCGGAGTATTTCATCAGGGTCTACAGCATGCCGGAGCAGATGGCGCGGGATCATGTGCGGAAGATGAAGGAGCGCAGGATCGAGGGAACGCGGGAAGAAAAGGCCGAGGATGCTGAGAGCTGGAGGGAAGATGGCAAATCATTCACATGATTTGTCATCTGTGGGCGGGTGAGGCCCCCAGAAGTTTTTTCCTCTACTCAAGCAAAAAATGCGTCCGTCCCTATGACGTAAAAAGAAGGGCGGTGCGGGGACGCGACCCCGAAAGAAAGCGTAGCCGAAAGGAGCACACATGAAAAGGGATTGGCTTAGGC
>JBNRMR010000166.1:0-9189 GCA_050309705.1 Christensenellales bacterium | reverse complement strand
AATATTTTCCCGTCCCAGGTTGAGGCCGCGCTGGTGGGCTTCGAGGGCATTTCCCCCCACTATAGGCTGGTGTTCGATCGGGTGGGCAACATGGACGTGCTGGAGGTTCAGGTGGAGGTAAGTGAGGAAATTTTCTCTGATGCGGTGAAGGATATCGAAGGCATGGCGAAGAAACTTACCAATAGGCTCATCCAGGCCCTGGGGATTTCTCTCAAGGTCAGGCTGAAGGAGCCAAAGTCCATCGCCAGGAGCGAGGGCAAGGCAAAGCGCGTTATCGACAACAGAAAAATATGAAATATAATTCGATTTTTTAACTGAACTGAAAGGGGAAGACGGAATGTTTGTTAAGCAGATATCGGTTTTCATTGAAAACAGGCGCGGCAGACTGGCGGAGTTCACAAAGGTTTTAGGCGACGCCGGGATTGACCTTATCGCCCTTTCGGTGGCGGACACCACTGATTTCGGGATCCTCCGCACGATTGTGACGGATACCGACAGGGCGATTAACCTCTTGAGGGAGGCGGGCTACACTGTGAGCATCACCGATGTGCTGGCCGTTTCAGTGCCGGACACCCCCGGCGGGCTGGCGCAAGTCATCGCGCACCTGAGCGAGGGAAGCATATCAATTGAATACCTTTATTCATTTGTGCGAAATGTGGACGGTCAGGCGATAGTTATATTTAGGGTTGATAAACTGGTGCCCACATACGAGCTTTTAAAGAGCAGGGGAGTGACGCTGCTGGATCAGGCGCAAGTGCGCAATCTTCAATAGATGGCGGGGGAACGGGGAATGGTGCGGGGCTCTGCCCCACGCCCCGCAAGGGGTAACCCCCTTGACCCTATACTTTCATTATTGCACCATTAGAGTCTTGGTAAAGTTTTTTAAAATATGTATGGGAACATACGGATGTGGTGGAAGAATGATGTGGGTTTCTGCCCCACGCACCCATGAACCCATACTCTTAAAAAGGCTCCATGATAGCTTTGGTTAAGCTTTTAAAAGGTAACAGGGTTTGGGACGGCGCCCCAAGGACGGTGCGGAGCTTTGCCCCCTTGCCCCTATATTTTAAAATGTTCTAAAAAGTTTTGGTCCAGCTTTTTTAAAAGCTGGCGGGGTCTTGGGCGGAACCACGACACACCCTATAACAACAAAGCAGGGCTATAGCGGCCCTGCTTTTGTATGCGGAAATAAATAGCCTGTCAGGCAGCTTGAGCGACTCTTTTCTTGCGTATTCTTACGATCACAAAAACGATGATGGCTATTATGATGGCAATAAAGGCGAAGAGGGCGAAAATCGCGCCATAGAATATGGTGGCGTAGTAGTTGACCTTCTTGGTGAGGGTCTTTGAGGCGCTGATGGTGATCGATATATTTTCCTCCGGCAATGCGTCCAGGGAGGCTGTCAGCTTCAGGGGTGTTTGGCCGGCGTCCTGCTGTGCTTCAAAATCAACAGTGGAGGCAAGAAGATAAGGCGCGTTTTCAGGCAGCTTCAGGGTGATGTCCAGCCCGCCGAAGGAGTCCCAGCTTTTGGCAGGGGAGGAGATGTAGGTGTAGTGGTATTGGGCTTCGTTCATGGTGTAATCGCTGGTGCCAAGGGCGCTATACTGAACGGAAACATTCCTTTCTTGACCGGCGCCAAAGGCCACCGTGTATACCAGGAAGGCGAGCCTTTCAGTGCTATTAAGCCAGGAGATTTCCTCTTTAACAACCAGAAGGTTATCCTCCAGGGCGGTTTCGTGCAGGGCCTCTAAGTATAGGGAGGAAAGGGCCTCGTTAAGCGCGGAATCTTCGCCGAAAAACTGCTTTTCGAAAACGCCTGTAAGATAAGTGAGGGCGCTCTGGCTCTTGGCGTCATATGGCGCTGTGATGATATCCCTGTCTTCCGAGCCCTCGCCATAGGGCTCGATGGATGCAGCGGCAATGTCGAGCTTTTCACCGGAGAGGAAGAATGTATAAGTATCTGGGCCACGGTAAGCGCCCGCGCCGTCATCGACGCTGGTTGAAAACATCGTCTTTTCGCCCACAGTGTAGGAAAGCTGGTGAATGTCGCTGTCAAGGATTAAAGTGCGTTCGCTGCCATGAAAGACCTCGGTGAGAATTTCGAATGAGCCTTGAAACTGGCTGATATCCAGTGAATAGACATGGCCGGAAAGACCGGCAAAGTATGCGGCGGCTTTTTCGCCTAGATCAAGATTCAGCAATGTAAGAAGCTCCTCGAAGCTGGCCTCGCCGATATCGCTGTACTCAGGAGCGCTGCTGTATGACGCGCCCACCTTATTGCCGAAATAGATGGCGTAATCGAGAACCTGGCTGTCGCAGGTGACCACCGGAAGCTGATCGAAAAGGTTTCTTGGCTGCGCGATCAGGGGGAAGGCCATCGGCACATCGACAGATTCGCCGCTGTTTTTCATGTGGTATTCCGCCGTGTATAGGGCAACGTCGTCGTTGTTGATATCAATCGTCAGATATTCATGCAATACCGATATGCCGCTGTTTATCTGAACGGTCATTTCAAAGCCGGGCGTTCCGTGTATGTAGACCGGGCCGCTGTTGGCAATGGTCAGTGCCGGCGCAAACAACAAAAGCGCACAGAGAATTATAATAATAAATTTCTTCATTGCAAACCTCCATATTGGTATTATATTCTATACTTGTAAAACGCGCAATGATGCTTTTTGTTTCTTATATTGCGCATAAACACAAATAGGTTTATTATTAAAGAAAGTTCACTTCCAGGGAGAAAATGACTGATGAGAATAGTGCTTGTAGAGCCGGAAATACCCCAGAACACAGGAAATATCGCCAGAACATGCGCTGCTACCGGGGCGGAGTTGCACCTGATTGAGCCCATGGGCTTTTCTGTGGATGAAAAGCATGTGCGCCGAGCCGGGCTGGACTACTGGCCGCTGGTGAAGCTGCGCGTACACAAAAGCTTTGAGGACTACGCCGCTGAATACGGCCTTGAAAACACATACTTTTTTTCCACAAAAGCAGAGAAGCGCTATTGCGACGCTGGCTATATCGGTGATTACGCTCTGGTTTTCGGCAAGGAAACCAAGGGCCTGCCCCGAGGGCTTCTGGAAAAGCACCGCGAAAAATGCCTGCGCATACCGATGATCGATGAGGCAAGGTCGCTGAACCTTTCAAATTCTGTGGCAGTGGTGCTGTATGAATCTCTCCGCCAAAATGATTTTTCGGGCCTTGGTTGATATCTTAATCAACGTAAAAGAAAAGAGCCGCGTTTTGCTAGTAAATGCATATTGAAGCGCTTTGAAAAGGGCAAAAGTGGTCAGCGGCTGCCATATGCGCCTATAACAGACCGTTTAATGAATGGGAATGTCCGCGGTGTTTACTATGAACTATGAAATTATTTGTGTTAAAGCCTAAGCAAAGTGGCTTCCCAAATAATACTGGAGCTGAAATGAAACAGATTGCGAAGCGATAACATTTAACTTTAAAAGATATAAAAAAGCTGCCCCATTTGGCAGCCTTTTTATAATGATTAGATGAAGGGACGTCTGTCCAAAACCAGCTTGAGAGGCTTTTCGCTGTAAATCTCGCCGGGAAGGGCGGTTTGCAGTTCTGCCAAGGCGCATATGCAGCCGAAAAGCTGGTGCAGGTCGTTGAAATCGTCGTGGGTGAAGTGATCAAGAGAGTTCAGCCAGTCGATATAGATCTTTGCAAACTCGCGCAGGGCGGCCTTGCATTCGTTGTAGCGATGACCACTTTGGCGCAGCGCTCTTGTGACGCAGTAAACCCAGTCGATCTCGGCAAATGAAACGCTGGTTGCAAGACTTTCCCAGCGGTTATTATAGTCCAGGCAGCGCTCGTCCGAACGCTTTTCCCGCAGCTGCCTCCATATGTTAAGGCAGCTATCAATCACCTTTTCGGGGTAGCGCAGCGGCTGGCGGGCATATTCCATGTTGAAGAGATAGTGGAAGGTTCCCGCAAGGTGGTGGAACAGGGGCTTTTTGCCCTCCTGCACTGCTCCCTTGCGCAAAAAACCAGACTCAGGGTCTGTATTCTCGTGGAGCCAGTCAAAATACCAGCTCTGCCACTGCCTGTCGACTTCATCCTGAAGAACCAATGCCGCATATAATCCCGCGCCCCGGTGGGACATTATCCACGGCAGGCCAGCCCAGTCCAGTTCGTCCAGGAACTTATAAAGGGCTTCCTTTTCCAGCAAAAAGTGCAGGTCCTTCAGAGGGTATTTCGCCTTTGTGTCAAAAAGCTCGATTGCGGCTATGCAGTGGGCGGTGGTGTGGATTGTGTGGTGTGTGGCTTCAACAAACATACCGGTGGTCGGGTCTTGCAAATCCTGCAAAGCTTTGATGTACATTGCTCTTTCTTCCGGCTCAGAAGGGAAACGGCCGATCATGTAGAGTATGTTAGAAGCATCTGCGCAGCCGTATTCATTGACTCCCAGATTGCGGTCGCTTCCTGGAATCTGCCAGTTCCAGCGGCGGAACATGCCGGGGGTTTCCATTTCGTGATTTTTTACCACAGCATAAGCGTTGTCGATGATTTTCGTGATGTCAAGCATAGTCTTCTCCTCTTCCTTTATATTTATAAGTTCCCAATTTCCAACAGTTTTCTCAGGCTGCGCGCAATTGCATCTGCGGTAAGCCCCGCGCTGCCGAGCAGCTTTTGGTAAGAGCCGTGGGGATAAAAAAGGTCTCCTGTAGCAAGAATTTCCACCAGGGGCTTAACCCCGGGCTTTGCAAGATGGCACAAAACCGCTTCGCCAAAGCCACCGCGCCTAATCCCTTCCTCAGCGGTAACAATAGGCAGATCGGAGATGGAGGCGAGCATGTCCACATCCAGAGGCTTTATCGACCTGCAGTCGATTACTGCGGCGCGGACACCATCTGCCGCAAGGCTCTCCGCCGCATCTAAAGCTGCGGGAACCATGGAGCCGCAGGCAAGTATTGCTGCATCATGGCCCTCGCGGAGAACTTGCCACTTCAAAAACGACCCACGGTCTGTCGCCGGGCCGATTTTGCCGGGCAGGCTTTTGGGGTATCGAATCGCGCAGGGCGAGTTCAATTCCTGAGCAAACCTGATCATGCCATTGAGCTGATCAAGATCGCGGGGGGCGAGCAACGTCATGTTCGGTATGGCAGAAAGAAATGAGATGTCGAAAAGGCCGTTGTGAGTGGCGCCGTCGGAAGGCGCAAAGCCGGCCCTGTCTATAAGCAAGGTTACGGGAAGGTTCTGCAAAGCCATGTCATGGATTATCTGATCATATGAACGCTGCAAAAAGGACGAATATATGGCCACAAACGGTCTCATTCCCCGAACGGCCATGCCGCAGGCCATTGTCACAGCGTGGCTTTCGGCAATGCCCACATCGAAGGCCCGCTCCGGGAAAACCTTGGCGAAGGGCAGGACGCCTGTGCTAAGGGGCATGGCGGCGGTCACAGCGCAGACCCTTTCGTCAAGGGCGCCTATATCGCACAGAGTTCTGGCGACAACATCGCTGGAGGAACCGCGGTCGGTTTTTACTGAGGCAGCAGAGTCGACGCTGTGGAATATGGAGGGGTTCTCTTGGGCGGGGGCATAGCCGCGCCCCTTCTCGGTGATAACGTGAAGAACTGTCGGTCGGTTTTGCTGCAAGCAGTAGTTTATCGCATATTTTAGATCGTCAATGTTGTGGCCGTCAACAGGGCCGGTGTATTTGAAGCCCAATGAATCGAAAAGGCCGCTTTCTATCCATATCTGGCGCAAAGAGCGCTCAATTACATAGGCTGCGCGGTAGAGACGTCCATGGCCCAATATCCGCTTAAGGGAGTTTTTCAGTGCATTATACCCCTTGCGCTGCCCCAGGCGTGAAAGATATTTTGCCATCGCGCCCACGTTCCTTGCGATGGACATTTCGTTATCGTTTATTATTATCAGCAGAGGAATATTCGAGTTTCCGGCGTCGTTTAGGGCTTCGTAGCACTCGCCGTTGGTTAAAGCGCCGTCGCCCACGATGGCGATAGTCCGAGATTTCAAGCCCTGAAGGGCGTTGGCTCTGGCAATTCCAAGCGCCGCCGATATGGCCGTGCCCGCGTGGCCGGCGCCGAAGCAATCGCCCTCGGTCATACAGGGAAACCCGCTGGGGCCGCCCTCGTGGCGAAGATTTTTAAGGCTTCTTCCTGTCAGCAGTTTATGCGCGTAGCACTGGTGGCCCACGTCGAAAAGAAGGCTATCCTGGTCAAAATCGCACATCACATGAAGGGCTATTGTCAGCTCAACAACGCCCAGATTGGAAGCAAGATGTCCGCCGTCGTCCCGGCAGGCGATGAGAATTTCATCGCGCAGATCGCAGGCGAGGGCCTCCAGATCATGCTTGCTCATATTCTTCAGCTTTTTGCTCCAAGCTGATTTCAAAGGCAAATCATATTTCATTCAGGGTCCTGTATAAATAATATTGATGATAATGCTCATCATAATGTTCGCTTGTGCTTAGTTTATAAGATCAGTTCATTAGTATGGCGATAAGCGTGCCCAGACAGGCGCCCACCACCACCTGAAAAGGCGTGTGACCTAGTATTTCCTTCAGCTCTTCCGGGGATATGAGCATCCGTTCATGAGGCTCACCCTTTGTGAAGCGGTCTATAAGTCGATTGAGAGTGGCGGCGTGTTCGCCGGCGGCGCGCCTGATGCCCGCCGCGTCGTACATCACGACCATGGCGAGTGAGGCCGCGAGGGCCAGCAGAGGGGAATCCCAGCCTTGGGTGATTCCTATGGATATGGTGACGCTCATCACCGTTGCGCTATGGCCGCTGGGCATTCCGCCGGGGGAGGCCAAAAGCCGCCAGTCCAGCTCACCTTCGCGGATGAAGTTGATCACCAGCTTGATCATCTGCGCGGATAGCCAGCTTACAAGAGCGGTAAGCAATATATTATTTTGCAGAATGTCCTTAAACTCGTTCACCGGCAACCCCTTCAGGAAAAATATTATAGCGGCTCATTAATTCTATCAGCACAAAGGTTTTATTGCAAGGGTTTATCCCTGTTTGCAGCTCAGCAGCGCCTGTTCAATAGACTATCCGCCAAGGTCAGCAGCTCTTGCGCGCCCTGATACCGGGAAATGGCGGCTTTTGCGGTTTCAACAAGGCTTTCTGCCTTGGCCCTTGCGCCCTCTATTCCCCACAGGGAAACGGAGGTTTTTTTGTGCTGCGTCGCGTCGGAGCCGGTGCTTTTGCCTAGAAGGGCAGGATCACCTGTAACGTCTAATATGTCGTCGGTCAGTTGAAAGACGACGCCCAGGTTTTCGGCAAAAATTTCGAAGTCCTCTATGGTTTGACCGTCTGCCCCGCCCAGCATGAGGCCGCCGATAAGGGCGCCCTCAATCAGCCTTCCGGTCTTGTTTTTATGAATATATTGAAGCACTTCATCGTTTATGCTGCCCCCAAGCATGTCGGCGGCCTGACCGGCCACCATGCCACTGGCGCCTGCGCACCTGGCGATGCGCCCCATGGCTTTAATGCAGTTTTCATTTTCATCGGCAGAGCTTGCCCCAAGGGAGGCGGACAGCATTGTTTCAAAGGCATGGGAAAGGAGTGCATCCCCCGCCAGCAGGGCGATCGCTTCGCCATAAACCTTGTGGCAGGTGGGTCGGCCGCGGCGAAGATCGTCGTCGTCCATGCAGGGAAGATCATCGTGTATTAGTGAATAGGCGTGGATCATCTCCACCGCGCAGGCAAAGGGCAGCGCAAGCTCTTGTTTCGCACCGGAAAGCTCCGCACCAAGCATCAGCAAAGACGGCCGCAACCTTTTGCCGGGGGCTAAGGCGCCGTATCGCATGGCCTTATACAGCTCCTTCGCATGGCCGACTGGCTCTGGCAGGAATGATGGTAGCGCCTGGTCGATCATAAACTTGTATTCGCTGAGCTTCATGTGATGTCCTCTGCTGTGAAGGGCAGCTCCGTACCCTTGGATGAAAGCTCCATTATGCGCTTTTCGCCCTCGTCCAGCATTTTATTTAGCTCCTTTGAGTAAATGACTGATTGCTCGTAGGCGGCGAGGGAGTCCTCCAGCGAAAGGCCGCCCGCCTCCAGCTTGGAGACAATTTCCTCCAGAGCGTGGAGCATCTGCTCAAAGGTTAAGCTTTCATTGGTTTTCTTAGGTGTTGATTTATTGCTCATCGAGAACCCTCGCATTCTTTATTCCGTCATGCATAGTTATTGAGATATCGCCGCTGAGATTTACCGCGCTGGTCACAAGCTTTTCTCCCTTTTTAATAAGGGCATATCCCCTTTCGAGGGCGCTTTTGGGGCCAAGGGCTATCGCCTTTTCAGTTAATAGCATTAAATGGGCCCTTTTATCGGCCAAAAGCCTCGCGGCTGATTCCGTTGCGCGGCTGCCTAGGCCCTGGGACTTTTCACGCAGAAGGGCGATGTAGCTTTCAGGCCTTTGAAGAACGGGCCTGTCGGAAAGGCGGGCAAGCCTCTCGCGAAGGGAGTCCAGATTTAGGCTCTGGTGTCGCAAAGCCCTTGACTGCAAGGAGCTGACTTGCTCTTTTAAGGCAAAGCTGTCCGGCACGCAAAGCTGCGCTGCATGGGTGGGTGTGGCGGCCCTCAAATCGGCGCAAAAGTCTGCGATGGTAAAGTCGGTCTCATGGCCAACGGCGCTGACCACGGGCCTTTTGCAGTTAAATATAGCGTCGGCCACCGGCTGCTCATTGAAGGCCCAAAGATCCTCCATGGAACCGCCGCCTCGGCCGGTTATGATCACGTCTATGCCGGGGAGCTTGTCTGCCTTTTCAATGGCATTAGCGATCTGCTCCGCTGCGCCCTCGCCCTGAACCGCCACCGGGAGCAGCAAAAGCCCAATCCCAGGCCAGCGGCTTCGGGCGACCCTGGCGATATCCCGAAGCACCGCGCCGGTGGGCGAGGTGACGACGGCTATTTTCCGTGGGAAGAAGGGCAGGGGCTTTTTGCGCTCTTCGGCAAAATAACCCCTTTCAAGGAGCTCCTGCTTGCGCTTTTGAAAGATGGCATAAAGCTGGCCTTCGCCTCCAGCCTGGGCTTCCTGCACCACCATCTGGTAGGAGCCATCCCGGGGATAGACGGTGATGTAGCCCCGCAAAGTGGCCTGCATGCCGTCCTCCAGCCGCACCCTGGATCTCATGGCGTTTTGGCGAAAAAAGGCGCAGCGAAGGGATGCTTCGCTGTCCTTTAGTGTGAAATATATATGGC
>JBNRMR010000165.1:0-25859 GCA_050309705.1 Christensenellales bacterium | reverse complement strand
CTCCTATATTTCACAGGGCTTCCCGAAGGATTTTGGCAGGGCGGGCCTTTTGGGCTGATTAGTAATAAAAACAGAATAGATATGCGTTCGCTTTTTAAGCGGCAGGGGAAAGCCCTTTGCGGGATATGCCTCGTGAAGGTTTTTTTATGGCCAGTCAACAAGGCCATGAACCTGCCCGCACCATTATCACATAATGAAAACATTATTTCATTTTCAATAATATCTGAAAAAGTTTATTGTATTAATAAATAATAAAAGATTGTTATAACAGGTATTGACAAAGAAATTTCCATATGCTATACTTTTGCTGTCAGAATTAAGAAAATGATTTTCAATATATGAAAACAAGGTGGGATCAGAGTGGCTCATGCACCTGAACGTAATATTCTTGTAACCGCGAAGAAAAAAAGGCGCTTCACACAGGAGCGGATCAAGGAGAATATAGAGCTGTATTCCCTGATGATTCCGGTGATGATCCTTATTACCGTCTTTGCGTAC
The DNA here is from genome assembly GCA_050309705.1 of Christensenellales bacterium. Classification (GTDB taxonomy): domain Bacteria; phylum Bacillota; class Clostridia; order Christensenellales; family UBA1750; genus JBNRMR01. Next base: position 25,361 of record JBNRMR010000165.1, on the reverse strand, counting down.
ATACCGATTTACGGCGCCGTGGTCGCGTTTCAGGACTATGCGCCCGGCCAGTCGTTTATCGCTTTCGACGGCAGCGTAAAGTGGGTGGGCCTCAAGCATTTCAGAACCTTCTTTGCCAGCGAGTATTTCACCCGCCTGCTGGGGAACACGCTGCGGCTGGGCTTTTTAGAGCTGATCTTCGGCTTCTGGGTGCCCATCATCTTCGCCCTGCTGCTGAATGAGGTGCGCCATGCGCGCTACAAAAAGTTCGTGCAGACAGCCAGCTACATGCCCTATTTCATATCGACGGTGGTTGTGGCCGGCATGGTGATATCGTTCATCAACGTCGGCGGGCTGATAAACACCATCCTGACGGTATTCGGCGCCGACGCCGTCAACTGGAGAATGTACTCCGAAGCATTTCCGACCATCTACACGGCCACGCATGTCTGGAAGAATTTCGGCTTCAGCAGCATCCTCTATCTCTCGTCCATTTCCTCAATCGATCCGTCACTGTATGAATCGGCGCGAATCGACGGCGGCAACCGTTTTCAGCAGATGTGGTACATCACAATGCCGGGGCTGCGCAACATCATCGCCATCCGGCTTATTCTGGCGGTGGGCGCTATACTGAACGCCAGCACGGAGCTGATTTTGCTTCTGTATGTGCCGGCAACCTACGACACCGCCGATGTGATGGGAACCTACATATACCGTATCGGCATACTGGGCGGCAACTTCAGCTATACTGCGGCCATCGGCCTTTTTATGTCGCTGATCGGCTTTACGCTGACGCTGATCACCAACCATATCAGCAACAAGCTCACCGGCTCCGGCCTATGGTAGAGGGGGAGGGGGGAATATGAAACGGATAATGGGCAGCAAAAATTCAAACAGAATCAAGCAGGGCAGTCTCGCGGCTGACGTGGTCATCTACCTGATGGCCGCCGCTTTCGCGCTCCTGACACTGTACCCGATGTACTATGTGCTGATACTTTCCGTGAGCGATCCCCAGGCCGCGCTGACGATGAAGGTCTACGCCTTTCCCAAGGGATTTTATCTGGGCGGATACCAGCGCATACTGAGCGATTCACGGCTGTGGCTCTCCTACCGCAACACGATCATGTACGCCTCTGTGATGACGGCCGTAATGCTGACCACCTGCACCTGCGTGGCCTATCCGCTGACCTCCCCGATGCTGATCGGCCGCAAGTTCATAAACATGTTCCTGATGATTCCCATGTACATCAGTGGCGGCCTGATCCCCACATTTATACTGATGACGAAGATAAACCTTTACGGCTCGCCCTTTGCGGTTATCCTCCTGGGCAGCTACAGCATCTGGTATATCATTTTGGTGCGCTCGTATTTCGCCAGCATTCCCGAAACCCTCCGGGAGGCGGCGCGGATAGACGGGGCAAACTCCTACCGCATTCTGTGGAACATCTATCTGCCAAACTCGAAGCCCATCCTTGCCGTCATAGCGCTGTATACAATCATCAGCGCCTGGAATAGCTGGTATAACGCGACCATCTACCTCCCCCAGGAAACCTGGCAGCCGTTGCAGCTCTTTTTGCGCCGGGTGCTGGTGGAGTCCAGCGTGAACCTTGCCGTCGATGCGGGCGCCACCGAGGCGGAGATGATCGACGCCGTTCGGCGCAAGCTCGGCAACGAGCAGATCAAGTACGCGCTTATCATCGTTTCCACTCTGCCCATGCTCGTTATCTACCCATTCTTCCAGAAGTACTTTGTAAAAGGCATCATGCTCGGCTCCGTAAAGGGGTAACCGCAACGTTTCTGACCGTGCGCTCTTTTAGAAGCGTACAGTTCAAGTTGAAAAGGAGGAATCATATCCATGCAGAGCAAACGTATCCTGGCATTATTCCTGATCTCCGCCATGCTTGTGACTATGATCACCGGCTGCACCGGTGATTCGACTGCTCAGCCGGCAGCATCCCCCGGCTCCACCGCCGCGAGCACGACCTCTGCCCCCGCGAACGCGGGCAATACCGCTCCCGCCGGCGACATCAGGACCATCCGGCTGCTGGGCGGAACCACCGGCCAGTACGACCCTGTCCGCTGGGACGACCGCGAACAGTATTCAAGCTGGCGCCTGTTCCTGGAGATCGTGGCTGATTACGGCATCAAGCTCGAGATTGAGCCGGTCCCCAGCGATCAGCTTACGACAACTGTCCAGACCCGCATGGCGACGGCCTCAAACCTGCCCGACGTCATCGCCGTCAAGGACATCGCCATCGAATCACTGGTCAAGTTCATCCAGCAGGGCCTTGTAATCCCGCTGAACCCGCTGTTTGAGGAGTACAGCGCTAGGGGCAACTCCACCCGTTTCTTCACGGAGATCGCCCCCTTTGCCCGCGCCCTTTTCAGCTACGAGGACGGCAACACCTACTACTTCGGCAGCACTGTCCAGCGCGTTACCGGCATCAGCAACGGCCTGCGCTTCAATGTCTACGCCCATGAAATCCGCCAGGACTGGCTGGAGGAGCTTGGCCTGGGCTTCCCGCAGAACTTGAGCGAGTATGTTTCCGCCCTGAAGGCGTTCCAGGAACAGGATGTCAACGGCAACGGCGTCAAGGATGAGGTCGTGGTGGTGGATATTTCCAAGACCGGGACAGGCATCGCCCAGTGGTTCGGCGTCGGCTCGGAGATGTTCTTCGTGGACATGACGGACAACAAGGTGGGCACGCCGTGGCATCAAAAGCAGGAAATGCTGCTCTACATCGAGTTCATGCAGGAGCTTTATAAGGACGGCCTGCTTGACGCCGGCTCTTTCGACCAGCAGACTAAGCTTCCCTCCGCGGCCAAGCTTGCCGAAAACGTCGTTTCCGCACTGACGCAGCCCAACCGCAACGTTTCGGCAAACCTGATTCCCGTATCGAACCTGGACCGCCAGGTCTGGTACCACCCGGTAGGGCCGGACATGGGCGTTGAAGGCGTGGAGCCCCTGGTATCGTATTCGAGCGGCAGCTCCGCCTCCCCGGACTTCGCCTTCACCAAGGCCTGCACGGACTTGGTGGCCGCCGGCCGCTTTCTGGATATGATATGCGGCCCTGAATACTCGCTGCTGGCCAACAAGGGCGAGGAAGGGCAGCACTGGTACTGGAACGAGAAGAACTTCCTGGTTGATATCTACGACGACCAGAACCGCAACAGCGCCTCGAACAAGGATGTTATGTTCGAGAAAAAGAGCGCCCCCCTATGGGCCATGCCCGGCACATACATGCTGCCCCGCATGAACATGGAGGAGTACTTTGGACCCGACATGATACTGATTTCCGACAGCATCACCGACGAGCGCTATGAGATCTGGACCACTGAGATCAATCCCTCGGTGGACAAGCGCGGCCATGTTTACGGACGCGCCGTGGCCAACTGGCCCAAGTGGATGCTGCACGACACAAACACAAAGGAGCTGATGGCGCTGCCCACCGACGCGCAGTTCCAGACGATTTCCCAGTACAGCATCGACCTGACCACCTACGCCGAGGAGACCCTTTCCAAGCTGATCATAGGCCAGCTTTCACTGGACGACTGGGACAGCTATGTATCAAATATGGAAAAAATGGGCCTGAGCGTGCTGCTTGAGACCTATCAGGAAATGCACGATACATATAGGGCCGGCTTGTAAGCGATTTCCATTGAGCAGGGCGGGTGGCAGCCCGTCCTGCTTTTCCGCAGCGCCGCCGGCGCGGTGATTTTCAGCATGAAAGGAATGACTCATCATGACCCAGATAAAAAAGCTTGCGTTTTGCAGCGGAGGCGTGTGGAAGCAGTCCGCCGCCGACCGTTGGATGGATGTATACGACCCCAGCACCGGCGCCGTAATCGCCCAGGCCCCCTCCTGCACACGGGGGGAGCTGGAGGAAGTCATCGCGGGCGCGCAGCAGGCGTATAAGAGCTGGTCGCGCACTCCTGTCATCAAGCGCACACAGGTGCTGTTCCGCTTTCGCGAGCTGATTATCGAGCATATGGATGAGCTGACGGAGCTGGTTGCCCGTGAAAACGGGAAGGTCTGGGAGGAAGCCCGCGGCGATGTGCTGAAGGTCAAGGAGCCGGTTGAGATGGCCTGCGGCGCCCCGGTGCTGATGATGGGGGAATCCCTGATGAACACAAGCGCGAACTATGACACGGTGCTGTACCGGGAGCCGGTGGGAGTGTTCGCCGGCATTGTGCCCTTCAACTTTCCCGCGATGATCCCCATGGGCTGGATGGTTCCGCTCTGCATCGCCACCGGCAATGTGATGATCCTCAAGGCCTCCAGCACCACGCCGATGACCAGCATCCGCCTGCTGGAGCTTTTGCAGGAGGCCGGTCTGCCGGCCGGCGTCGTCAGCCTGGTCACCACCGGCCGCGAAACCGCCGAGCTGCTCCTCACCCATCCGGATATCAAGGGCGTTAGCTTTGTGGGAACCACCCAGGTGGGCCTGCATGTCTACGGAGTGGCGGCTGCCCATGGCAAACGCGTCCAGACCCTGTGCGAGGCCAAGAACCATGCGCTGGTCATGAACGACGCCGTGCTGGACCGAACGGCCCGCGGCATCATTAACTCGGCCTTTGGCTGCGCAGGAGAGCGCTGCATGGCCCTTCCCGCCGTAGTCGTGCAGGAGGGCATCGCTGATCGGCTGGTGGAAAAAATCGTTGAATATGCCAGGGCGCTGAAAATCGGCTGCGCATATGACAAGGATTCCCAGCTTGGGCCGGTGGTCTCGAAAAAGCATAGGGACTCCATCATCCGCTGGATCGAAACCGGCATCGCGGAGGGCGCCACTTTGGTGCTGGACGGCCGGGGCTGCACTGTGGAGGGCTTTGAAAACGGCTTTTATCTGGGGCCGACGGTGCTTGATAACGTGACGCCCGGCATGACTGTGGGCCAGCAGGAAATCTTCGGCCCGGTGCTGTGCATCAAGCGGGTTAAAACCTTCGAGGAAGGCGTGGCGCTGATCAACTCAAATCCCTATGCCAACGGCGCGGTGATCTACACACAGAGCGGATATTACAGCCGCCACTTTGCCGAGCGGATCGACGGAGGCATGGTGGGCGTCAATGTGGGGATTCCGGTTCCCGTGGGCATGTTTCCGTTCTCGGGGCACAAGCAGTCCTTCTTTGGGGATTTGCATACGCTGGGCAAGGACGGCGTGCGCTTCTTCACCGAAACGAAGGTGGTTACCTCCACCTGGTTTGACGATAGCTCCAACCGCGAAAAGGTCGATACCTGGGACGGTTCAATCGGCGGCTAGGCAATGCCCGCTTGATTTAGAGATGAGTTTAGGGGCAAAACCGCCGCCGGAAAACCGCTTGCGAATGAAGCCGGCGATTATCGAAAGCGCGTTGATTTAGCAGGAATTATCTTGTTATTGCCGCTTATTTGCGGTATGATAGCTGTAGATATGTAGGACGATTAAAAGCAAATTGAACGAGGGGTGCAACGCTGTGGTCAAGACAAATCCGGTCGAAAAAGTAACGAGGTCCAACCAATCGGTGGAAAAGGTTCTGATGGTAATCGAGGCGCTCTCGCGGCAGCAGGAACCGGTTCGCCTACAGGACTTCGCGCAAATGGTCGGAATGAATATCAGCACTGTCTCCCGCTTTTTGACGACGCTGCAGCGCAACGGTTATGTGGCGCAGGCCGCCGAAAGCGGCCGTTATTATCTGACTCTGAAGCTGTGCGCCATCGCGGGGCGCGTAAGCGCCGGATTCAAGATCAAGGACATCACAACGCCGTATCTGCGCAGCCTGTCGCAGATATTCTCCGAATCAGTCAATCTCTCGGTGGACCAGAGCATGGAGGTGCTTTACATCGACGTGGTAAGCGGCACCTACCAGATGCTGACCACCCTGCAGAGGATCGGCAATGTGGCGCCGATGCACTGCACCGGCTCCGGCAAGCTGCTGCTGCTGAACTATGACGCCTACCAGATAGAACGTTATGTGGCCGTCAAGGGGCTTACGGTTCTGACGCCGAAGTCCATCAGCACCAAGGAGCAGTTGGTGGAGGAGCTTGCGAAGGTCAGGGCCCGGGATTACGCCATTGACGACGAGGAGTGCACCGTCGGGGTGCGCTGCGTGGCGCTTCCGATCCGCGACTACACGGGAAAGATCGTTGCCGGCATCAGCGTCAGCGGGCCTGCGATGCGAATGACGGACGAATACATATTCGGCAAAATCTCGTATATCGCAGACGCCACGAAGGATATCTCCAAGCGCCTCGGCTACGAGGGCGGCTGAGATCATCACGGGACAGGCCGGGTTCAGGCGCAAGGGGGAGGCTTTTTGCTCAAAATACAATGAAAATCATTTTCACTATGGGAAATTAAAGGAATCTAGGTATGTCAATGAATGGAATCATTTTGGATATCGACCGGTTTTCCACACATGACGGCCCCGGCATCCGCACGACGGTATTCCTGAAGGGATGCCCGCTGCGCTGCAGGTGGTGCCATTCGCCGGAGTCGCAGCGGATGGAGCCTGAGCTGATTTACCAGAGGATGCGCTGCCGAAGCTGTTACAACTGCGTGGATGCCTGCCGGTACCGGGCCATTGCCCCCGCGGAGGAAGCCGGCGCGGACGGAATCCGCGGCATCGTGATCGACCGCGGGAAATGCGTAAACTGTTTTGAGTGCGTTGGGCATTGCCCTGCGCAGGCTTTGCGTGTGGCCGGGGAACAAAAAACGCCGGAGGAGCTGTACACGATGGTGCTGCATGATATCCCCTTTTTCCGCAATTCCGGCGGCGGCGTTACCGTCAGCGGCGGAGAGCCCCTTGCCCAGGCGGAGTTTACGTCTGAGTTCCTGCGGCTCTGCCGGGGCAGCGGCATCCACACGGCGGTGGAAACCTGCGGCTTCGGCCGGACGGAGGACCTTCTTAGGATCGCCGGGGAAGGCGACCTGATCTTCTATGATCTTAAACTGATGGATTCCTCCGCCCACGAGGCGCACATCGGCAAAGGCAACGAATTGATCCTCGAAAATTTACGCCGCCTGTGCGCGGAGCCCGGCGCGGCGGAGAAAATCATCATCCGCACGCCGCTGATTCCCGGAATCAACGACGATCAGGAAAACATCCGCAGGACGGCGCTTTTCGCCCGCGGGCTGGGAATCGGCCGGATGCAGCTATTGCCCTACAATATGATGGCCGGCGAGAAATACCGCTGGATCGGCTTAGGTTACGAGCTGGAGGGCATGGAAACACAAAACTCCGATAAGCTGAAAACCCTCAGCCGCCTGTTGGAAGATATCGGTCTCACCCCCGTCACCGGCTGACGGGCGAACCGCTTTTATCAATATGGTTTAGACAGAAAGGAGCGAAATCCGCTATGAAGGAATTGTTTCGGCAGGCCATGGATCAGGCCAGAACGCAGGAAAGCCTGCGCGGGATGTCCCCCAATATCCGCAGACATTTCAGCGCCATCGAACGCCGCATGCACAAACGGCAGAGGGCCTGGGGCGGCAATCTGAGCGTGCTAAACGACGAAACCAAGGGCCGCAGCGCCGCCATCCGCCGCTCCCTGGCCTTTGAGCGCATCATGCGCGAGATGCCCATCGGCATAGAGGACGGCGATATCATCGTCGGCAACTGCGTGGGGGATGATACGATCATCCGCTGCTCCCTCCCGATCTTCCTTAGAAACGACGAGCTGGGCAGGTGCAGCATCTCCATGTCCCACAAATGCCCCGACTATGAAGGACTTCTTCGCAAAGGGCTGCGCGCAGTCCACCGGGAGCTGGAGGCCCAAAAGCCCGCCGCCCGGCAGGAGCCTTTCGAGGATGAGCGCCGGAAGAAGCTGGATTTCATCGAGGCGGCCCAGAGGGAGATCGAGGGGCTGATAGCCCTGAGCAACCGCTACGCCGACCTGGCCGAGCAGCAGGCCGATATCTGCGCGGAGGCCGGGCGCAGGGAGGAGCTGCGGGAAATTGCCCGGGTCTGCCGCAGGGTGCCGGAGCATCCCGCCGGGTCTTTGCACGAGGCCCTTCAGTCCGTCTGGATTTACAACCATTCGCTGCTGGTGTCGCTGACATCGATCTCCATCGGCAACATCGACCGGATTTTGGCCCCCTACTTCGAGGCGGACTGGGAGGACGGCCGCATTACCCTTGACCGCGCCCAGGAATTGGTGGATTCTTTCTGCCTGCGCGTCAACGACCGCGCCCAGCTCGACCTTGAGAACTACTATGTCGAGGACATCACGAAGGTCGAGGGCATCTCCCAGCAGAGCCGCAGCGGCGTGTTCCAGGGCTTTGTCACATCCTACACGGACCAGGACCACATCGACGCCATCAACCACTGGGGCCAGAATATTCTGATCAGCGGCCGGCTGCCGGGCGGGAAGGACGCGACCTGCGCACTGACCTACCTGTTCCTGAACGCCCATGAGAAGTTTTCTATGACCAGCCCGGTGCTGACGGTGCGGATGCATAAAAACACCCCGCCGGAGCTGTATGACCGGGTGGCGGAGGTGCTGAAATCCGGCGGCGGGATGCCCTATATAAACAACGACGATGTTTTGGTCCAATCCTACATGGATATGGGGGTGCCGGAGGAGGACGCTTGCTGGTACGCCAACTCCAACTGCTGGGAAACCCTGCTGCAGGGCTCCTCGAACCAGGAAATGATCAAGGATTTCAACTTCCTGTACTATCTGGAAATGGCGCTGAACCGCGGCGAATCCTTCCTGGGCCACCGCATCCGCGAGCCGAAGATCGACCGCGCCAACCCGATGAACTGCCCCGGCTCCGTCTATCCCCTCAGCTCCATTTTGCAGAGCCTTGACAGCGGCATAGACACCGGCGATATCGGGCGCTTCACCACCTTTGAGGACCTGATGCAGGCATGGCGCACGCAGCTTGATTTCTCGGTGAAAACCTCCATCCGCGGCGTGGTGCACGGCATACGCCGTATGGGAACCCAGGGCGAGCTGACGCATATCCCGATACTGTCCGCGCTGACTAAGGACTGCGTGGCGAACATTGCCGACGTGGCCCAGGGCGGCGCACGCTATACCCAGTGGCATCTGCTGTGCGAGGCGGTTTCAAACGCGGCGGACGCGCTGGCGGCCATACGCAAGTTTGTCTACGAGGACGGGGAGCTGACCCTGCGTGAGCTGGTCGAGGTGCTGAAAAGCAACTGGGCCGGCAAGGAGGGGGAGTTTCTGCGGCAGCGCTTTGTGAAGGAAGCGCCGAAGTTCGGCAACAATATCGACAGCGTGGATAATATCGCCGCGCAGATGATCGACTACTTTGTGGAGCGGTGCCAAAAATACGCCGCCGATTACCCGGACATCCTTTTCTCGCCCTGCATCGGCACCTTCTCGTGGATTATCACCATCGGCAAGCGGATCGGCGCTTCTGCCGACGGCCGCATGAGCCGGGAGAACATTGCCTCCAACATGTCCCCCGTTCCCGGGCACGACGTTTCCGGCCCCACCTCCGCCATCAACTCGTATCTCAAGCTCAACACGAAGGCGATGCCGGCCGGCGCGCCGCTGGATCTGCGCCTGAGCAAGAACGGCTTGGAAGGCCCCGAGGGCACAAGGCGCATCGCGGGCCTGATCAAGACACTTCTGCAGGAGGGAGGAAACATGATGACTTTGACAATCACCAGCGCGGAGGAGCTGCGCCGCGCCATCGCAAACCCGGAGCAGTACCGCGGCCTGCGCGTCCGAATGGGCGGCTGGTCGGCCTATTTTGTGCTGCTGAGCGAGGAAGCGCAGAAGATACAGCTTGCACGGGTGGAGCATGGGCTTGCCTGATTCATTGCCCAGACAAAAGACTTGCTCCCCGGAACGGCTTACCCTAATTTCGGGCGGCTTTTGCCGCCTGCTTTTTTCCTGCCCGCTTTAAAAATATCCGTCATCGGCCTAATCCTTGAGCGTCAGACGAACAACCGCGCCGGTATCGTTTCAGATAATTTCTATGAAGGGTCACGCAAACAGGCTGCTGAGCCTATCCGGCCCTTGGCGGCCTGGATGTTCACCATCCCATTTCGCCGCCTAAAACAGGGAGCGTTCTCTTGACACTCTGCGGACTTTCGGGCAACCGGGCCTGAAGTGGCGTCGGGGCTTTTCAGGCAAAGCGGCTTCGGATACATGGAATCCTCCTGTCCCAAGTCCGCCAAGCCCCCAAAGGGCGCGTTTATCATATCCTCCATATACAGAGGACAGCGGATTTGATTTTACTCAGAACCGCCGTCCCCCAATTGAAATATTTACCTGCAATAAACCCGCAATGCTTCAAACAAGAATTCGGCGCACCCTTCCTCGATTGCGTCATAGTATTTTTTGAAGCGAGGGTCGTCAACATACGCTTGAGCCAGACCCGAATGCGCTTCCTTTGAATAGTGGTTCCAAGAATAACCCAGCCATTCTTTATGCAAAGCGCACGCTTGCTGTGCAAGCTCGCTGGAAGGGTCTCCTTGCTCAAAGGCAATTTTCAGAGACTCGTTTATTTGCAGGGACAGCTTCTGCATTTCTTCATACTGCTCGACGGTTAATCCCATCATTTTGGCATTGCTGCCGTCTATGACCGCTTCGCCAAATTTTTCGCGGATTTCTTTGCCGTACTTCCGCTCGTTTTCTTCAATCATTTTCTGCTTGAAGCCCTCAAATTTTTCCCTGTCGTTCATTTTAATTTCTCCTTTCGACGCGGCGATAGTTTTCTCGACATTGGCGATAAGCAGCTCTATCTGCTCCTTTTTCGCCTTTAATGCCGATAGGTGGCCTTGCAGGGCGGCAAATCCATCATAGTTTTTGGACAACACAATATTCCTGATTTCATCAAGCTGCACACCCAGCTCGCGGTAAAACAGGATTTGCTGCAACAAATCCACTTCCTTTTGACCGTACACCCTATACCCGTTGCTGCTTACCCGCTTTGGCGACAGCAAGCCGATTTCATCATAATACCGCAGGGTTCTCGTAGTAATTCCCGCCAATTTAGCCAGTTTGTTTATGCTGTATTCCACTTTTCTCATAACCTCCTTCCTCCTTATATTTGGGGGTCAATTGGAGTATAAACTATTACGCAGCGTGAATGTCAATAGGGTTTTTTAAATTGCTTCTTCTATTGGCCGCCGATTCCTTATGAGCCCTGCGCCGCAAAGGAGCATGGCGGTACGCCAAAAAGGGATACCATTCAAACAGTATCCCTTTTTTCTGATGTCAACGCGTTTTTCATTACGAGGGTTTTTGCGCGTAGGGCAAAACCGAAACCTATGCATAAGGCATAAACTGCCGGAGATCAGCGGAAAACGCCCCGGCTGCCCCAGTTTTGAAGCTCGAATATATTGCAGTAAACGCTTTGCGGGTCAACGCCGGCGATTTCGCCCAGCATCAGGCAGGTCTGTTTGAAGAATTCGCCCTTTTCATCGAAGGGGGAATCCTTGTAGAGGCGAACGTCTATGAAGGCGGCGTTTTCCATCTCCTGCCCGGCGTAGTAAAGGGCGTGATCGTCCGATATGTCCACCATCAGGCCCTTTTCGCTCTTTGAGGGGATTATCTCGATGAGCTTGCCCAGGCGGGTCTTGATCTCGTCCTTCTGCGCCTTCGTGATGGATGCGGAAAGGTTGATTGAAATAAAAGGCATATTTGTTCCTCCTCGTTATTGGCAGGGGGATTCTCTGCGTCAAAGAAGCCCTTCCAGCTTGAGAATCTGTTTGATGACCGCGTCCTGGTCGTTGTGTCCGATGACGGCGCTGGCGGCGTCCTTCAGCTCTTTCAGCGCGTTTTCGACGGCGTAAAATGTATCGCAGGCGGCAAGCAGGGGCAGGTCGTTCAGATTGTCGCCAAAGCCCACGATCCTCTCATATCCATATTGATCCTTCAGCCACTGAACGCCGCTCTGCTTGGACGCCTTCGACGAGAAAATCTCCAGATAATAGCGTTCTGCGGAATACACGCTGCCGTAGAGCAGCGCGCTCAGCCCCGGAATTTGCCGTATCTTCTCAAAAGCTCCGCTCAGGCTCTCGCAGGTTCCGGAGATCTTCATATAAAAGCAGCCTTTTGAATCCCTGGCGCTGAATGGAGCGAAGCTATCCTCAGAGGTGATTTCCATCACCGCGTCCCTTGCGAAGTAGCTTGAACCGGTAAGCCCCCGGGAGCTTAACACCCCGCGGGCCAACGCGCAGGCGGCTTCGTCCATGTATTCTGTCTTTAAGCTGATTTCCGCTTTGATGTCGTAGATCACCGCGCCATTTAGAAGCACGGCGGGGACGGTGATCTTCGCCCCTGCCATTATTTCCGCCACGGACGAGGGCATCCTTGCCGAAGCGACTGTGAAGGCCACGCCCCGCCCATGGAGCAGCTCCAGCCCCTGAATGGAAAAGGCGGAGGGCCTGGCGTCTTTGCCTAAGAATGTGCCGTCCAGATCGGTGATGTAAAGGGTTTTCATGGCTGATCGGGAATTTCCACATCCTGTACGGCGGCGATGACATGGGCGTAAACCTTGCAGGCCCGCAGCATGTCCTCGATAAGCACATACTCGTTCTGCTTGTGGATGCCGTAATCGTCCGGCCTGTCGGGGAAGTTGCCGCCGAAGGCGACGCAGTTCTCCATGGTTCTGGCATAGGTTCCCCCTCCGGTGCTCATGGCGTAGCCGGGCAGGCCCGTGGCCTTTTCGTACTGCTCCATCAGAAGCTTTATAAGGAAGTGATCCTTGGGCAAGTAAAGGGGCAGATGTCCGTGGCCGGGCGTCACGCTGGCGCCATAACGCGCCGCCTTCTCGGTGATGGCGCTTATGATCTCCTGACCGGTGCGGGTGACGGGGTGACGGATGTCCAGAACGGCGCGAATTTTTTCGCTGCTCTCAACTTTTTCAAGAATGCCCAGGTTCAGCGTCAGGCTGCCGGAGGGCTCGTCGCTCATCTTTACGCCGAAAGCCTCGCCGTCTGTGCTTTCGCCCACGCAGTCGCAGATAAGGTCTATGGCGTTTCCCTTAAAGCCGTTTTTGCGCAGAAGCTCCATCAGCTTTGCGCCGGCGTTTATGCCCAGCTCCGGGGTGGAGCCGTGGGCCGCCAGCCCGTTTGATACGATTAGGGTGTTGCCGTTCTTTTCTTCTATAGTGGCGTCAAAGCCGGAGATGTCGATGTTCTGCACGCCGTTTATAAGTGCGCGGGAACGCTCCAGCACCACGTTTGCTCTTTCGCCCCCTGTAAGGGCGATTATTTTTTTATCATCGCCATCCATGGGAATCAAAAGCTCCAGATGTACGACTCCCTTTTCGGCGTTTATCACCGGGAAGCTGGCGTCGGGGGAATAGCCGAAGTCGGGCATTTTGAACTTTGTCTTGTAATAGTCGATGTCCGTCCAGCCGCTTTCCTCGTCGCAGCCGAAAATCACCCGCACTTTTTTCTTGAACTCAACGCCCGCGTCCAGGCAGGCTTTTATTGCGAACAACGTGGAAACGGCGGCCACCTTGTTGTCGTTGGAGCCGCGGCCGAATATTTTGCCGTCCTTTACAACGGGCCCAAAGGGATCGCTGTCCCAGCCGTCGCCAGGGGGGACAACGTCCAGGTGGACCAATATGCCCATTGTTTTTTCGCCCTTGCCGATGTCAGCGTGGCCTGCGTAGCCGTCCACATACTCCGTCTTAAGTCCAATCTGTCCGGCCCGCTTTAAAGCATAGCGCAAGCAGTCATCAATGGCCTTGCCGAAGGGCATCCCCTCAAGCGGGGCGCCTTCCACACTGGGGAAGCGGACGAGGTCGCAAAGCATTTCGATCATATCGTCCCTGTAGCTGTCAATCAAACTGGAAAAATCTTTCATGAGGATTTCCTCCCGCACTCATTTGGATGTAAAAAGTATAACACTTTGGCGGCATTTTTACAATTTGCAAACGGTAATAATGCCCAAAACATGCTCCTTTTCCAGGAGGGAATTTTCTCTGGGCAGGAAAAGTGGAAGCTTGCAGCGAATACATACATGATGTCTGCTTTTTGCAGGCTTTTTTGTTAGCCCCTTTTATGTGCGTTATTGGCGGGAACTTGGAAATCGGCGTAGAACACAAAAAAGCACGAAGAAAAGACGAAGAAAATGTGGCAAAACCCGGAGGCGAAAAAATTGACGGACTACGAGATGAGACTGGTCATGCGCGGCGACACAATGGAAAGAGCGCGAAGCATCATAAGAAGCGACGGAGTGCAGGATGTGACGGAGGATGGCGAGCTGATGACCGCCAGCATTATTGACGAGTACAGCAAGTACTATGCGAAGATAACGCTGCGGGGCACAACGATGACCTCTGCTTCCTGCACCTGCCGTTTTTCATACGAGGACAGCGAGCATCTGTGCTCACACGCTGTGGCTCTGGGGCTTTTCGCCACCTCGCCGGATAGGATGGAGGAAAAGGAGAAGGCTAGGGTGCTTAAAAAGGGCCAGGAGTTCCTGAGGGCATTCATCCCCAAGACGGAAAGGGAGGATAGCGTTCATCTGGAGCTGACCCTATACATCAGCGGGGGCAATGCGGAAGCGGTGTTGCGTGCCGGCATTTCAAGGATGTACATCGTGAAGGATGTTCACGCTTTCGCGGTTGATTATTACGACAAGGCTGAGATCGCCCTGGGCAAGAACAGAGTGGTGGACACCCACCGCCAAGGCCTTTCAAAGAGCGATGAAAAAATACTGCGCATACTGGACGAAGCCGCCATATCAGAGGGGGTGCCACAGGGCAAGAACACGCCTCTTAACCACTACCAGCTCGACAGGCTTTTGGGCGCTCTTTCCGATAAGGTTTTCTCCCTTTCTTTGAACAACCTGCGCCAGATCGACGTGGCGGGCGTGGTGGACGCCGCGCCGGAGATCAGCCTTCGCCTGAGCGAAAATGAAGAAGGGTATGTGCTCTACGGCCTTTCGGAGTCCGCCATACACGAGATCGCCGGCGAGGGCAAGTATGTCCTTTGCGGGGATGTGGTATACAGGGTTCCCAGGGATGTTCAGGGCTTCATTAACCAGATAAGCGGCAAGGGCAGGCGCTTTTCATACCGCTTTGAAAAAAGGGACGGCATCGCCCTGGTTTCAGACGTTGTTCCGACCCTGGAAAAGATCGCCCGGATAAAGGTTGACGAAGCAATCGAGGCGAGGATTATAAGCGAACCCCTGCACGCCAAGGTGGAGCTGGACAGCGTGGGCGGCGGCATCCGCGCGGATGTGCGCTTTTCATACGGGGGAATTGACATTGACCCCATTTCCGGCGCGCCCTCAGACCATGAGGGGATTTTGCGCAGGGACTATGCGTGCGAGAGGGCGGTCACGGGGCTGTTGGCCCGCGGCGGCTTTGTTTCGGCCAATGACGGCGCCTTTTACATCAGCGGCGACGAGGCCATATACAATTTTGTAAACGATGCCCTTCCCGAGCTCAACGAAGCGGCGGAGGTGTTCGCCTCCCAGGATCTTTTGAGGATGCGCCCAAGGAAGCTGCCTCTGAAGGGAAGCCTGCGGGTTGGAAGCAGGGGCATAGAGTTTTCGATGATGCTGGAAGGCGTGGAGGCCGACAGCATGCCGCGGATACTCACGGCCCTTCGGGAGCGCAGGAAGTTTGTGCGCTTAACGGATGGCTCCTTCCTGACCCTGGACGCGGCTCCCTACTGGGATGAATTTGCCCGGGAGGTGGAAGAAAACGGCACTTTGGTGGACGGCCATATCGAGCTTCAGGCCTACAGGACGATTTACTTAAACAGCCTCCTGGATAACTCTGGCCTGGACGTTCAGCGGGATGAGAAGTTCAAAGCCATGACTGACTTCACGTCCTTTGAGAGCGTTGATTCACCCATAGAAAACCTGCGCCCCTACCAGCAGCACGGCTTCAATTGGCTCAGGCAACTTTACGACATGAGCTTGGGCGGCATTTTGGCGGATGATATGGGCCTTGGGAAGACGGTGCAAATGCTTTCCGCCATAAAATACGCCAAGGAGAAGGACGGGCCGATGACCAGCGTAATAGTCGCGCCCACATCGCTGATATTTAACTGGGAAAAGGAGATCCAAAAGTTTGCTCCGGATCTGAGCGTGGCGGTGCTGGAGGGTTCGGGGGATATTCGCAGCCAGCAGATCGAGAAAAACTACGGCTGCGACGTGCTGATCGTTTCATACGCCCAGATTCGCAGGGATATAGGCAAGATAACCAAATACCGCTACCGCTTCTGCGTGTTGGACGAGGCCCAGAACATCAAGAATCACCGCTCCGTTGGAGCAATGGCGGTCAAGCAGATCAGAGCAAAGGCCAGGTTTGCCCTGACGGGAACACCCATGGAAAACCATATAGGCGAGCTTTGGTCTGTGTTTGACTTTGTCCTGCCCGGATACCTTGGAAGCTACTCGCAATTTGTGCAGCGCTTTGCCGATGGCGTTCAAAGCGAGGAGCTCTCCATCAAAATCCGGCCCTTCCTGATGCGAAGGCTCAAAAAGGACGTTCTATCAGAGCTGCCGGACAAGATCGAAGACAAAGTTTTGGTGGAGCTGGGGGATTATCAGCACAGAGTCTACAGGGCGATGCTGGCAAAGTACAAGGCGGATGTGGTCGCCCCTGCCTTGGGGGACTTCAGCCGCAACAGAATGAAGATACTTTCCGCCATTACCAGACTAAGGCAGATATGCTGCCACCCATCGCTGTTTTTGGATGGCTATCAAGGGGGAAGCGGCAAGCTGGACGTGCTTATGGGCATAGTTCAGCAGTGTGCCGGTGAAGGCCGAAAAATGCTGGTGTTCTCCCAGTTTACCTCCATGCTGGCGATAATACGCGAAACTTTGGATGAAAGCGGAATTGGGTCATATTATCTGGATGGCGATGTTCCCGCCAGGGAGCGCAACCGCATGTGTGATAACTTCAACGAGGACGACACGCCCGTTTTCCTGATATCTACCAAGGCGGGCGGTACCGGCCTTAACCTGACCGGGGCGGACACGGTCATTCACTTTGACCCCTGGTGGAACCCCGCAGTGGAGGATCAGGCCACTGACCGCGCCCACAGAATAGGCCAGCAGAAAAAGGTGCATGTGCTGCGGCTGATCGCCAGGAACACCATCGAGGAGAAGGTGGCGGACTTGCAGGTGCGCAAAAAGGAGATTGTGGATGCAGTGATAAAACCGGGCGAGCGTATGCCCTCCTCTTTGGGCAAGGACGAGATCCTCTCCCTGTTTGACTGATATCCTTCCAGCCCTTTCCGCGGCCTTGTAAAAAGCGCGGATTTATGGTATTTTTAGTGTATGGAAGGATGTGCTTTTATGACACAGGCTTTGTCTCAGCTGAAAAAGGGCGACAGGTTCGAGGGCTTGCTTTTGGTCAAGCAGGCGGAGGTGCGTGTTTCTCAGAACGGCTCCCGCTTTTTGGATGTGACCCTTTGTGACAAGACCGGAGAGATGAACGGCAAGTCCTGGGAGTGGCAGCACGAAGCGCCCCAGGCCCTTAGCGTGGTGAGTGTTCGGGCGGTCACAAACGAATTCATGGGAAAGCTTCAGCTCAAGGTGGACAGCATCGTCAAGGCGGATGTGTCCAAGGTGAACCTGGCATCGCTTATCCCATGCGCGCCGGAGCTGCCGGACGAATATATGTCGCAGATACTCACCGTTATCGACGAGATGCAGGACGACGATATCAAGCTGCTCTGCGCTGCGGCGGTGGACATGAATAAGGAGCGGCTGCGCTACTGGCCGGCGGCCATGTCGTTTCACCATTCGGAAAGAAGCGGCCTCTTGCATCACATGACTTCGATGATCAAGGCGGCGAAGGCGTTGCTTTCTGTCTACACTTTCCTGGACTCGGACCTGCTTTTGGGCGGAGTGATATTGCACGACATATGCAAGCTCCACGAGCTTGAGGCGGGAGAGTTGGGACTTGCCAGCGAATATAGCCGCAAGGGGCTTTTGATAGGCCACATTTCTTTGGGCACGTCGTATGTGCTGAAGCTTGCCGAGGAACTGGGGATCGACGAAGAGACAGGGCTTTTGATGGCTCACATGGTTCTTTCCCACCACAGCGAGCCGGAGTATGGATCCCCAAGGCGGCCCATGTTCGCAGAGGCGGAGATGCTCCACTACATCGACAAGATGGACGCGCGAATGTATGACTTTAGAACCAACATTTCCGGCATCGATCAGGGCGGCTTCACAGGCTACATACGTTCCCTTGAAAACAGGAAGCTTTACCGTCACAAAAAGTTCAAAAGCGGCGAACAGGGCGAAGAATAGCCATTGATAAAAGCAAAAGCCCCGTGGCTTAGCTCTTAAGCCGGGGCTTTTTGTTTTCGCGGAGGGGAAGGGGAGTTCTGACGGAACTCAGCAGGGGTTGTTGCTTCGCATACTTTCTCTGATCTGCCGTCGGAGCTTGGCCTGATCCCACAGGCATTTTTCATCCTCGGTTTCGATGATGAGCCCCGGCACGCTAACGGGAACATTGTTTTCATCAATTGCCACCAATGTAAGATATGCCGTGTTCAGCGAATGCCTTTCCCCCTGGAGAGTTTCGCTCCAGGTTTCCACCCTCACCTCCATGGAGGTTCTACCGGCATATGTGATTACGCCGCTTAAATATATCGTGTCGTCCACGAAGGCGGGGGCTTTGAATGTCACCGTTTCGATGCAGGCAGTAGTCACATTGCTCTCGCTGTGCCTTCTGGCCACCACCGCCGCAACGATGTCTATCCACTGCATAAGCTGGCCGCCAAAAAGCCTGTTGGAGCCGTTGGTGTGGGCAGGGAATACTATCTGCACATGCTCCGTCCTGGACTGTGCGGGCCTTTTCATGGGCCTTTCGCCAGGCTGCTTAGTTTGCTTTATATCATTGATGTTTTCTTTCATTGTAAAACCTCGCTTAAAATATGAGTTATCTGTAAAGTCCGCTTTCGCAGTTGGTTCGAAGATCGGCAATTTACTATATTATATATTGCCATGGTGCATAGTTGCAATACAGGATATTGACATGGGCTGCATAAAGTTGTTATTATTAAGGATAAAATAGAGGCATCTGGTTTTGGGTGCTTTTTGCAACAAATAAAAAACAAGCATGAAAATAAGTCGGAAAGCTGGTTATGATGAGCAACACAAATTACGCAATATTTATAGATCTTGAAAACTGCGGTGGAAAGGTCCACACGCTGAATACAATCATCGACAGGGTGAAAATAAGGGGAAACATTCTCCTTGGAAAGGCCTACGGCTATACTGATAGCTTTTCCGCGCTGAAGGAGATCCTTCTGTCGAACACATTCCAGGTGGTTCCTTCCATCAAATTCGGTCACAGCCAGAAGAACAATTTGGACATACAACTGGTGATCGACGCGCTGGAGGTGGCCTACAAGAATGAGCTTATCGACTGCTTTTGCATCGTCTCCGGCGACAGCGATTACACGCCCCTTGTGGGGAAGCTCAAGTCCATGGGCAAGCATGTGCTGGGCATATCCAGGAGCGAGGTGGCCAGCAAGGTGTTCATAAGCGCCTGCAACGAGTTCGTGTTCCTTGAGAGCATGGCCACTCCCGAGCAAAAGAGCAAAAAGCAGGCCGACGACGCCGACAACGGTGATGCCTCCAGTCTGGATGCTTTGGTGGTCTCCATACTGGAGGAAAGGGACGACGAGTGCATGTATGCCAGCGAGCTTAAAAACACAATCGTTCGCCTAAGACCAGACTTTAACGAAAGAAGCTACGGCGCAGGCAGTTTTGGCAAGCTTCTGGCGGACCTGCAAAGGCGGTTCAGGCACATCGTGGTTGAAAGCAACGAATTCTCGGTGAAGGTGCGCCTTTCTAATGAGCGCAAGGTGTCCGATGTTCAGCTTAACAGGACCAATTGGGTGGAGCTGGTTAAAAAGGTATTGAACAAGCTGAAGGAGGAAGACTTCCGCAGGGTCAACCCCTCAGTCATAAAAGAGGCGCTGATGGAGGCCTATCCGGGCTTTGACGAACGGATTATCGGTTTTAAAAAGTTTTCGGACATGATAAGAGCGCTGGAGCAAAGGAGCGTTGTGCTGGTGGAGTATGACGAGCAGCGCTCCATGCTGGTGAGAATATTATAATTTCTTTGATTTGGGAGGCAAACAAATGGCGCTTTACGATAAGGACAATATCATGCACTTCATCGATGAGATAATCGACGGAGACATAAAAAGCGGCAAGTATAAGTATGGTGATATCATAACCCGATATCCCCCCGAACCCAATGGCTATATCCACATCGGCCATGTGAAGGCCTTTTGGATAGACTACTCAATGGCGCAGAAGTATGGCGGCAAGTGTAATTTGCGCTATGATGACACAAACCCCACCAAGGAGGACGAGGAGTTTGTGGACGCCATACAGCATGATATAAAGTGGCTGGGCTTTGACTGGGCGAATATATTCTACGGATCGGACTACTTCGGCCAGTGCTATGACCTTGCTGTGAAGCTCATTAAAAAGGGCGTGGCGTATGTCTGTGACCTTTCCAGGGATGAAATAAGGCAGTATAGAGGCACGCTTACAAGCCCCGGCAAAAACAGCCCTTACCGCGACAGGAGTGTGGAGGAAAATCTGGACCTTTTCAGGCGCATGAAAGAGGGCGGGTTTGCAAACGGCGAGAAGACTCTGCGCGCCAAGATAGACATGGCCTCCCCCAACATGAACATGCGCGACCCTGCCATGTACAGGATTATCCACATAAGCCATCATAACACCGGGGACGAGTGGTGCATTTACCCCATGTATGACTTTGCCCACCCGGTGCAGGACGCCATAGAGGGCGTCACCCATTCCCTTTGCTCCATGGAATACGAGGATCATCGGCCTCTTTATGACTGGTTCATTGAACAGTGCGAGTTTGAAAAAAAGCCCAGACAGATCGAGTTTGCAAGGCTTAATATAACCAACACGGTAATGAGCAAGCGCTACCTTAAAAAGCTGGTGGATGACGGCTATGTCAGCGGCTGGGACGATCCCAGGATGCCCACAATCACCGGAATGCGCCGCAGAGGTTACACCCCCGAGGCCATACTGGACTTTGTGCAAAGGGCAGGCGTGGCCAAGGCCTATTCCGTGGTGGACGCAAAGCTCCTCGAACACTGCGTGAGGGAGGATCTAAACGAGCACGCACTGAGAGCAACCGCCGTTTTGGATCCTGTGAGGCTGATAATTCAAAACTACCCCGAGGGAAAGGTGGAGGAGCTAAGCTTCGGTAACCATCCGGCAGACCCCGGCCTGGGCAGCCACAGCCTGAATTTTGCCAGGGAGATTTTTATCGAGCGGGAAGATTTCATGGAAGATCCGCCCAAAAAGTTCTTCAGGCTTACTCCCGGCAAAGAGGTGCGCCTGAGAGGGGCGTACATCATCAAATGCGAGCGTGTTGAAAAGGATGATGAGGGGAACATCACCGCCATCATCTGCACATATGACCCTGAGAGCAAGTCCGGCATGGAGGGCGCGAACAGGAAGGTCAAGGGTACTCTCCACTGGCTTTCCGCCATGGATGCAAGGCCGGCCCTGATTAGGCTTTACGACTACATGATCAAGGATGCTCAGGGCCAGGGCGAGGATGAGCCGGAGGACGAATATTTGGGCGACCACACCGCCGCTGCCAACGCATACGCCCAAAGCTTCAACGAAAACTCCCTCACATTGCTGGAAGGGGCGCTGGTTTCGCCGATGCTGGCGGAATGTGCTGTTGGCGAAAGGTTTCAGTTCGTCCGCCAGGGCTATTTCATAAAGGACGGCGATTCCACGGAAAAGCTGCCTGTTTTCAACAGAACTGTCAGCCTAAAGGATAGCTACAAGCCCTAAGGCATTAGGCGCTTAGGTTTTTGGCAGACAAAAAGAGAATAAAGTGTAATTATTTTTACAAAACAGTAGTAAAATGAGCCTGAAGAAAGGAGGTAGAGCGATGAGCATAGTCAGCTTTGGCGACGCTTATTACGAGGATAAGCAAAGAAAGCTTATAGAAAAGATAAAAAGCTATAACCCTGCCCTGAACGAAGAAACCGTGGCGGACGCATTTGCCTTTGCCAAGGCCATGCATGGCGACCAGCGCCGCGACTCCGGCGAGCCCTACATCGCCCACCCCCTTGAAGTGGCCTTGATTTTGGCGGATCTGGAGGTGGATCAGTCCACGATAATCGCCGCGCTGCTGCATGACTGCATCGAGGACACCGGCGTTTCCTTCGAGACAATTGAGCAGCGCTTCAGCCCCGAGGTGGCCATGCTGGTGGACGGCGTCACAAAGCTGGACGCCATCGACTTCACCTCCAAGGACGAAGCAAAGGCCGAGTCCTTCCGAAAGATGTTCGTGGCCATGGCAAAGGATCTTCGGGTGGTCATAATCAAGCTGGCGGACAGGTTGCACAACATGCGCACCCTTAAATACCGCGAGGAGAGCAAGCGCATTGCCACCGCCCAGGAAACTTTGGACATATACGCCCCTCTAGCCCACCGCCTTGGCATCTACTCAATAAAATGGGAGCTGGAGGATATCTGTCTGCACGCTCTAAAGCCCCAGGAATATTACGACCTGGTGGATAAAGTTTCGATGAAGCGGGCAGAGCGTGAAAATGCGATACAGAGCATCATCACCACGCTGAAGGAGAGGATTGCCGAGCTGGGCATAAAGGCCCAGATCGAAGGGCGGCCCAAGCATTTTTACTCGATATATAAAAAAATGCAGGATCGTTCCTTCGACCAGATATATGATCTGATTGCCGTGCGCATAATCGTGCCAGAAATCAGGGACTGTTATGACGTTTTGGGAATTGTGCATCAGGAATGGCGGCCTATAGCGGGCCGCTTTAAAGATTATATCTCCGTTCCAAAGCCGAACTTCTACCAATCCCTTCACACCACGCTGGTTGGCGACCACGGCGTGCCCTTTGAGGTGCAGATAAGAACCCTTGAGATGCACAGGGTGGCCGAATACGGTGTTGCGGCCCACTGGCGCTATAAAGAAGGCTCCGGCTACAGGCCTAATGTGCTGGACGACAAGCTAAGCTGGATGCGCCAGATATTGGATCTTCAAAGTGAGCTGGGGGACCCTCGCGAGTTCATGGATACATTGCGGGTGGATGTTTTTTCAGACGAGGTCTTTGTTTTCACCCCCAAGGGCGACATCATCGACCTACCCAGTGGCGCCACGCCCATAGACTTTGCTTATCGCATCCACTCCGCGGTGGGGAACAAGTGCATTGGCGCGAAGGTGAACCAGCGCATAGTCACTTTGGACACGGAGCTTAAAACGGGCGACATCGTGGAGATAATAACTTCACAAGGCTCTAAGGGTCCCTCGATGGACTGGCTGAAGATCGCCAAGACCAGCCAGGCAAAGGCGAAGATCCGCCAGTGGTTCAAGAGCCGGATGAAGGAGGAGAACATTGAACTGGGCAAGCAATCCATGGAGATGGAGTCCGGCAAGCAGGGTTATGCTCTCAGCCGCATTCTGGACCCTGGTGTTGTAAACGACATATTAAACAAATACGGATTCCATCATCTAGACGACCTGTACGCGTCAGTGGGCTTTGGCGGCGTTTCCGCCACCAGCGTGGTTGCACGGCTGCTAAACGAATACAAACAAAAGCAGCGGGGCACGACAATCGAGCGCATAGAGGACATTCCCGTTGATCAGCCAAAGGGCGAAAGCATAGACGGCGTTTATGTGAAGGGCGAATCGGGGATGCTGGTGCGCTTTGCCAAGTGCTGCAGGCCTGTGAAGGGCGACGACATCGTGGGCTATATCACAAGGGGCAGGGGCGTCACCATCCACCGCAAGGACTGCACAAACCTTCTGGGCGACTCCATGGAGGGCGTGCGGCTTGTGGAGGTTTCATGGGACAGCGGAGCATCCGTGGCCTTCAACGCGGATATACAGATCGTTGCCTATGATCGGCCGGGAATGCTGGGCAATCTCACCAACATGATATCAAACATGGAGGTGCCCCTTCTGGCCATATCCGCCAGGACCAACAAGAACCGCACAGCCATCATAAAACTGACGCTTGAGATTAAAAACATCGAGCAGCTTGAAAAGGTGATGAAATCATTCCAGCGCAACGGCGATGTGATTGAGGTCTTCCGCACCAGCGCATAATCAGGCGCGGCACAGCGCGGCACAAAAGATAAGTGAAAGCGCGGGGCTTTTGCTTCCGCAAATGCTGGCGGGAGAGAAGCCTTGGTTTCCGCCCGCCGGTTAGATGGCATGATGCATAGAATGAATTGACAGGAAAAATCTGCGCATAATACTCCCGAAGTATAATAATCATTCGGGGGTATTTTTTATGTTTAGGAAAATAATCGCTGGTTTAATTTTGGCGGCGCTGATATTCGCCGGGACAGGCTGCGCACGCGGCGGGGGAACACCTTCGCCTTCGCCGCAGATGTCGCCGACGGTTTCGCCCGAGGCTTCTCCCTCGCCGTCAATGGCGCAAAGAGAGTTGACCGAGGAGCCACAGCTGAAGGTCTATGTGGTTTCAAGCGGCCAGGTGGAGGACATGGGCATGGAGGAGTATCTTCAGGGCGTTCTGGCTGGCGAGATGCACAACGATTGGCCCTTGGAGGCCCTCAAGGCCCAGGCGATAATCGCCCGGACGTTTGCCGTCAAATTCCTGGAGGACAAAGGCGAGGGGGGCTCCAAATATGAGGGCGCGGATATTTCCACGGACGTGGAGGAGGCGCAGGCCTATGACGCAGAGGGCGTGAATGAGAGGATCATCCAGGCCATTGAGGAAACCCGGGGAATGGTCATCACCCATGAAAACGAGCCGGTATACGCCTGGTTTCATTCCCATGCAGGCGGAAAGACCGCCCTTGCAGTGGAGGGGCTTGAGTATGAGGGGGGCGAGCAACCCTACATAAAGGTGGCGGAATCCCCCGAGTCACAGGAGGCGCCGGAAGAGACCAAGGCATGGACAGCGACATTCACAAACCAGGAGATAATCGACGCAGCCGCAGCCCTGGGCATCGATGTTGCCGACCCTTCCAGCATGAAGATTGGCTCCACGGGCGAATCCGGCAGGGTCACTGCCTTTGACTGCGCAGGCGTCAGCATACCGGCGGCTTCATTTCGCGTGAAAATCGGGGCGGAAAAAATGCGCTCCACGCTGATTGACCAGGTGAGCGCCGAGGGCGGAGGCGTCACTTTCTCCGGAAAGGGCTTTGGCCACGGCGTCGGAATGAGCCAGTGGGGGGCATATGAGATGGCAAGCTCCGGCAAAAGCGCCGAGGAGATCATCAAGCATTATTACGCAGACGTTAATATCGAGAGTTTTTGGCAGTAAAAAGCGGGCCAAAAACAATATATTACTGATTCATGGGTGGAAGTGTTAAGTTTTTGCTTCTTTATCAGCCGGTTTCTCTATTTAAATGCAACAAATTATATAAATTTGTAAAAAAGTTTTCAAAAACTATTGAAAAATATGGATGTTGTTGGTATACTACA
>JBNRMR010000164.1:0-7175 GCA_050309705.1 Christensenellales bacterium | reverse complement strand
ACGAGGGTATAATAAGAATAAATGGTATATGCCACAAACCATAAGGAGGTGAAAAGTATGCCAAGAAGGGATGGAACCGGCCCAATGGGTGCGGGATCAATGACTGGAAGAGGATTCGGGCTTTGCACAGGTGCTAATGCAGTAAAGTACGGAGCTGGTCTCGGAATGGTGGGATTAGGTCTTGGACTTGCTTGCAGACGCGGTTTCGGTCGTGGTTTTGGTAGAGGTTTTGCATTTAACCAGACCTCCTCAAAAACACAAAAAGAGCTGCTGAATGAACAGAAAACCATGTTGCAAGATCGACTCGAAGTTATTGATAAGCAATTGGAGAACCTGTAATGGGCAACAGGGATAACCGGAGGACGCTCTGGTTATTTTTGATTAGAATGGAGGTGATGAACTATGGCGAGACCGATGAAGTGGAGAAAAGTTTGCTGTTTGCCTGAAAGCAATAGATTTGGGCCTCTTGATTCGCCTGCCGACGCTGAAAAACATGTAAACATGACTGTAGACGAGTATGAAACCATAAGGCTTATCGATTTGGAGGGCTTTACTCAAGAAGAGTGTGCCAAGCAAATGAATATCGCTCGTAGCACCGTCCAAGGAATTTATATCGAGGCCAGAAAAAAGCTGGCTGAATCTTTAGTGAATGGAAAGGTGCTGTCGATTGAGGGCGGGGAATACCGGCTTTGTGAGGGAATCGTGAGATGTGATTTGATGTTTATCGGGCGCACAAACGAACTTGCCACACTCGGTGCAGTATGGCGGAGAGAAGATTTCCAATTCATCGTCATGTATGGCCGTAGGCGCGTCGGAAAGTCTACGTTGCTCACACACTTTGCGGAAGATAAGCGTGCAATCTATCACCTCGCGCAAGAAAACAGCCCCAAAGTAGCGCTAGAGCAATTCTCTCATGCAATCGGGAGATTACTTGATCGCGTAGGTATTGCCTTTCGATATTGGGATTCCGCGTTTGGCGCCATCGCCAAGGAAGCAAAGAATGAACGGTTGTTGCAGGTCATCGACGCGTTTCCATATTTGGCAGAATCCACCCCAATCCTGTTGTCATTAATGCAGAATACCATTGATACAAAACTAAAGAATACATCGCTATGCCTGATCCTATGCGGCAGCATGATTGGTTTTATGGAACGCGAGGTATTGGGGGTAACAAGCCCTTTTTTTGGTTGCCGAACAGGACAGATGCGACTTGAGCCTTTTGACTATTTTGAGAGCGCCGAGTTTGCTCCCGGCTATGGTCATCTATAAATCCGCGACAGGATTTACGAAGAAATACGCTCAGTGGATCGCCGAATACCACTCATATGAATTGCTCAAAAACGCTGAAAAGTCAAGGCCTTGGTTGATAATTTTGATTTTATACCCTCGCTAACGATTCATCGGCAGGGGTGTTCGCCGCATCACAAATATCAGCTTTTTTCAACGGCGATTCGCTGCATACAAGTTCACAAGCTGCTTTGACGGTTTGCGAATTTTTCTTTCCGGAATTGGCGTCATCCATATGGCCGAAGCAGTCCCCTGTGTGCGCTTATCGCTCTTTCAGGAGGGTAAATATTTTTCGCGCTTGATTTTTATTTGCCAGCGCAACTTTATTCGCTTGTCTGATCGATTCCAGTCTATGAAATAAAACGAATTCTCCTGTTATTTCAAATCTTAAATGATTTCGTTTGTTGGCTCCCCTTTTCAGTTATCCTCCAATGCATTGCTTGGGCAAGCTCCATATGATAATTTGCATCAGCTTGAAACATTGCTGGATAAGAAAGCAAAACAGCTGCGTGAAGCTGTCAATTGCATGTGCAGCAGAGTTCGCGTCCCTCAAAAGACGCCGAAGTGGCTCATCGGCTGAAAGCCGCTCCCGTTTCAGAGAAAATTCGCAAAAGTGTTGATTGGGCTTCAAACAAGAGGCTAGAAGTGGTAAGATATAAAAGAAACAACTTTCCCTTGAAGGAGCTGAAAATATTTTGGGCTAAGGCTTGGCCTTTGAAGACGGCGTGGGGGAATAAGCCCGCCCGGGAACTCATGTGAGCATGGCGGCTGTATGCACGCTTTTGCGGACATCATTGCAGCGGGCCATTTGCTGAGTGAAGGCCTATCAAACATTTTAAGGAGGATGCAGATGGGAAAATATATCCTTACCCTTGACCAGGGCACGACGGGCTCGCGTGCCATCATATTCGACCATGAGCAGAATGTCGTGGGCATGGCGCAAAAAGACCTGACGCAGTTTTATCCACAAAGCGGCTGGGTGGAGCACGACGCTATGGAGATTTATTCCTCCCAGTACGGCGTGATGGCGGAGGCCATCACATACAGCGGCATTAACCCTGCGGATATTGCGGGAATTGGCATTGCCAACCAGCGCGAGACAACCGTTTTATGGGACAGGGAGACCGGCGCCCCCATCCATCCCGCCATTGTGTGGCAGTGCAGGCGTACTTCCGGCATAATCGACGAAGTAAAGGCGCAGGGGCTGGCCGAAGAAATCAAAAGTGCCACCGGCCTCATTCCTGACGCATATTTTTCCGCAAGCAAAATCAAATGGATTTTGGATCATGTGGAGGGAAGCCGGCAGCGCGCCGAACGTGGTGAAATTCTTTTCGGAACCATAGATAGCTGGCTCATTTGGAAGCTGACGGGCGGCAAGGCCCATGTTACAGACTATACCAACGCCTCTCGCACCATGCTTTTCAATATCCATACCCTTCAGTGGGATGAACGGCTGCTTAGGATATTCGATGTGCCGCGCGCCATGCTGCCCGAGGTCCGTAGTTCCAGCGAGATTTACGGCACGTTCTGCATGGGCGGGGCTTCCATCCCCATTGCAGGTGTGGCGGGCGACCAGCAGGCCGCTTTGTTCGGGCAGGCCTGCTTTGAAAAAGGTGATATTAAAAACACCTATGGAACCGGCTGTTTTCTGCTGATGAACACCGGCGAGAAGCCCTGCGAAAGCAAAAACGGCCTTCTGACAACGATTGCCATCGGCATAAACGGCAAGGTCCATTATGCTCTGGAGGGCAGCGTATTCGTCGGCGGGGCGGTCATCCAGTGGCTTCGGGATGAAATGCGGTTGTTATCGGACAGCTGCGATGCTGAATATTTTGCAAAAAAGGCGGAGAATACGGACGGCGTGTATTTCGTGCCCGCTTTCACAGGCATGGGCGCGCCCTATTGGGACATGTATGCGCGGGGAGCCATAATCGGCATCACACGCGGCACTAGGCAGGAGCATATCATTCGGGCGGCCCAGGAGTCGATCGCATACCAGAGCCTGGATCTCGTTCACGCCATGGAAAAGGACACGGGCATGGAGATCTGCGAGTTGCGCGTGGACGGCGGGGCCAGCCGAGACAGCTTTTTGATGCAGTTTCAGGCGGACATACTGAATAAGTGCATTTTGCGCCCGGTCATAAGGGAGACGACCGCGCTGGGAGCAGCGTATCTTGCCGGCCTTGCCACCGGCTTTTGGAGCGATCCCAATGAAATACGACAGCTTTGGAGATGTGACACGACTTTCAGCCCGGATATGGCGGAGGAGTCGCGCGCAAGACTGCTTGCCGGCTGGCATAAGGCAGTGGGGCGCAGTATGGGCTGGGCGTCGGAATAATAGCAAAGCCATTGGGCCTTATGCGGGGAGAGGGGGCAATATTGCTTTTGCTCCCCGCCTTTTCTTTGTAATGGCAGCCCTGGGGCTTTCAGCCTTCCCGAATGATAACAAGTCATATGGCTCTGGGCAAATCCCGTACATCCCCTGCCCTGCCCGCGCTCATCACTGATAAAAAGCATTGAGGCTACACAATGTCTGTGTTGCCCTCCGCTTTGCGGGCTTCCGCCTCCAGCCAAAGCTGCTTTATGGGGCTGCCCTTCATTAGCTGATCATAAGTTTGCAGGATCAGCGAAACAAGCCCGCTGTCATTATCGAGCTTCGAAATATCCTTTAGCGCAGTCAGAGCATTTTCGCGTGATTGCGGTATTCCCGCATCGTCAAGATGCCTAAAAACCGCTGCCGCAGCGCCTATGGAAATATACGATGGGAAAACATCATGGCAAAGGGAGAATGTGGCCGCGCCGACGAGCCGGTCCGAGGGCGCAAGCTTGCGCTTTGTGTCCGCGCCGACACGGGCACAGGTGTCGCCCAAGGACCTGTTGGCGAAGCGGTTAAGAAGATCGTCTATGTGGCGCAAAATTTGCGGCTCCGGCATCGCGTATTCAATGCAAAGCGCCTCCATGCTTTCGAGCATTGCGCTTTTTGCAATCAAGCGTATGTCGGAGTCGCCGACAGCTTCATGGATAAACGAATACCCTTGGTATAGGCCTAAATATGCACAGATGGCATGGCCCATGTTGTGAATATAGAGCTTTCTGCGAATGTAAAAGCCAAAGGGCGAATACGGCACAAGCTTATCGATGCTTGGAATGTTTCCCTTGAACGCGGCTTTATCCACGGGCAAGTAATCGTAGCCTTCCACGCAAACGCGCAGAGGATCGCCCGCCTTCATTTCCTGCGTTTGAACGGGAACCATGCGGCCGATGGACGCTTCCACCATACCAACGCGCTCATCAAAAAAATGCTGCTCTTCTTCCGTCATATGTTCCTTTATCAGCCCGGCAAGCACCTTGTCGGCATCCATGAGGTTTTCGCATATCAGGATATCGAGGGGTTGGCCGGAATCCACGAAGCGTTTGCGAAGCCCTGCCGCGATGTTGGGAGCGATATATTTCAGTATGTTTGCACCCACGGCAGTCGCCATAATATCCGCCTGAGCAATGGCTTTTGCCACTTTCTCAGTATCGTTTCCGTTCACCGCTTGAACATTGCAGATCTGCATATCGGTGTGCCCTTTGTCTGATATAATGCGCAGCGGATAACAGCGGCGCTCATTCAGCGCGTCGACAAGAGCAGCGTCAATGTCGATGAAAGTCACCGAGTAACCGGCCTGCGAGAGCAGCGCCCCGATGAACCCCCTGCCGATATTGCCTGCACCATACATAATTGCTTTCATATTGTTTTTCTCCGATATCATGCGCCGTGCGCCCCCCATTCAACCACCTGCAAAATGTGCTTGTAACGGGGACTGCGCGTCGGCTATTATTGCTTCTCTTTAAAGCGAGAATAGGCTTACGCGTATCTGTTTAGTTTGCGCCTCGCCAGGAGCAAGGAAGCTCAGCTTATTTTCAGCGCGCAACTTGTTGCGGCCTTCAGTATGGCAATTGCCCGGCTCAAGCCCAAGCGCATAATCCCTCACCCCCGCCATTTTCCATTGGGTGAAATGGTCGAGTTCCCCGGCATCGTACTCAATCTGCAAGCCTATGCCTGGGTCGGGGTTTGAAATGGACACCTTCGTGTTCCCCGAAAACTGGTGGTAGTAGCACTGTTCCTCGAACCCGGCTGTCGGCGGCGGCATGATGTGCCAGCTTGAAAGCCCCTCTGCGGCGCGTGCATCGCGCGGTTCAACGCTCCGGGAAGGGATGTTGAGCACAGAGTTTTCCGAAAGCAGCGGGTAACCGATGTTCATATGGTACATCATCATGAACGGCGCCTTTGCATCGCCATAGTTTTCCACGGTGTCTGAAACCGTGAATGCATTTTCCTTCGTAGAGCAGCGTATCTCGCGGCGCAGCCTCAGCTTATGCCCGAATATGCGCGCATCGTTTATTGTGGCGCGAAGCACGATATCACCGCTTTCGATATCCCAACCTATTTTTTCGCTGGGCTGGTTGGCGATTGTGCCGTGCAGGGGCAAAGCTTCTCCGTCGTCCTCACAGGGCGCGCCCACGGCAGTGAGTCCGCATGTGGTGAGAAAGCCTGCTGTGAAGCTTTTCAAAAATCCCGAGCCCTGGCCGTCGTAATAAGCCGGGGCCACATAGCCACAGGGAGCAAAGTAGCCGCAGTTGACTCCCCTATATGTGAGCCGCGAAATGTCCGCACATCTGTCGGCGGAAACCGTGAAGGCAAGCCCTTTGCCATTTCTTATCTCGAAAAGACGCATGCCGTCACCCTTGCCGCCGATGAGCCTGTGCTCCTCAACACCCATGACCTGCGAGTCATGGCCGATATAGCGTGAAATATCCATATATCCTCCCTTATACCAGCGGACGCACCGCGCTGTAAAGCCCGCGGTAGCGCGCGTATACTTCTTGGTAGCGCGTGTGCATCTGTGCGCGGGGATAAAACACCTCCAAGGGCCTAACGAGGGACTTCGCCGCCTCATCAAGGCTTTCATATAAACCCATCGCCATACCCGTGAGCATGATGCCCCCCACTGTGCCCGCGTCGTCCACACTCATGCGCTGCACAGGAACGTTCAAAATGTCCGCCTTCATCTGCAGCCACAAGCGTGACTTCGCGCCCCCGCCGGTGGCGTTGAGCATCTTTATCGGCAAGCCGCAGGCGGCCAACCTTTCCATGTTGATGGCCATTTCAAAAACGATGCCCTCCAGCACGGCGCGGTAGAGGTCAGCCACATTATGCGCAAGGTCAAGACCCACGAAAGCGCCCTTGGAGCCCGTGTCCATATATGGAGTGGCGGCGCCCGCAAAATGCGGCAGCACAAGTATGCCTGTTGGTTCGTCGCGCATGCCGCTTTCAAGGTAGTCATAGACTGAAATGCCCTGCTCTTTTGCTATAGCCTTTTCGTGGAGGGCCAGGGTGTTGACAAACCAGCTCACCAAAGCGCCGCCTGTGTAGGAATATGCATAAAGGCAGTATGTGTTCTTCCCTGGAAACGGAATGGCAGCATAATTGCTCTCCTGCAGCGCGCGCCCCTTGGGGATGGAGGTGAACACGGGGGTGATGCATTGCACTGTGCCAGCGCCGTCGGTGGCCTGCCCGGGCCTGAGCACGTTTGAGCCGACTGCCGCCGCCACCTGATCTTGGCAGCAAATCACCACGCGCAGATCATCCGGAAGGTTAAGCTGCTCAGCGAGTCTTGGAAGTATCGGCCCCGCTTCTGTGCCTGTTGGCACGGGAGTGGAAAGAAGCGCGGGGTCTACGCCTGCTGCGCTAAAGATTTCCTCGCTCCAGCAAAGATTTTGGATATCGAACGCCATTGTGCGTGCGGCAAGCGAGTAGTCGATAACCCGTTTTCCCGTCAGTCGAAACACGACAAAATCGCCCATGAGACAAATGTATTTGGTGGCCTCATATATATCTTTTC
>JBNRMR010000163.1:0-17315 GCA_050309705.1 Christensenellales bacterium | reverse complement strand
ATGGTGCAAAGGGCGTTTATCGTGGGGGTGACGCCCATCTTCAGCATCGAAAACACCATGACCGGCAGCGTGTTGGTGGTGGGGCCTGTGACGAAGAAGCTGATTACCACATCGTCCATGCTCATGGCGAAGGCCAGCAGCCCCCCAGACAGCACCGAGGGCATGATCAGCGGCAGAGTAATATCATAAAAAGCGCGGGTGGGGCTTGCGCCCAAATCCCTTGCGGCTTCTACATAGTGGGGGTCAAGGCCGACTAAGCGGCTTTGCACATTCACATATACATAGGGTATGCAAAATGTGGCGTGGGCAGCCACCAGCGTTCCCATTCCAAAGGGCACACCGACAAACGAAAAGAACGCCAGATATGCTATGCCGATAATTATCTCCGGGATCATTATCGGTATCATCGAAACATTTTCCAACAGCCCCTGCGCCTTAAAATGGGATTTGGCCATGCCAACAGCCCCTGCCGTCCCCACCAAAATGGCGATGAGCGTCGATGAGACGGCAAGCTGGAGGCTGTTTTTAAGGGATGCCCCCAACTGGCGGTCCTTGAAAAGCTCCGAATACCAACTGGTGGTGAAGCCGGTCCAGTTGCCGTATCTGCTTTCGTTGAAAGAATAGACCACCACCACGATTATCGGCAGATAAGTTAATAGCAGCACCAGGGCGATGTAGATTTTCGAAAATGAACCGCTCCTTTTTACCATAGCCCACCCACCTTGCTCTTTTTCGTCACCTTTTTATAAAGCTGAATGGCGACACTCGTCACCAGCAGCATCACGATCGAAAGCGCTGCGCCAAAGGGCCAGTTTCTGGAGGAGAGCATCTCAGTGCGGATAAGATTTCCTAGCAGCACTGACTTGGCGCCCCCCAGCAGGTCTGAGATGTAGAAAAGCCCCACCGAAGGCACGAACACCAGAATGCAGCCGGCGATAATCCCCGGCAGCGTCTGGGGCAGCGTCACCGTCAAGAATGCCTTTGCAGGGCTCGCGCCAAGATCCCTGGAGGCCTCCACCAGCGACCAGTCCATCTTCTCGACCGAGTTGTAGATGGCCAATATCATGAAGGGCAACAGGGCGTATACCATGCCGAATATCACCGCGCCATATGTATAGAGCATCTGCAGCGGTTCCTCGACTATCCCCGCCCCCATCAATATGGAGTTTATAACGCCGTTTCTTCGCAGCAAAGTCACCACTCCATTCAGGCGGATAAGGCTGTTCAGCCAAAATGGAGCCATAAGCAAAACCATCACCACGCCCCTCCACCTCTCATTAAGGCGTGCCATTGCGTAGCTGAAGGGGTAGGCAACCAGCAATGTGCAGGCGGTGGTCAAAAGCGCCACAATCAGTGCATCGCGAAATACGAGAACGTACATCGGGTCCAGCATCTTCACATAGTTTTGCAGTGTGAACACATTTGTGACTCCGAAGTACTCCCCTCTTTCTACAAATGAAATGACCACAATATAGCAAAGGGGAATTACCACAAATACCGCTGAGGTTATAATCAGTGGAATTATCGAAGGGGAAAAGAACGTTTTATTTGAAGCCTTGGCCTTTTTTTCCGAGTTCCCGCTCATGGCCTCCCCTCCTCGATTACCGCCACCACATCCGGATTCCAAAAGACCTTGACAGGACTGCCCGCGCCATATGCGCCGCTGGGGTTGGCCCCTGTGACAGAAAGCTCATGGCCGTCCTTTAGCTCTATCGCTGTGCGAATAACGCCGCCAAAATAACTGTGGGACTTTATCACGCCGTCCAGATTGAAGCCGTAGCCGCTCTCGCCGCCGTAATGTATCCTCTCCGCGCGCACTGACAGCACCGCCCTTTCGCCTTCTTTAAGGCCAGCGCCCCTAGCGGTGATGACGCCGCCGTTATATGATATCTTCGCGGCGTTGCCGTTTTCCCCAACGCTCAAAACAGTCCCCTCGATTATGTTGGACTGGCCGATAAATCCGGCTGCAAAGCGAGTTTTTGGCCGCTCGTATATGTCCTCGGGCGTGCCGATCTGCTCGATGAGACCATCGTTCATTATGGCGATGCGGTTGGACATGTTGAGCGCTTATTCCTGGTCATGGGTGATGTAAATGAAGGTTATGCCAAGATCTGACTGGAGGTTTTTAAGCTCCACCTGCATTTGCCTTCTAAGCTGCAAATCCAGCGCGCCCAGGGGTTCGTCCAGAAGCAGCAGCGCGGGATTGTTCACCACCGCCCGTGCAATGGCCACCCTTTGCCGCTGACCGCCGGAAAGCTGATCGGGCATCCGTCTGCCATAACCCTCCAGGTCGACCAATGCCAGCATATCGGAAACCTTCGCCCTTATGGAGTCCTTTTTTTCGCCTTTGAGCTTAAGGCCATAGGCGATGTTTTTGTTCACATTCATGTGGGGAAAAAGAGCATAGTTTTGAAAGACAGTGTTCACATTGCGCTTTTCAGGCGCAAGGGAGGAAACATCGTTCCCCTGCAATATTACCTGCCCCGAATCCTGCCTCTCAAGGCCGGCAATTATCCGAAGCGTCGTCGTCTTGCCGCAGCCGCTGGGCCCTAAAATCGTGATGAATTCGCCCTTTTTGACATCCAGCGATATGCCCTTGATCACGGACACATCGTCAAATGATTTTGTTATGTTTTTAAGAGAGAGTATGTAATCTTCCATCAAGGCAGCCTCTTTTCATTTAGCTTTTACCTGCATCGGTTCAGATTTCGCCATTATATAAGCTCACAAGCTCCTCCAGGCGCTCCGACTCCCCCTTGAGAACCTGTTCGCCCAGCTCCGTAAGAATATATTCCTTGCGCCTGCATTTATCCTCGCCCGGTATGTTTCTTATCCATTCCTTTTGGACCAGCGTGCTGATGGCGCCGTAAAGGGTGCCCGGGCAAAGCCTGACCCGTCCATTGCTGATTTCCGCCACATGCTGCATCACACTATAGCCATGGCGCTGCTCTCTGAAGGAAAGCAGGATCATGTAGACCGCCTCGGTCAGCGCCCCGCGTTCAAAGCTCTCCGGCATTTTCCTACCCCTTTCATCTGTTACGGCAGACGATATAACGACAGCCGTTATACTGCAGGCCATAAAAATTATAGCACTGCAGACAACGGCTGTCAATATATTCAAGTGAAATACGGACACGCGGGAGGTTCAAATTTACCGGATATACCTATGTTCCCAGAGCTTTCTGCTGCTGGTTGAAACGGCAATCGCCCCCGCGCTGACCGCCTGAGCCATATCCTCCGGCTGTATTATCATTCCGCCAGCGATTATCGGCACATCCATGCTTTTATAAAGATGGGTGATGGCCTTTGGCACCAGTCCGGGCAGCACCTCCAAAAAGTCCGGCTTGGATGTTTCCGCCATTCTCTTGCCCGTTTCCAGGGAGGACGAATCCACCAAAAACAAGCGCTGTATGGTCAAAAGCCCCTCGCTCCTGGCGTATTTCAGCAGCGATCCCCTGGTGGATATAAGGCCGTCGGGCATTATGCGCTTAGCGATAAAGCGTATGCCCTTTAAGTCTGATGCAATGCCCTCCGCAAGATCGGCGTGCAAAAACACCTTCTTTCCCCTCTCACGAAGGAGGGTCACCTGTCGCTCCAGCCCCATGATGTCCCCTCCCAGCAGAAAAACCGCGGGCACTTCACTGCGGGCGGCGGCTTCAATGCCTTCATCATCCTTAACCGCCGCGATAACCCGACTTCCGTAAAAACCTATCATTTTCGCCCCTTTTCTCCAGAAGATGTTAACATTACCCGAGCCGCCAGAAACTTCCCGCTTTGCGCCAAGCAAAGCGCTTTCCACAAAAATGCCGTTGCTGTTGTAAGGAAAGCAATGCCCTGTAGGGTAAAAGTGCGCTGAAATGGGCGCCACCGCCATAATCAACACGCCTTAATTTACGCCGTTTCTATGCAGGCCACTTCCTCCAGCCCCAGGTCCTTTATACCCATCTCCCGCAGTATGTATTTTTGTATCTTGCCTGAAGCTGTGGTGGGGTAGCCGTCAATGAAGCGCACATATCTTGGCGCCTTGAACTTTGAAAGGCCCTGCCTTGCAAACTCGATCATTTCCTCCTCGGTGGAGGTCTCGCCATCGCTCAAAACGATGTATGCCATGACCTCTTCGCCATAGCGCACATCCGGCACGCCCACAACCTGCACATCCTTCACCTTCGGGTGGGTGTAATAAAACTCCTCCAACTCCCTGGGATAAATGTTCTCGCCGCCGCGGATTATCATGTCCTTCAGCCGCCCTGTGATCTTGTAATAGCCTTCTTCATCCACTGTCCCCAGATCGCCAGTGTGGAGCCACCCGTCCTCAGTGACGGCCAGCTTTGTGGCTTCGGGCATCTTGTAATAACCCTTCATGATGTGATATCCGCGCGTCATGATCTCCCCGGGGACGTTGAAGCCCACTTCCTCGCCGGTCTCAGGGCTCGCAATCTTCACTTCAACAAAGGGATGCTGCTTGCCCACTGTGGAAACCCGCATCTCCATGGGGTCGTCGGTCCTGGTCTGTGTGAACACCGGCGATGATTCCGTCAAGCCGTAGGCGATTGTGATCTCGCTCATGTTCATCCTGTCGTTCACTTCCCTCATCACCTTTATCGGGCAGGGAGAACCGGCCATTATTCCGGTGCGCAGGCTGGAAAAATCATAATCATCGAAGCGTTCGTTGTTGAGTATCGATATGAACATGGTGGGAACACCATGAAGGCCCGTGCATTTCTCCCTCTGGACAGCTTCCATCACATGGATTGGATTAAAATGATCCACCATCACCATCGTGGTGCCGTGGGTCATGGCCGCCATGGAGCCCAGCACGCAGCCGAAGCAGTGGAACAGAGGCACGGGTATGCACAGCCTGTCCTTTTCGGTCAGCTCCATGCAGTCGCCTATCAAAAGCCCGTTGTTCAACACATTGTAATGGGTGAGCATGACTCCCTTCGGGAAGCCGGTGGTGCCCGATGTGTACTGCATGTTGATGACATCGTGGATGTCCAGCGAGCGCTGTATCTCGTCCACCGCGCTTTGGGAAACGCTTTGAGCAAAGCCGTATATTTCGTTGAAATTATACATGCCCGCAGGAGTATTTTCCTCTGCGCCAATGAAGACTATGCGCTTGAGCATGGGCAGCGCCTTTTCGTTTATGTCATTTCTGTCCGCATTACCGAGATCTTTGCAGATTCCCCTTATATGCTGCAAATAGTCATTGCCCTTTATTCCCCCCACCATGAACAGCGTGGAGGTGTCCGACTGGCGGAGCAAATACTCCAGCTCGAACTGCTTGTAGTTGGTGTTGACAGTCACCAGCACACAGCCGATCTTGCAGCTGCAGTATTGCAATATCAGCCACTCGGGGACATTCGTGGCCCATATGGCCACATGATCGCCCTTTTTGATGCCCATTGCCAGCATTCCCCTGGCGACTTTGTTGCAGATATCGCGAAACTCACTGTAAGTCCAGCGGATATTCTCCTCCAAGGGGTATACGATGCAGTCGTTGTCGGGGTACTTCTCCGCCTGCATGTCAACCAAGTCGCCAATGGTCATCTCCATCAGCTTGTCTCTAATAATGCTCATAAATTCCTCCCTGAGATGCCGGCCATAGGCCGATTATATAAAGCCGGATATAAAAAACCGCCACGGGCATTATGCCAGAGGCGGTGGAAAAACCAACGCGGTACCACTCTGTTTGATACTCATTCACGCACCATCATGCGCTTACCCTTTTAACGGCGGGCGCCCGTCTTCATTTACTGGGCCAAAAGGCCGTTCCTGAAGCCGCTTGGAGGTGAGTGGAGCTGCCTTCTCGCTGCCGGCTTGCACCATTCGCCGGCTCTCTTTAAACGGAATTACAGCACGCTGTCCTCGTCATCGCGTTATCTCATGATATATTATACATATTATTTTTTCAATGTCAACATCTTTGCAAATAATTAGCAAATCTGATATAGTGAAGCTTGATTGCTCTTTGAAAGGGTTTTGTATGATCTATCTGCTGTTTCTCATCGCCTTCGTCGCATCCGCTCTGGGCTCGGCCACAGGAATAGGCGGCGGAATAATAATCAAGCCTGCAGTTGACGCCTTGGGGATCTTGCCCGTATCCGCCGTCAGCTTTTTTTCGGGCTGCACAGTACTTTCCATGTCCTGCGTTTCTCTGATAAGAGTCCGAAAAAACTGCCACGGGCCACTTATGAAAATGGCGTCTCTTCTCGGCTTAGGCGCCGCTGTCGGAGGCGTTTTGGGCAAGCTGGCCTTCGATGTAATAAAGGACTCCTTCGCAAATGATGCACTCCTTACGTTCATGCAATCGGTCCTGCTGCTTCTGCTGACATTGGCAGTGTTCATTTATGTTCTAAATAAGAGCCACGTGAAGAGCCACAACATAGAAAGCTGTGCATTAATCATCATCACCGGCTTCATTTTGGGAGTCATTTCCTCCTTTTTGGGGATAGGCGGCGGGCCATTCAACCTGGCAATTTTATTTTATCTTTTTTCAATGGATGCAAAGGACGCCGCCGTGGGGTCTTTGTTCATTATAATGCTTTCCCAGGTGACCAGCATCGTTTTCACGGCAGCGACCGGAAATATCCCCTCGTTTGATCCTGCGGCGCTGGTGGCCATGATTATCGCCGGGATCATTGGCGGGGCTCTTGGCAGCGAAATCCTAAAGCGCAGCTCCTCCAAAAAGGCTGTCCATATGTTCCAGGGCGTGCTCTGTCTGATAATGGCAATATGCCTATATAACATAGTCAGCAGCGTAATTGCTGCCTAAATAAAGCTTTTTATCTTTGCGCAGGCCGCGCGGGAGCAAAAAAAGACCGGAACTCCGGCCTTTTTTTGCGTGGGTGGGTGGGGCCCGCCGGCGCAGCTAAAGGACGCGCCCCGTTCCTACCGCGACAGCGAGACCGGGCTTACGGAAGTTCTTCCTCCATTCCGCTCCACGATGTAAAATCCTATCAGGTTCGAAGGATATGTTCTTTTATATTCTTTTATCGCGTCATATAGCCTACCCGCTTCAAAGCTGACAGAAAGTCCGCAGCCTATCGCCACATCCCTTGGCGTGGCAATGATTTGGCAGGGTATCTTGCTGCGTCTTAAAGTCATTTCAAACTTCTGCACGGATGAACGCGAGCGGAAGGCAGCTATAGCAAACTTTTCCTGACGGAACATACAACCTCTCCTTACACGCCAGGTCATTTTTAGATTACCTGCCGCAATATACTATACGGAAAAAAGAAAACTTGTGTGAAAACTTGTTTCCATGAAAGCGGTGGTATCATGATATATTTTGACAACGCGGCCACAACCTTCCCAAAGCCTCCCTCGGTCTACAGCACAGTGAAAGCAACGATGGAAAAAATATGCGCAAACCCGGGAAGAAGCGGCCATAGGATGTCGCTGGCCTGCGGAAAGCTGGTCTACACAGCAAGGGAGCTTGCAGCCTCGCTGATAAATGCCCCTCAGGTCGAAAACTGCGTTTTCTGCTTCAACTGCACCGATGCTCTTAATACCGCCATCAAAGGCGTTTTGCGCCCGGGCATGCATGTGGTCACCAGCCAAATTGAACACAATTCCGTCCTTCGAGTCCTTAAGACAATGGAAAAAAGAGGCTTCATTCGCCTCACAGTGGTTGCCCCCAGGCCCGACGGCATAATCAGCGCGGAGGCCGTTGCCGCCGCGATAAACCGCCGGACAAGGCTCATCGTCCTCACTCATGCCTCAAACGTCCTTGGAACCGTGCAGCCCATCGCCGCTGTCGGTGCGTTGTGCCGCGCCCGGGGCATTATCTTTTTGGTGGATGCCGCCCAGAGCGCAGGCGTTTTGGACATAGATGTTCAAAAAATGAACATAGACATGCTGGCAACTGCCGGGCACAAGGGTCTTTACGGCCCCCAAGGTACCGGCCTTCTTTATATTTCCTCAGATATATCCGCCGACACATTGAAGGAGGGCGGAACCGGCACCAGCAGCGAGCTTCTATATCAGCCCCATGAGATGCCCGAAAGATTTGAAAGCGGCACCCTGAACACCCCCGGTATCGCCGGGTTATATGCAGGGATGCGCTTTGTCAGAAAAAACAAGGAGGATATCCGCCAAAACGAACGCCGCCTCTGCGAGTTCATATATGAGGGCCTAAGCGGCATAAAAGGCGTGAAAATATACGGAACGGACAATTTCGACAGGAGAGTGGGTGTAATTTCATTTAACTATAAGAATGTTCAATCAGGCCTTATCGCCGACGAGCTGAACCTGAGGAACATCGCAGTGCGGGCCGGACTTCACTGCGCCCCCGGATGCCACGCCTTCATGGGCACAATGGAGCAGGGCGCCGTCCGCATTAGCCCCGGGGCCTTCAACACACTTTCCGACGCGCAATACTTGCTGGATTCGTTGAATGAGATACTGTTATAAAGCCGCTAAGCTCTGCCCTTGACAGTAAACCTCCACATTGCACAAGAAAACGACGCGGAGCGATGCCCTGCGTCGTTTCCTGTTGTCAGTGCTGTCTAGGAGATACCTTTCCTGTAGAGGATTGCTTTTTGGCCTGCGGTTAGTTTGCTGGTGTCCGGCCTGTCGTCCAGTTCGGGGTTGAACTTTCTAAGGGTATCAACGGGCATCAGGTATTGTTTTGCCACCGACCACAGCGTATCCCCTTCTCTGGCAAAGTATATGCTGATGGCGCTCTTTTCAGGAAGGCTGTTGGCCGCCGGCTCCGCGCTCACCACCAGCTCCGCTTCCTCGATTATATCCGCCTTGGCGCTTAGAACAAGCTGCACGCGAAGCTCAACCTGGTCGGATGCGGTCTGGGTGGCATCGGCATCCCTCACTGATATCTTGGTGCTGGCGTTTTCGGGAACAGCGAAGTCGAAGTTCGCTTCAAAGGGCAACTCCTGCTTGGCCGAGACAGGGAATGTGCCTCCGTCAGGCAAGTACACGATGGTGATTTCCAAAGCTCCAGCAGCATTTGCTTTCGGCTGCGGGATTATCTCGTAGTCAATTGGCCTGGCAAAAACCGCCAGCATTGTGCCTATTTTGGGCATTGTTTCATCCAGAGAGAAAGTGATTTTCACGGTGTCGTTTCCGCTTTGGGAAAAAGTGCCTGTTTTAAGGGGCATCACCTTCTTTTCCAGTGTCGCTGTCTGCTTGGATGTGGAAAACGCGTCCTCCAGCACCGATATGACCGAGGTTTCCTCACAAACTGCCGATGCCGTCAAAACGCCTTCCACCCTCAGGCTTTTCGGTGCGTCCTCTGCGAGTTCAAGTATGCTCAGGGCAGAGTCCGTGAAGTTGATTTCCACATCAGCATGTCTGCCTGCTGAAAGGCCGTCCACCGCGACTTGCGTTTCAAAGGGGAATGTGTGCCTGCTTTTGGCGACGGGCTTGTCAGTCAAGGGAATCAGGTAATAGGCGTCGATGACCAATTCCCCTTCCACTGTTAGCCGGTCGTCATATGTGGTCACGTTAAGAGCCCGCACATTGCTGGTGGAAAAGACGATCTCCTCCGCCTGGGCAGCGAAGGGCAGCTCAGTTTCCGCTTCTAAAAGCATCCTGGCCTGGCCGGTGCCAACAGTGTTGCAGACGCTGATATTCTTTTGCAGGCTGTAAAACTCCGCCCCGGAAATTTCCTTTAGCACCTCTTCGCTGTGGATGGAGTGGGCGTTTGCCTCCAGAGTCAACACCGCCCTAAGATTTGCCTTGGAGCCACCGGCATTTGCTGTGATGGTCTCCACCCGGGGCTGGACGCTCACCTGCATTCCCGGCTTGGCCCCCTTCATCTCCAGTATGTGGCTGAAGGTATATTGCGCCTTCGTTCCCGCGGCTTTCTTATCCTCGCCCCCGGTGTAGAGGATTTCAAAAGCGACTGTCCCGCCCACAGCCAGCCGGTCATTTTGCACCTCGGAGGAGATGATCTCGGCCCTGGCATCGGCATGCAGTATCTTCGCCCCCCCCGTTATGCCCGGAAGCAGCGCGGTTCCCTCGATAAGAACCTGTTCCCTGGCGCTGGCCGCGCCGTCATATGCTGTAATTATCTTTTTGCTTGAATCAAAAGGCATACATATTCCTCCTTACACAATGATATATACGCAAGAGTATGCGCATAAATTCATGATATTACTAAAAATAGCCGGTTTTTGCGGGCTTTTGTCCATAGGGGCCTAGGGCGCAGCCAAAGCCCCCTGGCGCGCCGCTAAAAAAGCATAATAAAGAGCTTATATTCACAGTTTTTTTACATCTTTTTGATCATTATTGTTTGACTTTTGATATGTCGGTGAGTATAATGTATTAGAATAATTAGCGGTGGTGAGTATAAGACAATACTCGCCGCGTTGTTTATTGGCGAAGCAACATTAATCATTCGGTTTTTCCCGCTCCGGCCAAGGGGCATAATGGGAAAATGTCGAAGGGTTTTTTAATTCGGCAAGCATGAATAATATTGTTTCGGGAGGCGCAGTGCATATTGCAATGAGCGCCTCATATATTCATAAATATCGTGCAATGGAAATCGGAGGGATTAGTTTGGCAATAAGCAAGACTAACAATGGCTCTTTTAATGAAGTCATATTGACACCGGAAGGAATCAGGAAACTGGAACAGGAGCTTGACGAGCTCAAGTCCGTTAAAAGGCAGGAGGTGGCGGAGAGAATAAAGACGGCCATCTCATTCGGTGATATATCCGAGAACGCCGAATATGACGAGGCCAAAAACGAGCAGGCCTTCATTGAAGGCAAGATAATCAAGATTGAAAACACTCTTCGCATGGCCAAGGTGATTGACGAGGATGATATAAACACAGACTTTGTGAACATTGGCAACACCGTCAAAATATATGACGAGGAGTTCAATGAGGAAGTGACCTACACCATTGTGGGCAGCGCCGAGGCGGATCCTTCAAACAACAGGATCTCTAACGAGTCCCCTGTGGGCAGGGCCCTTATCGGCTCCACCCTCGGCCAGGTGGTTGTGGCCCACGCGCCCTATGGAAGCATGAAGCTGAAGGTGCTGGCCATCCTTTGATTTGGCAAAGCAAAAATACAAAAGACATTCCCGGAGGAAGTAAAGTGGACGATAACCAGGATATTCGCGCTCAGGAAGAGCAGGAACAGATTGACGAAAAGAGCTACCAAAGGGAGCTTTCCGAACAGTCGCTGATAAGGCGAGAAAAGCTTAAGTCTCTCCAGGACGCCGGAAGCAATCCCTTTTCAATAACCAAGTTTGACTTCACCCATTTGAGCGAAAGCATTTTTTCTTCCTATGACGAACTGGAAGGAAAGCAGGTGGCTGTTGCCGGGCGCATAATAGGCAAGCACATAATGGGCAAGGCCTCTTTTGCGCGCATTCAGGACGGCGCCGGCCGCATACAGATATACATCAAGCGCGACGACATTGGCACGGAGGCCTACGACGCCTTCAAAAAGCTGGACATTGGCGACATCATCGGCATAAGCGGCACCGTT
Organism: Christensenellales bacterium; assembly: GCA_050309705.1. Lineage (GTDB taxonomy): Bacteria > Bacillota > Clostridia > Christensenellales > UBA1750 > JBNRMR01. The sequence continues at coordinate 5,859 of JBNRMR010000163.1, read as the reverse complement.
TTCAAAACCCGCACCGGGGAAGTTTCCGTCCATGCCATTGATCTGAGCCTGCTTTCAAAGTCGCTTTTGCCGCTTCCTGAAAAATACCACGGTCTGAGGGATAACGATCTGCGCTACCGCCAGCGTTATGTGGACCTTATAATCAACCCTGCTGTGCGCGACACATTCTACAAGCGCTCGAAAATTATCTCCTCCATACGCGAGTTTTTGACAAACGAAGGCTTCCTGGAGGTGGACACCCCGGTTCTGCACACCCTTGAAACCGGCGCCGCCGCAAGGCCTTTCATCACCCACCTTAACGCCCTGGACCTGCCCATGTATCTTCGCATTGAGCTGGAGCTATACCTCAAGCGGCTGATAGTCGGCGGCATCGACAGGGTTTTTGAGATCGGCCGCATATTCCGCAACGAGGGCATGGACTCCTCTCACAATCCGGAGTTCACCATGTGCGAATTTTACCAGGCCTACACCGACTATCACGGCATGATGGACCTGATCGAGCGGCTTTTCTGCTATGTGGTGGAAAAGGTTTGCGGAAGCCTGAAGATCACCTATCAAGGCACCGAAATAGATTTTTCGCCCCCTTGGCGGCGCATGACCATGAAGGAATGCGTCAAGGAATACACGGGGGTGGACTACGAAAGCTGGCAAAGCGATGAGGAGGCCCGCTCCGCCGTCAAGGCAATGGGCATAGAATGCCGCAAAGACTTCACAAAGGGTGAATGCCTGGCCGCCATATACGATGAAAAGTGCGAAGAGTTCCTGATTCAGCCCACATTTGTAACTGATTATCCGGTGGAGATATCCCCCCTTGCAAAGCGCAAGCAGGACGATCCCCTGTTCACAGAGCGCTTCGAGTTCTTCATCTACGCCCGAGAGGCCGGCAACGCCTTCACAGAGCTGAATGACCCAATCGACCAGAGGGAGCGCTTTGAAGCCCAGGTGAATGTTCGCCACTCTGAGGGCGCCATGACCGCCCAGGTGGACGAGGACTTCCTCACCGCCATGGAATATGGCATGCCTCCCACGGGAGGTCTGGGCTTTGGAGTGGACAGGTTGATCATGCTTTTGACCGACAGCCCCTCCATACGCGACGTGCTGCTGTTCCCCACCATGAAGCCACGAGTTTAAACCATACCATGCACGCTGAAGCCGAGGCTTTGGCGTGCTGTTGCTTTTCCATGAAGTTTAAACTGCGCGTAAATAAATGAGCGACGGTTCTGCGAGGCCGCGCGGGAGGAAAGCGGCCGCCGGGCAAGGCGGCTCGGTTTCCGTGGGCGGGTGGGGCCCCCTAATGGCCTTACTTTCCATAAGCGAACTCTATCTAATAGAAACAAATTGAGCATACAAAACTAAAGTACGGAGCTGATCGCTTTGAAGCAAAAAGTCACAAAGTCATACGTTCAAAACCACTTCAGATACCAGGCTTTTATTTACATCAGCCTTGCCATTATATCCTTTGCCGGCCTAAGCCTGCTTTTTGAGGTCACCAGATATATTCCCCCACCCGAAAAGCAGATTATTGTCTATGTAATGGACGACTATTACAGCCCCTCTCAGGACAGCACCACAATCGAGGATGCCCAGGCCGCCTTCCCGGAAATGGAGTTGGTGGACATCTACAGCACTCCTGTCACCAGCTACGAGGGCCAGCAGAAGTTCATGCTTACCCTTGCCGCCAACGAGGGCGACGTCTACATCGTCGACAGGTCCTACCTCAGCTATTTTGTCAAGGAGATGATCGCCGAGCCCTTGGATGAATACATTGAAGCAGGCTTAATCAACACCGAAAATATGGACCTTAGTAAAGTCACGATGAAAAACATCGCCGAGGCTGTGTATTCCGACGAGTCTGATAACGTCGAGCATGTTTACGCCATCCCTGCAGACAATATGTACGGGCTCATTCTGGACTTTTTTGTCGATAACCGAAGCAAGATGCTGCTCATCCCCTCATATAGCGGCAACAAGGAAAACGCCGCAAAGATGATCCAGTGGCTCTATGACCGCTATTATTATGAAGAAGAGCCGGATTTTGTGAAGAATTACGACATATTGAAAAAGCAGATCGATGATAGTGGCGTGCTGAACAACACATCAATAAACACCGGTTTTTAATATAAAATGAACCGAGAAGGCAACCAAAACCATGGCACAAATCATCACGAAGGCCATTGTGCTCAGAAGCCTGGCCTACCAAGACAACCACAGATTACTCACTCTATTCTCCGGCGAGCATGGCAGGCTTTCCGCCGTTGCCCACGGCGCTCTTTCCCAAAGGAGCAAGCTTAGAAGCGCCAGTGCGCTTTTCGCCTGCGGGGAATATGTATTGAGTTCAAAGGGCGGGCGCATGAGCGTTCGCTCCTTTTCGCCTGACGCCAACTATTTCGCCGGAATAAGCGATTTTGACATCACCGTCCACGCATCATATCTTTGCGCACTGTGCGAGGCCGTCATACAGCCGGGGCAAAGCCTGACCGGGCTTTTCAGCTTATTGATGGAAGCCCTTTCACACTTAACCTACGGCGAGGATGGCCCCATAGTCACGTTCAACCGCTTTTTGTTGCTGATGCTTGACGAGCTGGGCTTTGCACCCCAGATTGATTTTTGCGCTTCCTGCGGTGCGGACAGGGGCGTGCCGAAGTTTTCCGCCGCTAGGGGCGGCCTTTGCTGCCACCGCTGCGCGCCGGAGGCCCCCGATATTTCTCGAGATATGCTCCGCTTCCTTCGCGCGGCTCGGGAAAGGCTGGAAATTCCCCCTCTGGATGAATCCTCCTTGAGAAACCTGCGCAAAATACTGACTGATTACTGCCATTTCTGCATTGATCGAAAGATCAAGGCCGCAGAATTTTTCAGCCTGTAACGGGCTTTTTTTATCCCCTTTCGTTGACAAAAAATACCGCAGTGGTATAATAAGTTTAGCAATCTATCACAGTAGATTGTGCCTGCGGCTCACAGAAAAGTCCGCCGCCAAACCAGGTGCAATAAAACAGCCATATCCGCAGTTTAACCGGGCCTATAGATGCAAAATTTGCCTAATAAGCGCCCGGAAAGGAGCAGACTATGCCAAATGTCAACCCCATCGCATTTAACTTGTTCGGACTTTCGGTGAACTGGTATGGAATAATCATTGCATTTGCAACATTGCTGGCCATATTGCTATGCTCAAAAGAGGCGAAAAGAGTCGGTCTTAACCCCGACAGCATCGTCGACCTCGCTCTTTTGTGCATTCCCATCGCCATAGTCTTTGCAAGAATATACTACATCGTCTTCGAGTGGGGCACTTTCTACTCTGGCTCCTTCGTTGGCTTCCTTAAAAACGCGGTAAACATTCGCTCCGGGGGGCTGGCTATATACGGCGCGATAATCGGCGGGCTCCTCGCAGTGTTCATATACAGCCGTTGGAAGAAAATTGCGTTTTGGAAGCTGGTTGACATCATCGTCCCCTCCCTCATACTTGCTCAGGGTCTTGGCCGGTGGGGCAATTTCTTCAACCAGGAGGCCTATGGGAACGTCATCACCAACCCTGCTTGGCAGTTTTTCCCGGCCGCCGTGTTCATTCCCGCCACTGGCAACTGGCACATGGCCACATTTTTCTACGAGTCAGCCTGGTGCATTCTGGCTTTCTTCGTGCTCCTTTGGTTCCAGCGCAGGTCTAAAAGAAATGGCAATGTCTTCGCTCTATATCTGGTGCTCTACGGCTTTGAAAGAATGATAGTCGAGGGCTGGCGGATGGACAGCCTTTGGTGGGGCTCCTTCAGGGTTTCCCAGGTGCTTTCGGGGGTCATGTTTGCCGCCGGGCTCATATATCTTCTGGTTCAGCACTTCAGGGGGAAGGATCTGCCACAGCAGGCTGACGAACAGCAGGAGCTGGCAGCATCTGTTGAGGAAAGCGAAAGCGAAACCGAAGCCGAAGCCGAAGCAGAAGCAGAAGAACCTGCGGAAGATGAAGCCCGGGCCGAAGCCGCTGTGGAAGACGAATTGCCGGTTTTCAATATTAATGAAGGTGAAAATATGTGGGCTCAGGAAGCTGACGAGCACGCCTACGATGAGTGCGCACCTGCCCCGGAAGCTGACAGCGACGACAACTAAACAAACCAGCGCGGCAGGAGGCAGGCCCTCTTGCCCTCTTTTTTCGTCTTTCTTTTTAATTCATGTCAAATAATTTACAGAGGTGGATATAATGCGTAATTTAACCATGATGACGGACTTTTACCAGCTAACCATGATGTACGGCTATATGCGCGAGAACATGGCTGACAAGCGCGCCGTGTTCGACCTTTTCTACAGGCGTACAAACGAGAACAGCGCCTATGCCGTCGCCGCCGGGCTGGAGCAGTTGGTTGAATACATCAACAATCTCCACTTCGAGGAAGATGACCTTGCCTATCTTCGCAGCCTGAAATGCTTCGACGAGGATTTTTTAAACTATCTTCGCAACATGCGCTTCGAGGGCGACATATACGCCGTCCCCGAAGGCACTTTGGTCTTCCCCTTCGAGCCAATCGTGCGGGTGGAAGCACCGATAATGCAGGCGCAGCTCGTCGAAACTGCGCTGCTGAATATTATCAACCATCAGACATTGATCGCCACGAAGGCAAGCAGAGTTGTTCAGGCGGCCCAGGGTGATCTTGTGATGGAGTTTGGTCTCAGACGCGCACAAGGGCCGGACGCAGGCATCTATGGCGCACGGGCAGCCATAATCGGCGGCTGCAAGGGCACCAGCAATGTTCTAACCGGCGAGATGTTCGGCGTTTCGGTGAAAGGCACCCATGCCCACAGTTGGGTCATGAGCTTTTCCAGCGAGCTTGAAGCCTTTCGCGCCTATGCAAGGACATATCCCAGCGCCTGCCTGCTGCTGGTGGACACCTACGACACACTGAAAAGCGGCGTTCCCAACGCAATCACTGTCTTTAAGGAGCTGCGTGCAAAGGGCTACGAGCCTCTGGGCATCCGCCTGGACAGCGGCGACCTTGCATACCTTAGCATTCAGGCCCGCAAAATGATGGACGAGGCCGGTTTCCCCAATGCCACCATCACCGCCTCCAACGATCTGGACGAGCATATCATCTGGGAACTGAAAGCCCAGGGCGCGAAGATCAACTCCTGGGGCGTGGGCACAAGGCTTATCACATCCAACGACAACCCGGCTCTGGGCGGAGTGTACAAGATGGCTGCCGAAATTGAAGACGGCGTTTTGGTGCCGAAGATGAAGATAAGCGAAAACCCGGAAAAGATGACGAACCCGGGCAAGAAAAAGCTGTATCGAATATACGGAACGGACAATATGGCTCTGGCGGATCTGATCTGCCTGCATGACGAGGAGATAGACCTGAACAAAGCCCTCACCATATTCGACCCTGTGAACACATGGAAATCCATGACCCTTCAAAGCGGCCAGTATTGGGTGAAGGATCTGCTGATTCCCGTTTTCCTTGACGGCCGTCAGGTTTACAGCCCCCCCGCCCTGGATGAAATATACGAATATGCCGCCAAGGAGCTTTCAACCTTCTGGACGCAATACAAGCGGCTCACAAAACCCCACATATACAAGGTGGACCTTTCCACAAAGCTCTACCGCCTGCGCGAAAGTATGCTGCGCGAAAGCGTCCACACCGTGATTCCGGAGATGCAGTCTTGACCATAGGCCTTGAAAAGCGCAAAGGTTTCCGCAGCCGCTTCGATGTGCTGATCGATGGTGAATATGCCTTCACCGCCGGCAGGAAAACCTTGGAAGAACTGGGCATCCAGGATGGCGATCACATGGACAATCCTGCCGCACTTGCAGAAGCCATCGCCCGCGTTGATGAGATGGAGCTGGAGCCAGCTATGGAAAGAAGCTATCATTATCTTGAAGCG
>JBNRMR010000162.1:0-4076 GCA_050309705.1 Christensenellales bacterium | reverse complement strand
CAAACATGAACAAGAAGCTTAGAGTTGGTATTATAGGCGCCACCGGAATGGTGGGCCAGCGTTTCGTTCTTCTTCTGGCTGACCACCCCTGGTATGAGATTTCCGCCCTGGCAGCCAGCCAGCGCAGCGCGGGCAAAACCTACGGCGATTCCGTGGGTGCAAGATGGCATATGGACGAACCCATGCCGGAAAAAGTCAAAGGAATGATGATCCACGATGCGGCCAATGTGGACGAAGTCGCCGCGCTGTGCGATTTCGTCTTCTGCGCCATAGACATGCCCAGCAAGGAGGATATCAAAAACCTGGAGTATGCCTATGCCAAGGCTGAGACCCCCGTCGTTTCAAACAACAGCGCACTAAGAGACGCGCCTGATGTTCCCATGCTGCTGCCGGAAGTGAACCCGGGCCACGCGGACATCATCCCCTCGCAGCGCAAGCGCCTTGGCACCCAGCGCGGCTTCGTGGCTGTGAAGCCCAACTGCTCCATTCAAAGCTATGTGCCTGCTCTTCAGCCCTTGATGGACTTTGAACCCCAAAGCGTGACCGTCTGCACATATCAGGCCATTTCCGGAGCGGGCAAGACCTTTGAAACCATGCCTGAGATCATCGATAACATCATTCCCTACATCGGCGGCGAGGAGGAAAAGAGCGAGAGAGAGCCTCTGAAGATCTGGGGCGAGATCGTGGGCGATGAGATCGTGGACGCCGCTACCCCCGCCATAACCGCCCAGTGCATCCGCGTGCCCGTCAGTGACGGCCATCTGGCGGCTGCATTCGTGAAGTTTGCCACAAAGCCCTCCATCGACGAGATTAAAAAGCGTTGGCAAAACTACCAGGGTGAGGCTCAAAAGCTTAATCTGCCCAGCGCGCCCAAGCAGTTCATCACTTATTTCGAAGAACCCAATATGCCCCAGACCAAGCTGCAAAGGGATCTGGAAGACGGCATGGGCATATCCGTGGGCAGGCTGCGCCAGGACAACGCCGGCTACGATTACCGCTTCATCTCCCTTTCCCATAACACTTTAAGAGGAGCTGCCGGTGGGGCTTTGCTGATGGCTGAGCTGCTCACCGCTAAGGGGTATATCACAGCGAAATAAATTTAAACGAAAGCAACGGTCGAGGCAAGTCCCCGGCCGTTTTTTGTGCGGGGATATCGGGAGACGATGCAGGCCCTGCCCTGCACCCGCAAGGGGACTTTCCCCTTGACCCCATGATAAGGGATTACAAAGGGGAACCCTTTGGCGGGAGCTTGAGGGCAGAGCCCTCGAACGTACTCCTCCAAATTGACATGGCGTTAAGACTGTGTTAATCTTTATACATAATTTAATTTGGTGAAAGGCATAAAAAATGAATTCAGCAGGCACTTCTTCGGCCGTGGAGGCTGAGTTAAGCCCACACTTGCTAATCCCCTCGCGCAAGGAGATGAGGAAGGATCTCTACAGGCTTTCGTGGCCCTGCGCCCTTGAGCTTATACTGGGCTCTCTCATAGGCGTTATAACCATGATAATGATCGCCTCCCTTGGCAAAGAGGCCGTTAGCGCCATCGGCATCACAAACCAGCCGATTATGATCCCGAACGTGGTTATACAGGCCTTTTGCGTGGGCGGGACAGCTCTTGTGGCGCGTTCTTTAGGCAGCCATGATGAAAAGACCGCAAGACAAGCCGCCGAACAAACACTGCTTTTGTCCATTGCCTTTGGCCTGATAACAAGCGTCATACTCTTTTTCTTCGGTAGTTTTTTCATTCTCTGGCTTGGAGCCACCCCGGACTATTTTCAAATGGCTTCATCTTACATGCGCTTTTGTGCAATCGGTTCCTTCTTTCAGTCCATAACCACTTCAATAGCCGCGCTGTTAAGGGGCGCAGGCCGCACCCGGCTATCGATGTATTTTAACGTTATCGCAAATATCGTCAATGTCGTTTTGGGCTACACGCTGATTCACGGCCTTGGGCCGATCCCCTCCTTGGGCATAATGGGCGCTTCGATTGCCCAACTTGTGGCAAAGATCACCGGATGCACTATTGCGCTGTGGATAATCCTGCGCCCTAGCGCCCTTGTGATCAGACCCAGGGTAAAAAACATGTTCATTGCCCAAAGGCAGATCATCAAAAGAGTCTGCCGCATCGGCTCTTCCACCGCAGGCGAGCAGGTGGCGCTGCGGGTTGGGCTGACGGCCTTCACCGTCTATGTGGTAAGCCTTGGCACCGCCGAATATGCCGCCCACAACATCGCCTCGTCCATCCACGGCTATGTGGTGAACTTCGGCCAGGCTCTGGGCATCGCCCTGGTTTCCCTCGTGGGACAAAATCTAGGTGCGGGCAGACCGGACATCGCCGACAGATATTTCTCCGAAGCCCTGAAGCTATCTTTTTTGGTGTCGGCTGTGCTGGTGACGCTTTTGCTGATCTTCCCCGTCCCCATCGCCAGAATATTCAGCAACGAGGCCGATGTCATAGCAAACATTTCCACCGCTCTAAGGATTCTCGCCCTGTTCACGGCGCCTCAGATAATCCAGATGGCCTTTTGTGGCGGCCTTCGCGGTGGCGGCGATACCAAATGGCCTCTCATTTCAACGATGATAGGCGTTTTGTGCATGCGAATGGTGATGGGTTATTTCTTCGTGATAGTGTGGAAGATGGGGCTAGCGGGCGCATGGTATAGCTGGATGTTGGACCAAACGGTTAGGGCTGTTATAATATATCTAAGGTATAAGAGCGGCAAATGGAAGCATATAAAAGTATAGCAAATATTAATTGCTAAAAAGCATAATAACAATTATCAAAGAGGTAAATCACATGAAAAAGATGCCCGTTTTGTTCGTGGGGCATGGCTCCCCAATGAACGCCATCGAAGAGAACGAGTTTAGCGCCGCCTGGAAAGAACTTGGGCCAAAGCTGCCCCGTCCCGAAGCTATCCTCTCCGTTTCCGCCCACTGGTTCACGCCCGGCACAAGGCTGCTAAACGCCGACCCTCCCCAAACCATATACGATATGTACGGCTTCCCGGATGAGCTTTACCGCGTTGTGTACAGCGCTCCCGGCGCGCCGAAGCTTGCGCAAAAAACCAAAGAGCTTATCACCAGCCGCAATGCCGAGCTGGACAGCTTCTGGGGCCTTGACCACGGCACATGGTCGGTGCTTCACAACATGTTCCCCAAGGCTGATATCCCCGTTTTTCAGCTCAGCATAGACATGAACGCTCCCCTTGGTGAGCATTTCAAAATTGGCAGCCACCTGGAAAGCCTGAGGGAGCAGGGCGTGCTGATAATGGGCAGCGGCAATGTGGTTCATAATCTGGCGCGGGTCAATTGGCAGATGGAGGGCGGCTATGACTGGGCGGAGGATTTCGACCTGTACATAAAGAAGAGCGTGCTGTCCAGAAATTATGATAATGTGATCGACTACAAAAGGGCTGGGACTTCTGCGGCTCTTGCCTTTAAGAGCATTGACCACTATGCGCCCTTGCTCTACGCCCTTGGCGCTGCCGGGGATTCACAGAATATCTCCGTTTTCTGCGACGCCTGCGAGCTGGGCAGCATCTCGATGACCAGCTATCTGTTCGAGTAGCGGCTCGGCCGGCCCGTTCGACGCTTCACAAGAGGGGAAAGAAGATAAATAAAAAGGAGATGCAAAAGAATGGTAAAGCGTGAAATTGTTAAGATGATAAGAGGCAAAAGGGCCATTGACGGCGCCGGCGTAAGGCTGGTGCGTGTGCTCGGCCACGACGATGTGGAGGATTTCGATCCCTTCCTGATGCTGGATTCCTTCGACTCCAACAACCCCGATGATTACATCGCCGGCTTCCCCATGCACCCGCACAGGGGCATCGAGACCATCACATATCTGATCTCCGGCAGGATTGATCATGAAGATAGCCTGGGCAACAAGGACTCCATCCTCGCCGGTGAAAGCCAGTGGATGACCGCCGGCAGCGGAATAATGCACCAGGAGATGCCAAAGGAGGCCGGCAGAATGTTCGGCTTTCAGCTATGGCTGAACATGTCCGCTTCTGAGAAGATGGCCGAACCTGCATATCTGAGCATAACCCAGGACATGATCCCCGTTGTTAAAAGGG